>JBDSDC010000108.1:0-6431 GCA_039920725.1 Croceibacterium sp. | reverse complement strand
CTGAGTTTTCCGGTCCTGGCGGCTTCTCGTTCAAGCCGCGCGGCCGCCTGCAAGTCGATACCGCGGTGGTCGCCGCGCCCGGCACTCTCGCGGTCGGCAAGAGCCTTGGTTACGCCACCGAATTGCGCCGCGCCTATCTCGGGGCAGAGGGCACTTTGCCCGGCGGGTTCGGCTATCGCGCCGAGGTCGATGTCGCCAATTCCGGGGTCGAGATCACCGACCTGTTCCTGACTTACAAGGCGACCCCGCACCTGACTCTGACGGTCGGCCAGCACAAACCGTTCTGGGGTCTCGAAGAGATGACCAGCGACTTGTTCACTTCGATGCGCGAGCGGGCGGCGTTCAACTCGGCGTTCGGGTTCGAGCGGCGCGTGGGTGCGTCGGGCACATACACCGGCAAGGATGTGCTGGTGCAGCTGGGCGCGTTCGCCGACAATGCGGCCGACCTGGGCGCCGACACCAACAACAGTTACAGCCTCGATGGGCGGGTGGTGGTCTCGCCCAAGATCGGCAGCGGGGTGCTGCACATCGGAGCCTCCGCGCATTTCCGTGAGTTCAACGATGCCGCGACCACGACGCGGTACCGCGCGCGGCCATTCACCCACACCACCGACGTGCGGCTGGTCGATACCCGCGCGTTCAGTGCCACCGGCGAGCGCAGCTTCGGCGGCGAGCTGGCCTATATCGCCGGTCCGTTCCACGCGACGGCCGAGGGTCACCGCCTGACCGCGTTGCGCCCCGGCTTGGCCGATCCGACGTTCTGGGGCGGATACGCGGAAGTCGGCATGTTGCTGACCCCCGGCGACACCACCGCGTACAAGGGCGGGGTCTACGATCGGATCAAGCCGGCGCATCCGGTGGGTAAAGGCGGCATCGGCGCCATCCAGGCCAATGCCCGCTACGACCATCTCGATCTCAATGATGGCGCGATCATCGGCGGACGGCAGGATACCGCAGCGCTGTCGCTGCTGTGGATTCCGACCGACTATATTCGCTTCCTGGCCGACTACGGCCACTTGTGGATCAACGATGCCGCGATCCGCGCCGGGACCGACCCCAGTTACCAGGCGGATACCTTCGGCGTGCGCGCGCAGTTCGACTTCTGACGCGTGTCAGACCCCTGTCATGCGCTTGTCACAGACTTTGCTTAGCACCCCGCCAAACCGGAAAGGGACCATCATGAAATCGCTGTCTCATTATGCAATTACCGCGGCGCTCGCGGCTTCCCTGGCCGCATGTGGCGGCAATTCCAGCGGCGGCGAAGCGACGCGCGATTCGATCCGCGCGGTCGGTTCCTCGACCGTCTATCCGTTCGCCAAGCTGGTGGCGGAAAACTTCGCCAAGTCGCACCCCGACATGAAGTCGCCGATCATCGAATCGACCGGCACCGGCGCGGGCATCGAGCTGTTCTGCAAGGGCGTCGGCGCCAACACCCCCGACATCGCCGACGCCTCGCGGCGGATGAAGTCGAGCGAATTCAAGACCTGTCAGGCCAACGGCGTGACCGACATCGTCGAGATCCAGGTCGGGCTCGACGGCCTCGCCTTTGCCAGTTCGAAGGGCGGCATCACCATGCCGCTGACCCCGGCGATCGTCTATCGCGCGCTGGCCGCGCATCCGTTCGGCAAGGACCAGACCGCCAAGACCTGGCACGATATCGATCCCTCGCTGCCGGCCAAGCCGATCCTGGTTTACGGGCCGCCCTCCACCTCGGGCACGCGCGATGCGCTCAAGGAGCTGATTCTGACCAAGGGCTGCGAGACCGACCCGGCGATGAAGGCGCTCAAGGACAGCGACAAGGCCAAGCACGATCAGCTGTGCACCGAAGTTCGCAGCGACGGCGCCTATGTCGACCAAGGCGAACAGGACAACCTGATCGTGCAGAAAATCGAGGGCAACCACGACGCGATCGGGCTGTTCGGCTACTCCTACCTTGAGGAAAATGCCGACAAGCTGCAGGGCCTGAAAATGAACGCGGTTGCGCCCAGCTACGCCACCATCTCGGATTTCAGCTATCCGGGCGCGCGTCCGCTCTACATCTACGTCAAGAAGGCGCACCTGGGCGCAATCCCCGGCTTGCGTGAGTTCATCGCCGAATGGGCCAAGTCGTGGGGCAAGGACGGACCGCTGGCAGGCGCCGGATTCGTCTCGGCCCCGGCCGACGTCGCCGCCGCCAGCGCCAAGGCCGCGAGCGACTTTCCGGCTCTCGCCGCCGACGGCCTGAAGTAAGCCGCGCGGACGCGCGATGTCGCCCGCCTTCCTGCTCCTCCTGGCCCTGGGCCTTGGACTGACGGGTTGGCTGGCGGCGCGCGCGCGGGCGTGGCGCTTCACCGGCAGCCCCGGAACCCGGGCCGCCGCGCTGCCGGTCTATCATGCGTGGTACGTCGCGCTGTGGATCGCGCTGCCGGTGCTGCTGTTCGTCACCTTGTGGAGCGTGGCCGCGCCGCAGCTCGTCTCGCAGGCGGTGATGTCGAGCCCGGCCGCCGCCGCGCTGCCGCCGTTCGGGATGGAGCGGCAGGCGATCCTCGCCGAAGCGCACGCGGTCGCCACCGGCGCCGCGCACGACGTGTTTCATCCCCAGGCGCGCGGGCTGGTGGCCCCGTTCCGGCGGGCGTTCGGACAGACCGATGCAATCGGCCTCGCGGTCACCCTGCTGATCGCGTTTGCGGCCGGTGCGTGGGCGTTCTTGCGGGTCAAGCCCGACTTTGCCGCGCGCACCCGGGTCGAACGCGCGATGCTCGCCGCGCTGCTGCTCGCTTCGCTGGTGGCGATCCTCACCACGCTCGGGATCTTCCTGACGCTGGTGTTCGAGACCGTGCGGTTCTTCGGCATGGTCAACCCGGTCGATTTCCTGTTCGGGCTGCAGTGGGGCCCGGACCCGATGAGCGCCGCCGAGCATCCCGACGCGTCGCGCTACGGCGCGCTGCCGTTGTTCTGGGGGACGATCTATATCGGCGCGATCATCGCCATGGTGGTCGCGATCCCACTCGGGCTGATGAGCGCCATCTACCTGACGCAATATGCCGACCAGCGCTTGCGCAAATGGATCAAGCCGGCGCTCGAGATTCTCGCCGGGGTCCCGACCGTGGTCTATGGCTACTTCGCCGCGCTTACCGTCGCCCCTACGATCCGCGACGCGGCGCGGGCCGCCGGGATCGCCAACGCCTCGAGCGAGAGCGCGCTCGCCGCGGGCCTGGTGATGGGGGTGATGATTATCCCGTTCGTCTCCTCGATGGCCGACGATTCGATCGCGGCGGTGCCCCAGGCGATGCGCGACGGCAGCCTGGCGATGGGCGCGACCAAGAACGAAACCATCCGCCGGGTGCTCGTGCCCGCCGCGCTGCCCGGGATCGTCGCCGGGGTCATGCTGGCGATCAGCCGGGCGATCGGCGAGACCATGATCGTGGTCATGGCGGCCGGCGCGGCCGCCAACCTGACCGCCAATCCGCTCGCGGCGATGACCACCGTTACCTTCCAGATCGTCGCCATGCTGACCGGCGAAGGCAGCTTCGACCATCCCGCCACGCTCAGCGCGTTCGCGCTCGGGTTCGTGCTGTTCCTGGTGACCCTGGCGCTCAACTTCGTCGCGCTGCGGGTCGTGAAACGGTTCCGCGAGGCCTATGAGTAACTCCCCCGCCCCGACCCGCACGCCCGAGTTCGAGGGGCGGCTGCGCAAGCGCTACGCATCGGAGCGGCGCTTCCGGCTCGCCGGCCTGTTCGCGGTCCTGTTTTCGCTGGCGGTGCTGGTGTTCCTGCTGGTGACTATGGGCCTCAACGGGGCCGGCGGCTTCCAGCGCGTCACGGTCCAGGTCCCGGTGGCGCTCGGCCAGTCGGGCCTGCCGACCCCGCCTGAAGGAGCCAGTTCGGCCGACGTGACTCGGCTGCTCGAAAGCCAGGGCCTGCCGCAAGTCGTGCACAGCAATGCCGAGCGCGCGCTTGGCGCGGACGGCGCGGCGCAGCTCAGCCCCGACGCGTGGCGGGCGGTGGCCGCGAGCGTCTCCAAGGACCCCGCGCAGATGCTGGCGACGCCCACTTTCGCGCTGCCGGTCGCTAGCGACCTGGCCGATGCGATGCGCGGCGCGGGGCATGAAGAGCTGCAGCCGCTCGCCCGCCGCCTGGCCGCCGAGCGCAAATTGGACCGCCAGTTCGACCCCGGCTTCCTGACCCGCTCGGACGCGACCGATCCGCAGCAGGTCGGCATCTGGGGCGCGCTCAAGGGCTCGATGCTGACCATGGCGGTGACGCTGCTGCTGGCGTTCCCGACCGGCGTGTTGGCCGCGCTCTATCTCGAGGAATTCGCCAAGCGGAACCGCTGGACCGACCTGATCGAAGTGTCGATCAACAACCTCGCCGCGGTCCCTTCGATCATCTTCGGGCTCCTCGGGCTCGGCGTGTTCCTGGCGATTTTTCCCAACTGGCGCTCGGCGCCGCTCGTCGGCGGGATGACGCTGGCGCTGATGACGATGCCGGTGATCGTGATTTCCGGGCGCAATGCGATCAAAGCGGTGCCGCCGTCGATCCGCGATGGGGCGATGGCGCTGGGCGCGTCCCCGATCCAGGTGGTGTTCCACCACGTGCTGCCGCTGGCGCTGCCCGGGATCATGACCGGCACGATCATCGGCATGGCGCGCGCGCTGGGAGAGACCGCGCCGCTGCTGATGATCGGGATGCGTGCGTTTGTCGCCACGCCGCCGGGCGGGTTCACCGATCCCGCGACCGTGCTGCCGGTTCAGATCTTCCTGTGGTCGGACGAAATCGACCGCGGGTTTGTCGAACGCACCAGCGCGGCAATCATCGTTCTGCTATTATTCCTGCTCGTGATGAATGGCGTGGCCATCTATCTGCGCAACCGTTTCGAAAGACGCTGGTGACAAACGCCGTTTCCCCGCCCGATCCCAAGATGCGCGCCCGCGAGGTGTCGGTGTTCTACGGCGCCAAGAAGGCTGTCGACAATGTCTCGGTCGACATCCCGAGCGAATATGTCACCGCCTTCATCGGCCCGTCGGGCTGCGGGAAGTCGACGTTCCTGCGCGCGCTCAACCGGATGAACGACACGATCGCCAGCGCCCGGGTCGAAGGCTGCATCGAGCTCGATGGGGAGGATATCTACCGCTCGAACATGGATGTGGTACAATTGCGCGCACGCGTGGGCATGGTGTTCCAGAAGCCCAATCCGTTCCCCAAGTCGATCTACGAGAACGTCGCTTACGGACCGCGCATCCATGGGCTCGCCCCGGCCAAGCCCGATCTCGATGCGATGGTCGAAAAGTCGCTCCGCCGCGCCGGATTGTGGGACGAAGTCAAGGACCGGCTGGCCGATTCCGGGACCACGCTATCGGGCGGCCAGCAGCAACGGCTGTGCATCGCCCGGGCGATCGCGGTCGATCCCGAGGTCATCCTGATGGACGAGCCGTGCTCGGCGCTCGACCCGATCGCGACCGCCAAGATCGAGGAGTTGATCGACGAGCTGCGCGGCCGCTATGCGCTCGTCATCGTCACCCACTCGATGCAGCAGGCCGCGCGCGTGTCGCAGCGAACCGCGTTCTTCCACCTCGGCCATCTGGTCGAATATGGCGAGACGTCGCAAATCTTCACCAATCCCCGCGAGGAGCGGACCAAGGATTACATCACCGGCCGCTACGGGTAGGACAGGCAATGGCTGAGCATACCGTCAAGGCGTTCGACGAGGACATTACCCGGCTGCGCGGCTTGATCGCGGAGATGGGCGGCCTGGCCGAAGTGGCGTTGGAAGACGCGATGCAGGCGCTCGTCAGCGGCGACGAAGCGCTCGCGGCCGGCGTGGTCGAACGCGACCGCAAGATCGATTCGCTGGAGATGCAGGTCGATGCGATGGCGATCCGCACGATCGCCTTGCGCGCCCCGATGGCGGATGATCTGCGCGAAATCATCGCCGCGCTCAAGATCGCGGGGGTCATCGAGCGGATCGGCGATTACTCCAAAAACATCGCCAAGCGCGTCGGCAACATCGAAGAGCGCCGCCGGTTCGAGCCACTCACGCTGCTTCCCGCGATGGCCGAGCTGGCCGCCGGCATGGTCCATGACGTACTGACCGCCTTCGCCGCGCGCGATCCGGTGCTCGCGCGCGAGGTGATCGAGCGCGACGACAAGGTCGATGCATTCTACGACAGCATCTTCCGCAACCTGGTCAGCTACATGGTCGAGAACCCGGCCACGATCAGCAGCGCCGCGCAATTGCTGTTCGTCGCGCGCAATATCGAACGGATCGGTGACCACGCGACCAATGTCGCCGAAATGGTTCACTTCGCCGCCGTCGGGACATATCCGCCCGACCGCAAGTGAGGTGTCACCGGCGCGTAACATTGCGGTGCTGTGACCGCCGCAATCGAAGGAACCCGGCCCCGTGCCCCAGCCCAAGCTCCTGCTGGTCGAAGACGACCAGGCCCTCGCCG
>JBDSDC010000107.1:0-8145 GCA_039920725.1 Croceibacterium sp. | reverse complement strand
CAACCTGACCGGCACCAAGTACGGCTGCGGGGTGGGCGATTGCGGGGCGTGCATGGTCCACATCGACGGCGCCGCGCTGCGCAGCTGCCTGGTCAGCCTGGGCGAGGCGGAGGGGCGCTTCGTCACTACGATCGAAGGCTTATCGCGCGACCGCTCGCACCCGGTGCAACAGGCGATGGTGGCCGAACAGGCGATCCAGTGCGGGTTCTGCACCCCCGGCATCGTCATGGCCGCGGCCGCGCTGCTCGCGCGCAACGCCGCACCGGGCGAGGACGAGATCAAGCAGGCGATCGGCAACTTGTGCCGCTGCGGAGTCTATCCCCGGCTGGTCGGCGCGATACAGCGCGCGGCCCGCGTCGCCGCGCGCTCCGAAACAATCAGCGCCGCCCCCGCGCCCGGAATCGATGCGCGCGACGCCGCCGCCGCGGTCCCGGCGCTGCGAGCGCGCTAATCCTCCCCGGCACGGGGAGGATTACAGCTTGAGCTTGGCGCTGACCGTCGCGGTCAACGGCTCGCCGGGCTGGATGTTGTTGTCGCCGTGGGCCGAGGCGTAATAGCCCGCATCGAACAGGTTCTCGACGTTGAGCTGCAGCCCGAAGCCCTTGCTGACATCGAAGAACAGCGCGGCGTCGACGCGGGTGTACGCTGGCAGCACCACGGCGTTGCTCAGCGACGTGAATTGCTCGGACTGGTGGACCACGCCCGCGCCAATGCCGAACCGCTCGCTCAGCTTGTAACGCGCCCAGGCACTGACCTGGTGCTCGGGCAGCTGGGCCAGCCGGCGGCCGGCGGGCGCCCCGGCGGTTGTGCTGCGCACTTGGCCGTCCAGGTATGTGTAACCGAGGCTGACCTGCAAGCCGGGCAGTACGTCGCCGGCGAGGCTAGCTTCGAAGCCTTCCACGCGTGTCGCTCCCGTGAGCAGCACGAAGCCGGGATTGGCCGGATCGGGCGCCTGCGTATTCGCGCGGTCGAGCCGGAACACCGCCGCGGTGAACAGCAGCTGGGGGCGGATCGCCCATTTGACGCCGGTTTCGATATTCTTGAAAGTCTCCGGATCCAGCACGGCGGTCACCGGGTTCAGCACGCTGAACTGGTCGCCCGACTGCGGCAGGAAGCTTGTCCCATAGCTGGAATAAAGCGACAGGTTGGGGCGCGGCTTGAGGATCGCGCCGAACCGCGGGCTCAGCCCTTCGTCTGCGCGGGTCGGGGCAAAACCGGTGATGAGATTGGCCGTCGCGATGTCGAAGCGGTCGAAGCGAAGCCCGGCGACCAATTGCAGGATGCCGATGTCGAGCTGTTCCTGCGCATAGGCTGACAGCGTCGAGAGTTCGGACCGGCTGGCGCTTTGCGGCACCAGCGTGAATGTGGGCACCGAGATGACCTGCGCCAAGGGCACGGTAACCGTGTTGAGGGTGCCGAAGCGGGCGTTGTTGCGCCGCGCCGAGCTGTCCTGGCGGCCGGCCTCGCCGCCCACCAGCAGCGTGTTGGCGAGCCCTCCCGTGTCGAACCGGGCGACAAAGTTGACCTGGCCGATCAGGTTCTCGCGCATGTTACCGCTTTCGTAGCCCTGCAGCCGCACCGTTGTCGCGGTGGCGCCGACCGGCTCGATATTGGCATAGAACTTATCATAGCCGGCGTACTGGACAGTGCCGTTGACGCTGACGGCATCCGTTAGCTGGTGGTCGATGCGGGCCCGGCCGATGTGCACCCGCGCGAAGCTGTCGTTGTAGTCCGGATCGCCGAAGAACGTCCGGTCGTAGCCCGCCAGCGGCCGGCCGTTGAGCGACGGGAGGCCGCGGTCGGTCACGCGCCGATCGTCGTCGTACGAATAGGTCGCGGTCAGGCGGGTGCTTGGACCGAGCAGCGCGGAGATCGTCGGGCTGACCCCGATGAACCGCCCTTCGTAGACGTCGCGGCTGTTGGCGAAGCGCTCGTAAGCCGCGTTGACCCGCCCGGCGATCCCGTCGGCGAGCGGCTGATTGACGTCGGCGGCCAAGTTGAATGCGCCGTTGAGGTCGACCGAGCCCTGAAGCTGGGCGAACATGGCCATCGGGTCGGCCTTCTTGCTGACCCGGTTGATCGCCCCGCCGCCGCCGCCGCGGCCGAAGATCAGCGCGTTGGCGCCCTTGAGGATCTCGACCCGCTCGACGTTGTAAAGCGAGCGATAGTACTGCGCGTCGTCGCGCAGCCCGTCGAGGAAGAAGTCGGCGGTGCTCGACTGACCGCGGATGAACACTTGGTCGCGGTGGCCTTCCCCGGTGTCGAGGGTCACGCCCGGCACATAGCGCAGCGCGTCGTTGAGGCTCTGGACATTCTGGTCATCGAGCTGTTCGCGGGTGATGACGGTCATCGTCTGGGGCGCGTCGATCACCTGGGTCGGCGTCTTCGTGGCCGTCGAGCCGTCGTCGCTGCCGTAACTGTCGGCCTTGGCTGTCACTACGATACGCTGATCGCTTGCCGCCTCGCCGGCGTCAGCCGCAAGCGCGGGAGTGGCTGTCAGGACAGTGGCGGACAGGAGTGCGCTGCGCACCAGCGCGATAGACGTCGCCACGATTAATTCCCTCATTTTCATTTGCGAATGATTTGCGATAAGGCCTCTATTGAGAGGTATTCTCATTATCAAGAGGGGATTTGCGCTTGGCGGGGGATTTTCGCCAGGCTAGCCGAGCCGGGAGGTGGAGGCATGAAAGCGACGATCTGGCACAACCCGAACTGCGGCACTTCGCGCACAGTGCTAGCGAAGCTGCGCGAGCGGGCCGATGTCGACCTCGAAGTGATCGAGTACCTCGCGCACCCCCCGAGCGAGGCCAAGCTGGCCCAGCTCTACCGCGATGCCGGGCTAGCGCCGCGCGAGGGTCTGCGGCTTCGCGGGACCGACGCCGAGGCCCGCGGGCTGACGCGGGCCGACGATGCCGCCGTGCTCGCCGCGATGGCCCAAGACCCGCGCCTGATCGAA
The DNA here is from genome assembly GCA_039920725.1 of Croceibacterium sp. Lineage (GTDB taxonomy): Bacteria > Pseudomonadota > Alphaproteobacteria > Sphingomonadales > Sphingomonadaceae > Croceibacterium_A. The sequence goes on along the minus strand of JBDSDC010000107.1, from coordinate 5,189 downwards.
CGCCCGCTGGTCGAAACTGACAACGGCGTCCGACTGTGCCGCCCGGCCGAACGGGTCGAGGAAATTCTCTGAACGGGGCAACCGATTGGCCGCGCTTGCATTGATGAGGGTTATTTGCCAGTCCCCGCCGGTCCGGCGCACCGCCCAAGGAGCTTGGTTTCTACTCATGAATGGCAGTGAACTGGCCGAAGTCCGCCGGCCCGGCGCGATGGAGCGATTGACCCGGGCGCTTGGGCCCACCGGCGTGTTCTTCCGCGGCTTCCTCGAGCACCCGCGCATGGTCGGCTCGATCATCCCCTCGTCGCGCTCGACGATCGACAAGGTGCTCGCGCCGGTGAAGTGGGACGAGTGCCGGCTGTTCGTCGAATACGGTCCCGGCGTCGGCACGTTCTGCCGCCCGGTGCTCGACCGGCTGCCGCGCGGCGGCGAGTTGCTGGTGATCGACACCAACCCGCTGTTCATCGACTATTTGCGCAAGACAATTCACGATAGCCGCTTTCACGCGGTTCTCGGCAGCGCAGAGGATGTCGAGGACATCGTCCGCTCGATCGGCCACGACCACGCGGACTACGTGCTGTCGGGCCTGCCGTTCTCGACTCTGCCGGCGGGCGTGGGCCCGGCGATCGCCGCGGCCACTTATCGCGTGGTCCGCTCGGGCGGGGCGTTCCTGACGTACCAGTTCAGCGGCGTTGCGCGCGAGTTGACCGCGCGCCATTTCGAGCGCGTCGATACCGGTTTCACCTGGATCAACATTCCCCCGTGCCTGCTGGCGTGGGGCTGGAAGGCCTGACCGCTACTCGAACGTGTCGATGACCGCGCGCGAGTTGGTGCCCGCCAGTTGATCGTGCATCGCGACCAGGATCCCGCTCACCACCATCGCCACCGCCATGCCGAGTAGCCCGCTGAGCACGCCGAATACGAAAATCCCACTCCCGCCGGTCCGGCCCCCGGCCATCCCCACAGCGCTGCCGACCATGACCAGCAGCACCGCGATCACGATGTAGACCACGAACAGCAACGCGAAGAAGCCAAAGATCCGCCACGCCGAGGGCTTGGTCAGCCGCCACGAGCGGACATAAGCCGTAATTGGGTTCAACACCCCGTCGAGCACGATCACCGGAAGCAGCAGCGAAAACCGCGTCAGCACATAGAGCACTCCGATGAACAGCGCGATTCCCGCAAGCACGGCCACGAGCCCCGCCGCGCCGCCGCTGACCGAGGCCGCCGCTACCGCCAGCAACCCGACCCCGAGGCCGATCACGACCGCCGCCAGCAAGTACCCGACCAGGAACAACAGGAACGCTCCGACTAGTGTCGGGAGCGCCTTGAAGCCTTTGCCGATCGCGCCGCCAACGGTCGGACGGTCCTGTCCCATCAGCGAAATCATCGCCGAATAGCCGACCAGCGAGGCCAGCATGATGACCACGAACACGCCGTAGAACGCCGGCGAGATCGCGTTGAGCTGTGCCCGCGCCGCTTCCGGGTTGCCCCCCGGCAACGCGGCGCCGAACAGCGCCGGCATTGTCACGACAATCAGCAGGCTGGGCAGCAGCATGAAGATTCCCGCGATCAGCGCCAGCAGCTGAAAATTGCCGCGCACTTTGGCCACCGCCTGCGACCACGTACGGTTCATGTCGAATTGCACGTTTGCCCTCCCCCAATGCTCGCGAATGCCATAACGCCCATTGCCGCGATGATGCAAACCCGCCCCTGCGAAGATATCCCGCCCGCCTGCCCGGCCCTCGAATGGCGCCGTTCGGCCGCGCCGGTGCCCTATCGCGCGGCGCTTGCCGAGCAGGAGACGCGCAACGCCGCGATCGCGCGGGGGGAGGCGAGCGAACTGGTTTGGCTGCTCGAGCACCCGCCGGTCTATACCGCCGGGACCAGCGCCCCGCCGCACGAGCTGCTCGATGCGCGGTTCGAGGTGATCGAAACCGGGCGCGGCGGGCGCTACACCTATCACGGCCCCGGCCAACGGGTCGGCTACGTGCTGCTCGACCTGGCCCGGCGCGGGCATGACGTGCGCCGCTTCGTCCATGCGCTCGAAGGCTGGGTCATCGCCACGCTCGGGACCTTGGGGGTCGCGGCATGGGCGGTCCCCGACCGGATCGGCATCTGGACCCGTGACAGCGGCGGCGGGGAGGCCAAGATTGGCGCCATCGGGGTGCGGGTCCGCAAGTGGGTGACGATGCACGGCTTTGCGATCAATCTCGACCCGGACCTGTCGCATTTCGGCGGAATCGTGCCGTGCGGGATTGCCGATCACGGCGTCACCAGCCTGGCCCGGCTCGGCGTTGCGGTTGCGCCCGGGGCGTGGGATGAGGCATTGCAAGCGCAGGCCCCGGCGTTCTTCGCCGCGCTGACGGAGTGACCCGATTGCAGATTCCGCGCCCTGCTCTCGCCTTCGCCACCGCTTGTGCCGCGGGCCTACTGCTGGCCGGGTGCAACAACTCGGGTGGCACCGCGGGCGATTCCACCAGCCAAGTCGTCGAAGGGACCATCAGAGACGCGATGATCCCGCTCGACCGGCTGACCAGCGAACCACCGGTCGCCGAACCGACCAGCGTCGGCGCCAGCGGCGCGCCGAGCAAGAACGCGCCGGGCAAAGGCGATTCCAAAGCAGCCGCCGACACCGCCGCCCCCGCGGCCGACACCGCCGCGCCGACGGCTGCCAGCGAGGCGCCCGCCGCCGCTTCGTCCGAGTAGCCGGCGGCTAACGCAACCCGGCCAGCAGGCGCCGCGCGGCTTCGAGGTGCGGCTGGTCGATCATCTCGCCGTCAAGCGACAGCGCGCCCACGCCGGGACTGGCGGCAAACGCCTCGATGATCGCCTGCGCCCGCGAGATCGCATCGGGCCCGGGAGTGAAGGCGGCGTTGATCACCGGCACCTGGCCCGGGTGAATCGCGAGCATCCCGGTAAACCCGTCGGCATAGGAATCACCTGCGATCCGCCCGAGCGCGGCGAGATCGCGGAAATCGCTGTGCAGCGTGTCGACCGCCATGACCCCGCGCGCGTGTGCCGCCAGCAGCACTTGCGCGCGAACCCAGCGGAAAGTGTCGCTCCACACCCCGCGCGGGTCGCGCTTGCGCAGCGCGCCGATCGCGGCGGACAAGTCCTCCGCCCCCCACGTCAGCCCGGCGAGCCGCGGGGTGACCGCCTCGGCATAACGGCCGATCGACAGCGCCGCGGCGGCGGTCTCGCTGACCAGGGGCATGATCCGAGTCGTGCCGACGGCGATGCCGTTGCGGCCCTCGATCTCGTAAAGCTCGGCGGCGAGCGCCTGGAGCTGCTCGGGGCCGCTCGCCTTGGGCACCATGATCCCGTCGGGCTGGCCGGCGATCACGCCGTGCAAGTCGTCACGCCAGAGCGCGCCGTCGAGCGGGTTGATCCGCACCCACCGCGCGAATCCGGCGCCGGCGACAACTTGCCGCCGGTGCGTCTGGAGCCAGCCGAGCGCGAGCACCCGCGCGCCAGCCTTGCGCTCGGGCGCTACCGCGTCCTCAAGATCGACGATCACCGCGTCCGCGCCATAACCGGCCACTTTGCCGAGGCGCTCCTCGTTATCGCCCGGCACGAACAGCCATGAGCGGATCGCCATCAGGTCGTCCCCCAAAATCACCCGCAGCTTCTATAGCCTAGGGCGCCCGCCGCGCTAGACGCAGCCGATGGACGTCTCCCGCTCCGGCCCCCGCCTAGCCCCGCGCCTGGTGCCGCTCGCCGCGCTGATCGGCGGCAATGTCGCGCTGGCGATGGGGCCGTGGTTCGTGCGGCTGGCCGACACCGGCCCGGTCGCGGCTGGGTTCTGGCGCGTCGCGCTGGCCCTGCCGGTGCTGGCGCTGCTCGCCCGCGCCAACCGCCAACCGCTGACGGGCATCCCGCGCAAGGTGATCCTCGCGGTGCTGCTGGGAGGCGTCTTGTTCGGGCTCGACATCGCCAGCTGGCACATCGGCATCGGCATGACCCGGCTCGCCAACGCCGCGGTGTTCGGCAATGCCGGCAGCCTGATCCTGATGGTGTGGGGGTTCATCGCCTGGCGCCGCCTGCCCCGAGGCCGCGAATGGCCCGCGCTCGCCGCCGCGCTTTGCGGCGCGGCGATCCTGCTGAGCCGCAGCTTGGAAATTTCGCCGCGCACGCTGCTGGGCGACGGCTTCTGCCTCCTCGCCGGCCTGCTTTACGCCGGCTACCTGCTGATCCTGCAGGATGCGCGCAAGGCGCTCGGCAGCTGGAGCCTGCTGACCTGGTCATGCACCGCCAGCGCCCCGGTCCTGCTAGCCATCGCGCTGGCGGCGGGCGAACGGGTCATGCCGGGCACCTGGTGGCCGGTGGTCGGGCTTGCGATCAGCAGCCAGCTGATCGGCCAGGGCCTGTTGGTTTACGCGCTCAAGCACTTCCCGCCGCTGGTCATCGGCATCGCGCTGCTGTGCCAGCCGGCGGTCGCCGCGCTGGCGGGCTGGATCAGCTTCGGCGAAGTACTGGGACCGGCGGACCTGCTCGGCATCGCGCTGGTCGGCTCGGCGCTGGTTCTGGCGCGAATGACCGGGGAATCGACTGCGCCGGAAGCGGCTGATAGAACTGCCGCCTAGGACGCCAGATCCTGCGGAGAACGAGGGGAAAACATGCAGCAAGACGCCACGCGCTGGGACACCGGCTACGAATGGAAGATCATCCTGGTCCTCAGCCTGACCTTCGGACTGGTCGGCCTCGACCGCTTCATCCTGCCGGTCCTGTTTCCGGCCTTCATGGGCGAGCTCGGTCTCACTTATCAGGACCTCGGCAACCTGGTCGGGATCCTGGCGATCTTCTGGGGCATCTCGGCCGCGGCGATGGGCTTCCTGTCCGACCGGGTGGGGCGCCGCAAGGTGCTGATCCCGGCCGTCATCATTTTCTCGCTGATGTCCGCCTTGTCGGGCATGGCCGGCAGTCTGGTGGCCCTGCTGGCAATCCGCGCGGCGATGGGACTGGCCGAAGGACCGGTCGCGTCGACCGGCGTGGCGGTGGCGGTGGAAGCCTCGCACCCGAACCGGCGCGGCATGAACAACGGAATCTTCCAGTGCATGATCTCGCTGTTCGGAAATGCGATCGGGCCGATCATCGCCACGCAGCTGTTGCTGGTAACCGGCTGGCGCACGGTCTTCCTGCTGGTCGGCGTACCGGGCCTGATCATGGCCGCGGTGATGTTCTTCCTGGTT
>JBDSDC010000106.1:0-5743 GCA_039920725.1 Croceibacterium sp. | reverse complement strand
CGGCCGGAAGTGCTTGATCAGGCCCTGGATCGGCCACGCGGCGGCGTCGCCCAGCGCGCAGATGGTGTGGCCTTCGACTTGCTTGGTGACTTGCAGCAGCATGTCGATCTCGGCGCTCTCGCTTTCGCCGGTGCGCAGGCGCTCCATGACCCGCCACATCCACCCGGTGCCCTCGCGGCACGGGGTGCACTGGCCGCACGATTCGTGCTTGTAGAAGTAGCTCAGTCGGCTGATCGCGCGGACGATGTCGGTCGACTTGTCCATCACGATCAGCGCCGCGGTGCCGAGGCCCGAGCCGACGTCCTTGCAGCCGTCGAAATCCATCGGCACGTCCAGCATCATGTGGCCGGGAACGAGCGGGACCGACGAGCCGCCGGGGATCACCGCCAGCAAATTGTCCCACCCTCCGCGGATGCCCCCGCAATGCTTGTCGATCAGCTCGCGAAACGGGATGCTCATCGCCTCCTCGACCACGCACGGCTTGTCGACGTGGCCGCTGATCTGGAACAGCTTGGTGCCGGTGTTATTCGGCCGGCCGAAGCCGGCGAACCACGAAGCGCCGCGGCGCAGGATGGTCGGCACCACCGCGATCGATTCGACGTTGTTGACCGTGGTCGGGCAGCCATAGAGCCCCGCACCGGCCGGAAACGGCGGCTTGAGCCGCGGCTGGCCCTTCTTGCCCTCGAGGCTCTCGAGCATCGCGGTCTCTTCGCCGCAGATATAGGCGCCCGCGCCGCGGTGGACGAAGACGTCGAAATCGTAGCCCGAGCCGGCGGCGTTCTTGCCCAGCAGGCCGGCGCCGTAAGCCTCGGCCACCGCGGTGCGCAGCGTTTCGGTCTCGCGAATATATTCGCCGCGAGTGTAGATGTAGGCCGCCCGCGCGCGCATCGCGAAGCCGGCGAGCAGCGCGCCTTCGATCAGCTTGTGCGGATCGTGGCGGATGATCTCGCGGTCCTTGCAGCTGCCCGGCTCGCTCTCGTCGGCGTTGATGACCAGGAAGCTCGGCCGGCCGTCCTTGCTCTCCTTGGGCATGAACGACCATTTCATGCCGGTGGGGAACCCCGCCCCGCCGCGCCCGCGCAGCCCGCTGGCCTTGATCTCCTCGATCAGCGCGTCCTGCCCGCGCGCCATCAGCGCCTTGGTGTTGTCCCAGTCGCCGCGCGCCTGCGAGGCCGCCAGGCGCCAGTCCTGATAGCCGTAAAGGTTGGTAAAGATGCGGTCCTTGTCAGCGAGCATCAGTGGAGGCCCCCGCCGAACACGAACAGCGCCGCGAGCACCAGGATCGCGACCAGCACCGCGGTCTTGATCAGCCCGGCGAGCAGCTTCCACGCGAGAAAGATGCCGACCAGCGCGACGACGAGGACGACCATCGGGCTCATCACCACTCGCTCCGGTAATCGTGGTTCTCGCCCACCATCGCGGTGAGCGAGCTGAGCGCCCCGACCGGCTCGACCGTATGGCGCGCCGGGTCCTGCGTGCCGGTCTTGGGCTGCTGGCCCGCCGCCAGCGCGTCGAGGACCGCGTCCAGCCGTGCGGGCGTCAGGTCCTCGTAATTGTCGTCGTTGATCTGGACCATCGGCGCGCTCGCGCAATTGCCCATGCATTCGACTTCGGTCAGCGTCCACAGCCCGTCGGGCGTGGTGTGGCCCTTCTTCATCCCGCGCTTGTAGCAGGCATCGAGGATCTCGTCGGACCCGCGCAGCATGCACGGTGTGGTCCCGCAAACCTGCACGTGGAAACGCCCGACCGGGACCAGGTTGTACATGAAATAGAACGTTGCGACCTCGAGCGCGCGGATCGCCGGCATATCGAGCTCGGCTGCAACGAACTCGATCACCGGGATCGGCAGCCAGCCCTGCGTGCCCGTCTCCGCCCCGACCTGCCGCTGGGCGAGGTCGAGCAGCGGCATCACCGCGCTGCGCTGGCGCCCCTCCGGATAGCGCGCGATGGCTTCCTTGGCCGCGGCGGCGTTGGCCTCGGTCCACGCGAAGCTGCCCCAGCGCGCGCGCAGTTCGGAGGTATCGGGCGCGAGTTGGCGGTCAGCCACTTGAAGACATCCGCTTGGACCGACGATTCTCAAACCAATCGATGATGCTTAGAAAAGAACGGACCCCGCCAACGAGAATACTGAAGGCAACGGAAAAAAGGATTGCTTCAATCGGAATGAAGGAAAGCTCAGAAGTCCGCGGAATCAAGAGGGAAACCAAGAAGGTTCCAAACATCAAAAGGACGGCGATTGACACGCCCAGTTTGATCACACCAATTCGAAGCTGTCGCTCCGAAATCTCCATAGTGACGTTCACCGGTCACACTCCCCGAACACGACATCGATCGCGCCAATAATCGCGGTGACGTCGGGGAGCATGTGGCCCACGCTCATGAAATCCATCGCCTGTAGGTGGCTGAACGCGGTCGGGCGGATCTTGCAGCGGTAGGGTTTGTTCGAGCCATCGGAGACCAGATAGACGCCGAATTCGCCCTTGGGGCTTTCGGTGGCGACGTAGACTTCGCCCGCGGGCACGTGGAAGCCTTCGGTGTAGAGCTTGAAGTGATGGATCAGCGCTTCCATCGACTGCTTCATCTCGGCGCGCCGGGGCGGCACGACCTTGCGGTCATCGCTGGCGATCGGGCCTTCGGGCAACTCGCGCAGGCACTGCTTCATTATTTTGGCGGACTGGCGCACTTCCTCGACCCGCACCATGAACCGGTCGTAGCAGTCGGACCGGGTGCCGACCGGCACTTCGAAGTCCATCCGGTCATAGACGTCGTAAGGCTGGCTCTTGCGTAAATCCCACGGCACGCCCGCGGCGCGGATCATCGGGCCCGAAAAGCCCCACGCGACCGCGTCGGCCTTGCTGACCACCGCGATATCGACATTGCGCTGCTTGAAGATGCGGTTGTCGACCACCAGGCTCATCGCGTCCTCGAACAGCCGGGGCAGGCGGGTGTCGAGCCAGTCGCCGATGTCGGTCAGCAGCTTGAGCGGCACGTCCTGATGCACCCCGCCCGGGCGGAACCACGCCATGTGCATCCGCGCGCCCGATGCCCGCTCGAAGAAGTTGAGGCAATCCTCGCGGATCTCGAACAGCCACAAGTTGGGCGTCATCGCGCCGACATCCATCACATGGCTGCCGAGGTTGAGCATGTGGTTGCAGATGCGCGTCAGCTCGGCGAACAGCACCCGCAAATACTGCGCGCGCACCGGCACTTCGATGTTGAGCAGCTTCTCGATCGCGAGGACGTAGCTGTGCTCCATCGCCAATGGGCTGCAGTAATCGAGCCGGTCGAAATAGGGCAGCGCCTGGAGGTAAGTCTTGTGCTCGATCAGCTTCTCGGTGCCGCGGTGGAGCAGGCCGATATGCGGGTCGATCCGCTCGATGATCTCGCCGTCCAGCTCCATCACCAGCCGCAGCACGCCGTGCGCTGCGGGGTGCTGCGGCCCGAAGTTGATCGTGTAGTTGGAGATGACCTCGTCGCCGGTGGTCGGCGCCTGGTCGAGCTGAATCGTCATGGCGCCCCACCCTCGTCATCCCGGACTTGGTCCGGGATCCATCGCGCCCCACGGGCGGACGGTGCGTGGGGAGAGATGGACCCTGAACCAAGTTCAGGGTGACGAATGAGCGAAGCGGTATTCATTCGCCAGTGCCCTTCTTCGCGCGCGGTTTGCGCGCCGGGCGGGATTCAGTCGGCTTGGGCGCGCCGGGCGCTTTCTTGCGCGTAACCTTTTTGGCGGGCGCCGGCGGAGCGACTTTCTTCGCCGCTTCTTCGTTGGCCTTAGCGCCCGCGCCGGTATCGGCGGGCTTGTCGGTCGTCTTGGGATCGGCGACCGGGGGCGTCGGCGGAGCGGCGGCGGCTTTCTCGTCCCCCGGCAGCACGTAGTCGGCGCCTTCCCACGGGCTCATAAAATCGAATGTGCGGAAGTCCTGCGCCAGCGACACCGGCTCATAGACCACGCGCTTGAGCTCCTCGGAATAGCGCAGCTCGGTATAGCCGGTCAGCGGGAAGTCCTTGCGGAAGGGGTGCCCCTCGAACCCGTAGTCGGTCAGGATCCGGCGCAAGTCGGTGTTGCCGTCGAAGATCACCCCGTAGAGGTCGAACACCTCGCGCTCGAGCCACCCGGCGTTGGGCCACAGCGTGGTCACGGTCGGCACCGGGGTGTTCTCGGCGGCGCGGACCTTGACCATAATGCGATGGTTCCGGGTCAGGCTGAGCAGCATGTAGACCACTTCGAACCGCTCAGGCCGGTCGGGGTAATCGACCCCCGCGATCTCCATCAGCTGCTGGTAGTGGTGCTCGTCGCGCAGCAGCCGCAACGCGTCCTCGATCCGCTCGCGCTGGACCCCGATCACGATCTCGCCGTGCTCTTCCTTGCTCGCCAGGACCATATCGCCGAGCGCGGCGGTCAGCGCCTCGCGCACGCCCTCGTTGGGCGCGATCCTGGGCGCGGGATGGAGTACGGTCGCCATGCTAGCGCTCGATCGTCCCGACCCGGCGGATTTTCCGCTGGAGCTGCATCACGCCGTAGAGCAGCGCCTCGGCGGTCGGCGGGCACCCGGGGACGTAGATATCGACCGGCACGATCCGGTCGCACCCGCGCACAACCGAGTAGCTGTAGTGATAATAGCCGCCGCCGTTGGCGCAGCTGCCCATGCTGATCACGTACTTGGGGTCCGACATCTGGTCGTAAACCTTGCGCAGCGCCGGGGCCATCTTGTTGCATAGCGTGCCGGCGACGATCATCACGTCCGACTGGCGCGGGCTGGCGCGCGGGGCGACGCCGAACCGCTCCATGTCATAACGCGGCATGTTGACGTGGATCATCTCGACCGCGCAGCACGCCAGGCCGAAGGTCATCCACCACAGGCTGCCGGTGCGGGCCCACTGAAACAAATCCTCGGTGGTGGCGACGAGGAAGCCCTTGTCGTTCACCTCGGCGCTCAGCTGGTTGAAATAGTCCTCCCCCGGCATGCGGATGTCGGGGTGGATCGCGGGGTTGGTTTCGGGGCCGATCACGGTGGTCGCGGCGGAGTTGGCGAGCGCATGATCGAGCGGGCCGGTATTGCCTACTCCCATTCGAGCGCTCCCATCTTCCATGCGTAAGCCAGGCCAACCGCGAGCTCGAACAGGAACACCATCATCGTGGTCCATCCGGCCCACCCAGTCACGTCGAGGCTGACCGCCCATGGGAACAGGAACGCGGCTTCGAGGTCGAACACGATGAACAGGATCGCGATCAGGTAGAAGCGCACGTCGAACTGGCTGCGCGGGTCCTCGAACGCGGGGAAGCCGCACTCGTACTCGCTGAGCTTGTCGGCGTTGGGATTGTGCGCGCCGGTCAACCGCGCGACGCCCATCGGCAGGAACACGAACAGCGACGACAGCCCGGTCGCGATGGCCAGGTAAATCAGGATCGGCAGGTACTGGGAAAGATCGACCAAGGGGGTGACTCGCCGCGACGGGGAAATGCGCCGCCGCCCTAGGCCGGTGCCGGGGCGTGTTCAAGGGATTCAGGCCGCTAATTCTCGCCTTGCTTCAAGCGGTTTGCCCTGATCGGCGGCGAGCCGTAAGGGCAGGCTGCGAGTCCTTCATTACGGGATACCCCAATGGCCACTTTCAGCGAATCCGACCCGATCGTCATCCTGTCCTGCGCGCGCACCCCGATGGGCGCGATGCTCGGCGCACTCAGCGATGTGTCGGCGACCGACCTGGGCGCCGCCGCGGTCAAGGCCGCGGTCGAGCGCGC
>JBDSDC010000105.1:0-7936 GCA_039920725.1 Croceibacterium sp. | reverse complement strand
ATCGCGCGCATTGAATGCCTCGGCATAGCGCTGGTAGTCGTCTCGGGTCACGGCGGCCTCTCCTTGCCTTGCCAGCCATCGTAACGATCGTTAGCAACACGGCAAGGGAGAGCGTGGGTGGCTGACGAAGGGTTCGACTATATTGTTGTCGGCGCGGGCAGCTCGGGCTGCGTGGTCGCCGCGCGGCTGAGCGAGGATCCGCGAAATCGGGTGCTGCTGTTCGAGGCCGGCGGGCGCGACGATCATCTTTACCTCAAGATGCCGCTCGCATTCCTCAAGGCGATGCCCGACCCGCGCTTCAACTGGACTTACCTGACCGAGCCCGAGCCGCACCTCGACGGGCGCCGGTTGCCGCTGCCGCGCGGCCGGGTGATCGGCGGATCGGGGTCGATCAACGGGATGTTCGCAATGCGCGGGCATCCGCGCGACTACGACCAGTGGGCGCAGATGGGCGCGGCCGGGTGGGCTTATGCCGACGTGCTGCCCTATTTCCGCAAGTCCGAGGATTCGTGGCGCGGCGAGGGTCCGTACCACGGTGCCGGGGGTCCGGTGCACGTGCGCCCGATCGATTCGCCGCACTTGCTCCATGACGAGATGATGGCGACCGCCGCGGCAGCGGGGTTCGCCACGAGCGACGACCTGGCGGGCGAGCGGCCCGAGGGATTTGCCCGCGGCGAACAGACCGTTGACCGCCGCGGCCGCCGGGTCAGCGCCGCGACCGCTTACCTCAGGCCGGCGCGGGTGCGCGTCAACCTCGAGGTCCGCTCGGGCGTGCTGGTCCGCCGGCTGGTGTTCGAAGGGCGCCGCTGCGTCGGGGTCGAGATCGACCACGGCGGCACGCCCAAAGTGCTGCGCGCGCGGCGCGAGGTGATCGTCTCGGGCGGGGCCTACAACTCGCCGCACCTGCTGATGCTCAGCGGGATCGGCCCCGCCGCGCACCTCAGGGATCACGGCATCGAGGTGCTCCACGACAGCCCCGGCGTGGGCCGCAACTTGCAGGAGCACCCGACCGCGAGCCTCGAATTCAACGCCCGCGCGCCGGTCACTTTCCTCAACCAGCTCAGGTGGGACAAGATCGCGCTCAACACCTTGCGCTGGGCGCTGACCGGTGGCGGGCCGATGGCCACACAGGTCAACTCCTGCAACGTCGTGATCCGCACCGCCGAGCACCTCGAGCGGCCGGACCTGCAGATCATGGTCAATCCGATCCGCTTCGATGCGATGCCGTGGTTCCCCGGCGTGCGCGCGGTGCAGGAGCATGTGTTCTGGGCGGGTCTGGTCCAGCTTCATCCGGAGAGCCGCGGGTGGGTCGAGCTGAAGAGCGCCGACCCGCGTGAGGTCGCAGCGGTCACGCTCAACGTGATGGCCGAGCAAGCCGACCGCGAGCAGATGCGCCGCGCAATCCGCACCGCGCGGGCGATCTACCACACCCCGCCGATGGGCGACCTGGTGGCGGGCGAGCGGACGCCGGGCGAGGCGGTCCAGAGCGACGACGAGCTCGACGCGTTCATCCGCGCGAATTGTTACGTCGCCATGCATCCGACCAGCACTTGCGCGATGGGCATGGGCGAGCGGTCGGTGGTCGATCCCGAGCTACAGGTGATCGGGGTCGAGGGCCTGCGGATCGCCGACGCCTCGGTCATGCCCACCGTGCCGGGCGGCAACACCAACTTGCCGTGCATCATGATCGGCGAGAAGGCGGCGGACCTGATCCGCGGCCGGAGCCTGCCGCGCGCCGAGCTTGCCGCGTGACCCGCACTCCGCTGGAACAGGGCAACCTCGATCTGGTGCTGCGGATGTTCGCCGAAGTGCTCGGCCCAATGGATTCGGCCGCGGCCGATCGCTTCATCGCGCCCGGTTACATCCAGCACAGCCCGCTGGCGGAGCCGGGGCGCGACGGGCTCAAGGCGTTCCTCGACCTGATCCGCGGCCAGACGCCGGACGCGGTCCACGACGTCAAGCGCGCGTTCGTCGACGGCGATCACGTGACCGTGCATTACCACGTGCGCCGCTGGCCGGGCGATCCCGGCTGGGCGGTGATCGACATTTTCCGGGTGGAAGGCGGGCTGATCGCGGAGCACTGGGACGTGATCCAGGAGGTCACGCAGGGCGGACCCAACCCGAACTCGCGGTTCTAGGAGCAAGCGATGCGTTTCAAGGACAAAGTCGTGCTCGTGCTCGGCGGCAACAGCGGGATGGGGCTGGCGGCGGCCCGCGCATTCGCGGCCGAGGGCGCGCGGGTCCATCTGACCGGGCGCGACCAGGCCACCATCGACGCGGCGGTGGCGGGCATCCCCGGAGCGGCCGGCTACCGCTCGGACATCGCCGAGGTCGCCGCGACCGGGCAAGTCGTGGCGCAAGTCGAGGCCTCCGACGGGCGGATCGACGTGCTCTACATCAACGCCGGGGTCGGCGGGTTCGCGCCCTTGCGCGGGATCACCGAGGCGGCGTGGGACCAGGTCCACGCGATCAACCTCAAGGGCTGCGTGTTCGCGCTTCAGCAGGCGGTGCGGATCATAGGGCGGGGCGGCGCGATCGTCGTCACCGGCTCGATTGGGGCGCACGGCGCGCTCGAGGGCAACGGCGCTTACGCCGCGGCCAAGGGCGGGCTGTACATGGCGATGAAAGTCTTCGCCAAGGAACTTGTGGCCGAGGGCATCCGCCTCAACATGGTCAGTCCCGGTCCGATCGACACCCCGCTGCTCTACCGCAATCCGGGGATGAGCGACGATGCGGTCGCCGGGCTCAAGCAGATGATGATCGACAAGATTCCGATGCACCGGATGGGGGAAGCCGAGGAAGTGGCCAAGGCGGTGCTGTTCCTCGCCAGCGACGACGCCGCCTTCATCACCGGCGCCAACCTGTTCGTCGACGGCGGATTGCTGGAGCTGCGCTGATGCCAAAAAACGACCAAACGCCTTTTGCCGACACCACTCCGTTTGCCGCGCCGTTCTCGACGGTCGACAACCCGCGGCTCGAATTCGTGATGGAAGTGCGGCTGACTTTTCCCGAAGTCTATACCCTCGCGAACGTTCCGAGCGGCGGCAACCGCAGCGCGGTGCTGGTCAGCGGGGGGACGTTTGTCGGGCCGCTGCTCAAGGGCCGCGCGGTGCCCGGCTCGGGCGGCGACTATGCCTATTTCCGGCCCGACGACGTCGCCGTGTTCGACGCCCGCTACTTGCTCGAGGAAGACGACGGCACGCTGATCCTGCTGACCAACAAGGGCTTCCTGTGGGGCCGCCGCCCCGACACCATGAGCCGGCTGCGCGACTGGGCGTTCGCCGGCGGCGAGGCGGTCGCCCACGAGGACTACTACTTGCGCGGCCAGCCGACGTTCGAAGTGCCGACGGGCAAGCACGACTGGCTGACCAAGCACGTGTTCATCGGCGTCGGCGAGCGCCGCGCGGACGGCAACCTGCTGCGCTACTACGCGCTGGTGTGAGGCAAGTGGCCAGGTGAAGATCGAGCGGGTCCCGACGATAGACTGCAGGGTCGGCGAAGGGCCGGTGTGGGACGTCGCTGAGCAGGCGCTCTACTTCATCGACATCGTCGGCCAGGCGGTCCACCGGTTCGACCCGGTGAGCGAGCAGACCCGGTCATGGCAGGTGGGCCAGATCATCGGTTCGATGGCCTTGCGCGAGCGCGGCGGGGCGATCGTCGCGCTCAAGGACGGCGTGCACACGCTCGATCTCGGAACCGGCGCAACCGAGCTGCTGGCGGCGGCCCGGCACATCCATCCGCGGGCACAGATGAACGACGGCAAAGTCGACCGGCGGGGGCGCTTCGTGGTCGGCTCGGGCGATTCGGTGATCGGCGATTGCCAGCCTTACGGCACGCTTTACCGCCTCGATCCGGACCATTCGCTGCACGAGCTCGACCACGCGATCGCGATCAGCAACGGTCCGTGCTGGTCACCCGACAATGCGACGCTCTATTTCTCCGACAGCCTGACATACCAGATCTACGCCTACGATTACGACATCGCGACCGGCCAGGTTTCGGGGCGCCGCAATTTCGCCAATACCCGCGAGCTCGGCGGCATTCCCGACGGCGCCACGGTCGATGCCGATGGGTTGATGTGGATGGCGATCTGCGAAGGCGGCAAAGTGGTCGCGTACCGGCCCGACGGCAAGATCGAGCGGATCGTCGAGATGCCCGTCAGCCTGCCCGCCAGCGTGATGTTCGGCGGCGCTGACCTGGACCGGCTTTATGTCACGACGATCGACCCCCGCCTGCTCGGCCGCGCGCCCGACGGCGGCGGGGCGACGTTCGTGATCGACGGGCTCGGCGCGCAGGGTCTTGCGGAACACCGCTATGCCGGCTGACGCGCCCGCCCCCAGTCCGGCGCTGCCGATACGCGCGCTGTTGCTGGTGCTGGTCATCGTGTTCGTCAATTTTGCCGGCTTCAGCCTGATCCTCCCGCTGCTGCCGTTTTACGGCAAGGAACTTCACGCCAGCCCGGTCGCGGTGACCGTGCTGTTCGCGGCCTATTCGTTCGGCGGCATCTTTGGCGAGCTTTACTGGGGCCGCACGTCCGACCGGCTGGGGCGCAAGAAAGTGCTCATGCTGACCACCACGGTCACCGCGCTGTGCTACGTTGCGTTCGCGTTCGTCGGCAGCTTGTGGCTGGCGGTGGCGGTCCGCATCCTGACCGGGTTCTTCAGCGGCACGGTCGGCGTGTGCCAGAGCTACATTGCCGACGTCACCAAGCCCGAAGAGCGTGCGCGCAGCATCGGGTTCCTTGGCGCGGCGATCAACCTCGGGTTCGCCTTCGGACCCGCCGTGGGCGGCCTGCTTGCCTCGCCCGAACTGGGGCTGGCGGGGTTTCGGCTGCCGATCCTGGTGTCCGCTGGAGTGGCAGCGATCTCAGCGGTATGGGCCACCGTTGCATTGGTCGAAAGCCATGCCCCGAGCGCCGCGCGGCCCCTGCCGAAATACAGCGAGGCGTGGCGCTTCGTGGGCACGCATCCGCTGGTCGCGCGGCTGTTCCTGATCGCGTTCATCGGGATCGGCGCGTTCGCCTCGATGGAGGCGGTGTTCGGGCTGTGGACCGCGCTCAACTACGGCTGGTCGACGCACCAGGTGGGGCTGAGCTTCGTGTTCGTCGGGCTGACCGGGTTTGCGGTCCAGATTCTGCTGATCGGCCGGGCGACCCGCCGCTTCGGCGAACCCAGGGTCATCCTCGCCGGCCTCGTGGTGCTGGCGCTCAGCATGGTGCTCCAGCCGGTGATCCGCCAGCCGATCGCCACCGTGGTGCTGATGTCGCTGCTGATGGCCGGGCACAGCATCGCCTTTCCCAGCGCGGGAGCGCTGATCTCGCGCCATACCGATGCCCAGGTGCAGGGCAGCGTCAGCGGGCTGCTGATGGCCGGCAATGCCTTGGGCCGCATCCTGATGCCGCCGCTGTTCGGCCTGATCTATGCCGATGTCGGCCCGGACTGGTCGTATTACGTGTGCGCCGCGCTGATCGGGGTCGCGATCGTGGTCGCGGCGCAAGTGGTGGCCTTGCGGACCCGCGGCTAGTCCTTGGTTACGTCGTAGTCCTTGCGCGGGGTGTAAGTGTCCGTGAAGCTCGCCGGGAGGCCGCTGTCGGCGACCACGACGCGCTTGGCGATCAGCCAGCGGCCGTCCTTCTTCACCAGCCGGTCGTACTCGCGGCCCTGCTCGACGAACTGCGGAGGCGCATCGACTGTGGTATTGAGGATGCCGGTCCACAGCAGGCTGGCGCTGGCTGTATCGCCGGACACGTCGATCACCGGGTTGGTCATCAGCATGTGGAATGTTCCGCGCGTCGCGGGGCTGTCGCCAGTCGCGGCGAGCCCGGCGTAGATGCCTTCGATCTCCTTCTTGCCATGGGCGACGTGGCCATTGACGTCGAACGTGGCGTCGTCGGTGTAATACCGGTCAAACGCGCCCGCCGCGGTCCCGCCGAAATTGCCGTAGTAGCGATTGAGCAGATCGGTGATCGCCATGCGGTCGAGCATCGCCTGCGTCGCCCCGTCCGCTGCTTTGTCAGGCGCGTTTGCGGTGCATCCCGCGAGCGCCAGCGCCGCGAACGCGGTGGTCCATCTTGCGTGCATGATCCTGCCCCTCGGTTGCGTTTGTCCGATCATTGCATCGTGGAGGACAAACGCAAGCGCATTGCCGAGCCGGCGCGCCCGGCGTAACCTCGTCGCGGGCCTAGGACCAGAGCCGCGGCCAATAACAACGATAACACGTTCGCTTGGGAGGTCTTGGGAAAATGCCTGCACTTATCGCACTCGCTTTGTCGGTCGGCGTGCTCGCCGTAATCGACACATGGTTGTTCGGTCTCGCCGCGCTGGCAGCGTTGGGTCTCCAGGTGTGGATCTCGTTCATCTCCTGGGGCACCCATTTCCAGGCCGGCGGCAAGGCCAACGGCACCATCACCGCGATTGCCTGCATGAGCTTCGGCGCGCTGGTTGGCATGGTCGCCCTCCTCCTCGCCGGCGGCCCGCTGGCCGGGCTCGGCGCGCTGGCGGCTCCGGTTGCCGTCGGGCTCGGCGCCGCGGTTATCGTGCTGGCATCCAAGGTCCCGTACTTGGGGATCCCGCCGATCGGCTTCTATGGTTTCGCGGCAGTGGCGGCGGTGACGATCCTGGTGAAGGTAGGCGATGTGGCGATGACGCCGGTCGGCGCACTGATTGCGACGGTCCTTTCGATCATCATCGGCGCGGTTTTCGGTTTTGTATCGGAGATCATTACCGACGCCTTGACCGCCAAGCCGGGCCCCACCGCAGAGCAGACCGCCGACCCCGGCCACGCCTGAGGCGCACCACCGGGACCGTGACTTGAAGCACCCGCCGCCAACTCGGCAGCGGGTGCTTCGTTTCGCGCGGCTACACCGGTCATCGCATGCACAGGGCGGTTCATCGCAGTTTTCTCCCTGAACAGTTCCGTTCATCTGAGGTTGGGGACCCGCAGCGCGGACCACTCGTTGACCCCCCGACCCATCAAGTGGAGATAACATATGTTTAAGCAGAGCCTGTTCGCGCTCGCCGCTGCCAGTACCGTCCTGGCCGCCGCGATCCCCGAAGCTGCCGAGGCGCGCACGCGGCGCACCGTGCAGACCGTTTCGAGCAGCCGCGTCTTCCAGGGCCGAGACGGCCGCTATTACTGCCGCCGCGGGAACGGCACCATCGGCCTGGTGGTCGGCGGCGTCGGCGGCGCCTTGATCGGGCGTTCGATCGACAGCCATGGCGACCGGTTGCCGGGCACGCTGATCGGCGCCGCGGCGGGCGCGCTGGTCGGCCGCGAAGTGGAAAAGCGGGTCCGCTGCCGCTAACGAACCCGCAAGTCTGATCTGACATGCAGGGCCGCTCCAGCAATGGAGCGGCCCTTTGCCATGGGTGCCCGCTAACCGAACACTTCGCCGAACGCCCGCTCCAGCCGCGCGACGCTGGCGGGCACGTCCTTGAGCTTGTCGAGCCCGAACAGCCCGAGGCGGAAGCTGCGATAGCCTGCGCCTTCATCGACCATCAGCGGGACTCCCGCGGCGATCTGGAGCCCGTGGGCGGCGAACTTCTTGCCGTTCTGGATTTCGGGATCGTCGGTATAGCTGACCACCACGCCCGGCGCTTGAAAGCCCTCGGCGGCGACCGATTTGATCCCGCGCGCTTCAAGCATGGCGCGCACCGCGCGGCCCTGCTCCCATTGCGCCCGCTTGGCCTCCTCGAACCCCATTGCGCGGGTTTCCTGCATCGCGGCGTGGAATGCGCGCAACGCGTCGGTCGGCATCGTCGCGTGGTACGCATGGCCGCCACCCAGGTAGGCCTCCATAATCGTGTTCCACTTGGCCAGATCCATCGCGAAGCTGGTCGATTGCGCGGCCTTGACGCGGTCCAGCGCGGTGTCGTTCATCATTACCAGGCCCGAGGAGGGAGGCGCGGACCAGCCCTTCTGCGGGGCCGAGATCAGC
>JBDSDC010000104.1:0-13746 GCA_039920725.1 Croceibacterium sp. | reverse complement strand
CTCCTCCGCTACCAGTTTTCAAGCACTTAGTGGCATCGCCAAGAAGCGTTTTACAGTCGATCGTAAAACGGATCATGCCGGCGCTCGCCTGGACATCATTTCGGCCAGTTCGATAACCACCCGTTCGCTGTCCACGTAACGGCGGCGAATCGTCGCGATTTCCTTCGCGCCCCATCCCAGAACGTCCGCCGCTTGCTGATCAGTGGCGCCCGCCAGAATGAGCCGGGTCGCGAACGTGCCGCGCAGATCGTGAATTCGCCTGTCGAAGCCTTTGGGTTTGGACTTCTGGAACACGCTGCCGAGGCCGCTTTCGGTCCATGCCGATCCACGGCTGTTGAGCAATACTGGCCCATTGTCCTTGCGTCCTATCCTATCGAGAAGCTTGTGCGCTTCCGGCAGGATAGGGATGACGGCGCGGGTGTCGCGCTTGCGAGTGTGCTCAATGATGATAGCGGTCTTGCCGACAGTGATTGTCGGCACAGTGCTCGTCATTGAATCAATCTCCATTCCTTGCACATTTGACCGTGTTCGAGAGACCATTGTGTAGCGCCGATGCGCTCGGATCTACCGCTGCGGAGGCCCAGCCAGCGGCACGAACGTGGTGGCGTTTGATAGAAGTGCGATCGTCAAACCTAAAAGTAGAACTACGAAAATGCCGTCATATTGTGAGAGGATGTAACCTAGGCCTCCATGCGGAGGCATGAAAAATATCCAACATCAAATAAAATATTACAGTCGGCTCAAAATGGCCTAATATGTTATGAAAAGTTATTTATTTATAATAGGTCTTCTCAAATACCCAAATTTAAATTGATTAAGCTAATCTTGTATTGAGCCGGGAGGTTGAGGTTATCTCCAGCCATTACGAATTTGCTTGCCAAGAGGCATGTTTCCAAATCGAAATGCTGTCAATCATAATTGTCAGACGATATGGTTCTTCCGGCTTGGCCGAGGGCCACGCCGCGTCAGCTTTGGAATGGCTGGCACCGGCCCGGCCCGACGAGTTGCACCTGCGGTCGAGCGGGAGACACCGCGGTCCGGGGTGAAGTGAACCCGGCAACGCTCGGTCGAGATTGCCGAGGCTTTCGCCCCTGGCGCCTCCCGGAGTGGTCCGGGTAGCCGAGTCTCGCGCGTGACGTCACAGCGCTAAGCGCCCGCTTGGCTGCCATGCTTTGAGATCGAAACGATCAGGCAGATCACTTCATCATCGGCATGACGAATTCACCGCCCGAGCGATCTCCGCTGCGCCAGCGGGACGTCACGGTCTTGAGACGCGTATAAAATCGCACACCCTCCGCTCCGTGCATATGATGATCACCAAACAGCGAGGCTTTCCACCCCCCGAATGAGTGGAACGCCATCGGAACTGGGATGGGCACGTTGATACCCACCAGCCCTACTTGGATGTCGTGCGCAAATTCACGCGCCGCATCGCCGTCGCGGGTATAGATAGAAGTACCGTTGCCGAACTCATGCTCGTTGATCAGCTTGACGGCGGCCGCATGATTCTCGGCGCGGACGACGCAGAGCACGGGACCGAATATTTCTTCCTTATAGATCCGCATGTCGGGCGTGACGCGATCAAACAACGTTCCACCGACGAAATAACCTTCCTCGTGTCCTGCAACGCGCAGGCCGCGCCCGTCGACGATCAGCTTGGCCCCTTCGGCTTCTCCGAGGTCGATATATCCGGTCACACGATCGAGGTGCTGTCGGGTAACCAAGGGACCCATTTCAACTGCCGGGTCGGTGCCCGGGCCGATCTTTAGCGCTCCCACCCGTGACTCGATCCTGGCGACCAGAGCGTCCGCGGTCGCTTCGCCAATCGGCACGACAACCGATATCGCCATGCATCTTTGACCGGCGGACCCATAAGCCGCCCCCATGAGGCCATCCACCACCAAATCGAGATCGGCGTCGGGCATTACGACCATATGATTCTTGGCACCACCAAGCGCCTGGCAGCGCTTGCCGGCCTTTGCGGCGCTCTCGTAAATATATCTGGCGATCGGCGTGGACCCGACGAAGCTGATGGCTTGCACGTCAGGGTCCGTGAGCAGGGCGTCAACGGCCTCCTTGTCGCCATGCACGACGTTGAACACCCCATCGGGGAGGCCAGCCTCGGACAACCAACGCGCAAGCAGGATCGCGGCAGAGGGGACCTTCTCGGATGGCTTCAGGATGAAGGAATTGCCGCATGCGAGCGCGACCGGGAACATCCACATCGGAACCATCGCTGGGAAGTTGAACGGTGTAATCCCGGCAACAACGCCCAAGGGCTGCCGGAAGCCGTGACTGTCGACACGAGCTCCGACATTCTCGGTGAACTCGCCCTTGAGCAGATGCGGCGCCGCCGTGGCAAACTCAACCACTTCCATGCCCCGCTGAATTTCACTCTTAGCGTCGGAAAACACCTTGCCGTGCTCCGCGCTGATCGTCGCGGCAAGCACATCGATCCGCTCTTCCATGATCCGCAGGAAAGCATTCAGCACTCGCGCGCGCCGGAGCGGCGTGGTCCTGGCCCATCCCGGGAACGCGGCGCGCGCAGCCTGAACCGCCGCGCGGACGTCCGCAGCGGTGGCCAGCGGAACATTGGCCGAATGCGCTCCGGTGGTAGGATTGAAGACCGGGGCGCTGCGGTTGCTCTCCCCGGCAATCTCCTCGCCGGCGATAAAGTGATTGATTACCTTCATAGTCGTTTCTCCCGGCGGATAAGGGCTTAGGCATGGCCTCAAAGCGCGAAGGACATGCTTTACTTGAAACGTTGCTTTCCGCACATCAACCTGAGGTTTTCAACAATCGTTGTGCGGTAATTGAAGCCATGGACTGGGATCATCTTCGCGTTTTTCTGGCGGTCGCGCGATGCGGGCAACTGCTTGCCGCCGGGCGGAACCTGAGCCTCAATCACGCGACGGTGGCGCGCAGGCTAGACGCGCTCGAGGCTGAAATGGGCACCCCGCTGCTTGAACGCAGACCCACGGGTTGCAGCCTTACCCCGGCCGGCGAGCGGCTAATTCCCGTCGCCGAACGCATCGAGTTCGAACTGCTCGGTGTCACCGACGCAATCCGGGCGAAGGAAACGGAAGTGTCCGGTATCGTGCGCATCGGTGCGCCCGACGGGCTTGGCAATTACTTTCTGGCCTCGGAACTCGGTGAGCTGGTGGAGAGCTACCCGCTGCTGACCGTGGAACTGGTCCCGCTGCCGCGAAATTTCTCGATCTCACGGCGCGAGGCGGATCTGGCTATCGTCCTGGACCGGCCGTCAGCCGGGCGCCTGATCGTCTCTCGGCTGATCGACTACACGTTGAGCGTATACGCCTCGCGCAACTATTTGGAACGCCACGGCACTCCGCGGTCGCTGGGCGATTTGAGCCAGCATTCGGTCGTCACCGGCGTGGAGGACTTCACTTATACCTTGTCGCTCGATTATCTCGTTGCCCTGGAGAAACACACCCAGCGGCGGTTCCGTTGTGCCAGTGTCATGGGGCAGACTGAGGCGGTCAGCGCAGGCGCGGGCATCGGCATTTTGCACGACTTCGTTGCTGCGCGCTCCGACGATCTGGTTCGGGTGTTGCCGCATGTAACCTTCAGGCGCAGCTATTATCTGCTCTCGCATCCTGAGACTGCAAGCATCCGCAGAGTTGCGGTGCTGCGCGAGTTCGTATCGAGGCGCTTCAAGGAAGCACAAGCGCAGTTCCTCCCGGCATTCGAGCCGTCGCCAGAACACAGCCCCGAGGAACGATGATCGCCTGTTCGGGCCCGCCTTTTCATCCGCGCATGACGCTTATCGCAGCGGCCTGGCGCACGTGCGTGCCGCAAGGTCGGGAAGCGGACTTCCGTTCGAAGGCCCAGGGATCGCGCGTTCGCGAGGAGATATTCGGGCCCGTCGCGCCGATCATGCGCTTCAGCGATGAGGACGACGTGGTTGCCCGTGCCAACGATACCGAGCATGGCCTCGCGGCCTATCTCTACACGCGCGACATGCAGCGTGGCCTGCAGATGGGCGAGCGGCTGGAATTCGGAATGATCGGTTTGAACCGGGGCATGATGTCGGATCCCGCTGCCCCCTTTGGCGGGGTCAAGCAATCGGGCCTGGGACGCGAAGGCGCCCACGACGGTTTGATGGAATTTCTCGAGACGCAGTACTTTTCAGCCGAATGGTGACGCCCTTCAGGCGTCCGTCATTTTCCCCGCCCGCTTCGTGGGGGAGGCTTTTCGCCGGGTGAGGCCCGGCGGGCCCTTGTCCGTCTTGGCGTTGGCCCGCGCCGGGGTGCCTCCGGGCTTTTGTTTCGCGGCCGGCTTGGCCGCGGTGCCCCGCGTCTTGGTCTTGGTCATCGGCGCGAGTTCCGGCTTCAGGGAAACTTGCTTGGCCGCGGCGCAGGCCGACGCGATGTGCCTGTGCGTGGCGGTACGCGCGGAATCCGGATTCCGTTCGCGTACAGCGATTAGAATGTCCTCGATCTCTTGTGCGTAAACGACGCCCCAACCCTGATGCAGCAGCGCTTGCGCGCGCAGGAAATTCACTCGCGAGACAAGCGATATGACCACTTCGGTGAGCACGCCGTTGCCGCATTTACGCATGATTTGCATGAAGAAGGCGTTGGTGGCCGCCAACTGCTCCAGCGGCGTGTTTTGCTCGATGCTGTTGCGGAGGGCATCCATCGCGCCCTCGAGCTCGGTCAGGTCCTTGGGTTTGGTCATGCGCGTGAAATCTGCCACCGCTTCGCCGATCAGAAGGGCCCAAACCTCGTGAATGGCGTCGACGTCTCTCGGAGTGCGCGACGACCGACGCCGAATATATCCGCTTCATGGAAATTTGCGTCGACGAAGGCGGAGACGAGCAGAAGTTCCTCATGCACGGCACGTTCGATACGCAGGAAAAGACGGTCGAAATGGCCAAGGAAGCGGAGATGGTCGGGGTTGAGGGAATTCTCATCGGTCACCCCAACAGCTTCTAGCCGAAGGACGAGGACGAGCTGTTCGATCACATTCAGGTGATCGCCGATGCCACCGACTTGTGCACCTCTTTGTTCATCACCGTTCAGATGAACCTCAACCGCCACCACCCGAGCGGTTATCCGGTGGATGTCATCAAGCGCGCCGCTGAGATCGAGAACGTCGTTGCGATCAAGTACGAAGTAGGGCGTCCGGGTATCGCCGGCGACTTGGAGATCTACAAGGCTTTGAAGGGCTCCGGCGTTCTGTTCTCCGATCCCCTCGAAGCTCACTCGCCATTGTGCGTGGAATATTTCGACCAGCAGTGGATCGGTACCTCCAACTACGAATGGTGGGGCGGCGCCGTGCCGGAGTACTTCAATCTGCTGATCGAAGGAAATTTCGAGGAAGCGATGGAAATCTATTGGCGCATCCAGCCGGCGCGCACCGCGCGCGTGGCGATCCAGAGCACCGTGGGTGGCGCGAACTTCATCCACCGCTCGCTGTGGAAGTATCAGCAGTAGCTGCAAGGCTACAACGGCGGGCGGACGCGCCAGCCCGTCGCCAAGCTCACCGACTCCCAGATGAGCCAGATGCGCGATGCGCTGATCAAGAGTGGCTTCGCCGTTCCTGATTTCGATCCGCAGGCGTTCTACGATGGCCGCGTCGCGGGCTGACGGCCATGGCCCTGCTGATCACGCATGAGGAAGTCCGGCGGGCAGTGCCGATGGCCGATGCCATCGACGCAATGGAGGCCGGCTTCCTCGAAGAGGGCGAGGGGCGCTGCATCGTCCCGCAGCGCATCAACATGCCTGTCAGCAAGGGTTGGCTGCGGGTGGGGCCCGTGGCGATGGAAAAGTCCGGCTGGATGGGCTTCAAGGCCAAGAACCTGACCAAGGGATCAGGTGTTCGCTATCAGGTTCACCTCTACCGGATCGAGACTGGCGAGCTGCTGGCGGTCATGGACGCACAGCATTTGACCACGCTGCGCACCGGGGCGACCAGCGCGGTCGCGACGCGGCGGATGGCCCGCCCCGGGCCGGCGGTGACCGCCCTGCTTGGGTCCGGACCGGAGGCGCGCGCGCAGCTTTGCGCGATGCAGGAGGCCGGTTTCGTTGGCGAGGCGCGGGTGTTCAGTCCGACGGCAGCCAACCGCGAAGCGCTTGCCGGAGAATGCGCCGCACAATACGGAATGAAGATCCGTCCCGTCGCTTCGGCTCAGGAAGCTTGCGATGGCGCGAGCTTGATTTTGGCGGCGGTCAAGTCGAGCGAGCCGGTGATAGATGGCGCCTGGCTCCAGCCAGGCTCGCACGTCAATTCGGTGGGTACGGCGCGGCGCGACCAGCGCGAGCTTGATGTCGAAACCTTCCGCCGGGCCAGCCGCATCGTGGTCGATACCAAGGAAGGCGTGTTCGGCGAGGCCGGGGATGCAGTAGCGGCTGCCGACGTGGTCGACGCCGATGCGGTGGCCGAATTGCACCAGCTGGTCGCAGGCACCGCGGTCGGCCGACAAGCTGACAACGAAATCACCCTGTTCAAGTCGGTCGGCAGCGGCATCCAGGATATTGCCCTCGCCGAGGTGATCTACCGGCGGGCGCTTGAAAAGGGGCTGGGAACGGACCTCGGCGAGTTCCCCTATCTCAAGAAGAACAACGCATGACTCAGAAGCTCAATCCGGTTCAGTTCGTCTCGCAATACAATGCCGAGGCGGCCGCCGCTTTCCAGGAATTGCGCAAGGCGGCACTGGCCGGCCCGCTCGACGAACGTGCCTGCGAGCTGATTGTCATCGGCGCGCTTGCCACTACCGGCGAGGAAGGGAGCTTCAAGGTCCACGCCCGACGGCTGGAGCTGATGGGCGCTCCGGCGGAGGAACTGCGCCAGGCCGTGATGGTCACGATCGGCGCCTCGACCACTTTCTCGCAAGTTGTCGCCGCACTGAAGTGGGTGGATGACGTTTTTGCGGAGGGGGCGTGCCGTTCGGCGGCACGATCAATTCGCTGGTTCAGCTGATCGACCATCAGGAAGAAGACGCTGCGGTGCTCGGCCAATTCGATACTCTGGCGGAACAAATCGCCTAGTTCGTAGCTATGAACGAGGGCGCTCGGCAGGCAGGGTCGTGACCCCATCGGCGCAGCATTTCGATATCGTCATCGTGGGGGCGGGGCACGGAGGTGCCCAGGCAGCGGCGGCCCTGCGCCAGCAGAACTTTGCGGGTAGCATTGCCCTGGTTGGCGACGAACCGGAGCTGCCTTACGAACGCCCGCCCCTTTCGAAGGTGTACTTCGCGGGCGAAAAGCCCTTCGAACGCATCTTGATACGTCCAGCGAGGTTCTGGGAAGAACGGCAGATCGCGCTCCTGCTTGGCCGGCGCGCGGTCGCGGTCGACGCGACGGCGCACCTGCTGTCGCTGGAGGACGGCGCCGTATTGACTTTCGGCAAGCTGATCTGGGCAACCGGTGGGCGCCCACGCGCTCTCGCTTGTCCGGGCTGCGAACTAGACGGCGTACATTTCGTCCGCAAGCGGGCCGATGTCGATGCCATCTTGGCGAGGCTGGACAGCGTGGAGCGCCCAGTTATCATCGGAGGCGGCTACATCGGCCTCGAAGCTGCCGCCGTGCTGACCAAGCTGGGCCGCAAAGTCACGTTGCTCGAAGCCCTGGACCGCGTGCTTGCGCGTGTCGCGGGCGAGGATATTTCGCGCATCTACGAGGCGCAGCACCGTGCCCACGGCGTGGACCTGCGAACCGGGGTGCAAGTGGAGGCGATCACGGCCTCAGGTGGTCGTGCCAGCGGCGTGCGGCTGGCCGACGGGCAAACGCTCTCCGCCGATTTGGTGATCGTGGGCATTGGCGTCATTCCCGCCGTAGAGCCCTTGATTGCGGCAGGCGCGGATGGGGGCAATGGCGTTCTGGTCGGCGAATATTGCCGCACCAGCTTGCCGGGCATTTACGCGATCGGCGACTGTGCAGCGCATGCCAGCCACTTTGCCGATGGCGCCGTCATCCGCCTTGAATCCGTGCAGAACGCCAACGACCAGGCCATTACCGCCGCCAAGGATATCACCGGTGCGCCGGAACCTTACGCGGCGGTACCCTGGTTCTGGTCGAACCAGTTCGATTTGAAGCTGCAGACGGTCGGCCTTTCAGCCGGTTATGACCAGACGGTCATGCGCGGCGATCCCGCCGCGCGCAGCTTTTCGGTCATCTATCTGCGCGAGGGCCGGGTGATTGCCCTCGACTGCGTCAATGCAACGAAGGACTATGTTCAGGGCCGCAAGCTCGTCATCGATGGCACCAGAGCGAGCCCGCCTGCGCTTGCTGACATGTCACTGCCGCTGAAGGAGCTACGTGCGTAGCGGCCGAAGGTAGCCAGCGACAGTTTCGGTGATCCAGGCGCTTGGTAGGACTGGTCGTCGTCTGACTCGCTCATAATGGTTCTCGGCACCGGCTGGGGGCGCCCGGAATTGGTTACAAGCGGCCGCGGGGACAGCTCAATGGGATATGCAAGCTATTCCCCACCATCCGCCGCGATCGTCAGGCCATTCGCACCCGCCGAGATGCCTCGGTGAAAGGTCCACCATCACCCGACCGGACGGGCGGCGGACCCTTCACAGGAGATTGGCACAAAAGTGCGCCGACCGACCCGATCGCCGCCCGGTTTCCCTGCGCCTCGGCCGGTGCCGAGAGTTCAACTTCCCAACGCCGCGCCGCTCGTGAATCGCGAGCAGATACCGCGTTTATGGGCGGCGTGTTCCCTGGAGAATCGTCATCCTGAACTTGGTCCAATCGTATAGCCGCAGTCCAACAACGAGTCGACGCACGTGGGGGTATCGATGGGGGTATTTTGCGCCTCATGACACAATAAACCGTGCGATGTCAGTACGATACATGCCTGCGTTGGGTTCCTCCCCCGCTACCATGGCGGGTGTTGGTAGCGCCGATGCCGCCCATTGAAAGCGTTGAGTAATTATCGGCGTTGCGGGATTAACACGGTCACGGCGCAAAGCCTGTCTGTATGGGCGACGGTGTTAACCACGGCGCAAAACTCCTTGCAGCGCCGAAGTTCATCCGGCAATACGCAGCGCGAAACAAAAACCGCTGGAGAAGCACATGCGAAAGGTGATTATGGGGGCTGCCGCTGCAGCAATGCTTGCGGGCAGCAGCATGGCCCAAGCGGCTCCGGTTGCCAACGCGCGGACCGCTTCGCCGGTCGCCAAGGCGAGCCAGCTCCACGGCGGCGAACTGTGGCTTGCGATCCTGGCCGCCGGCCTGCTTGCGTTCCTCCTTTTCCAGATCAACAGCGACAACAGCGAGACGTTGCCGCATAGCCCGTAAACGGGTGCTCGGCGGCAATTGCCGATAGATGTAAAGGCCACTGGCGGAAGCGCCGGTGGCCTTTACGATTCGCGCGGCCTAAAAAACGGCTAGCGCCGCATCGACGATCAGCGCCAGCAACACCGCGCTCGATGCGACGAAGATCATGAATCGCAGCGTGACCTTGTTGACCGTCGCGTGCACCAGCGAGTGGATCACCCGCAGGCCGACATAGACGCACCCCAGCGTCGCGTTCATGCCGTCGCCTTGTCCGGTGATCGCCAGCAGCAGGGCCATCGCATAAAATACGGTCGGCGCTTCGTGCAAGTGGTTGTAGTTGTGCGCTTTCCACTGCACCTGCGGCGGCAGCAGCTTGTCCAGCGCGGCTTCCGGGTCGCGCACGATGGTGTCGGGATCGACCTTGAGCGCGGTCATCGCGGGAATGCGGACGGCGTACATCCACGCCCACATCACCATCGTCCAGAGCGCCAGCGCGACCACCGGTTGCAGTATCGCCATTCCGATCATCTTGCGCTCCTCCGCCCCGCAGCCTGGTGGGGCCGGGCGCGGCGGCTGTCAATTTGCCGAGGCGATGACGGCCGCGTAGTCAGCAGGATCGACGTTGCCCCCGGTCAACGTGATCACGGTGCGATCGTCGAGCGGCACTTTGCCAGCCAGCGCCGCCGCCAGCGCCGCCGCGCCACCAGGCTCGAGCACCAGCTTGAGCCGGGCGAAGGCGAACCGCTGCGCCTCGCGCACCTCGCGTTCGCTGACGCTGACGCCCGCCGCGCGCCCCATGAGCACCGCGAAGTTTATCGGGAAGGTGGCCGGCGTCTGGAGCGCGTCGCACGCGGTCGTGGGCGGGTTCGGGCCGACGCGCTCGATCCGGCCCGAGCGGAGGCTGCGCGCCATATCGTCCCACCCGTCGGGCTCGACCGTGACGATCTCGGCCGCGGGGCATGCGAGCGCGAGCCCGGCGGCCAGCCCGCCGCCGCCGCAGCACACCACGAACCGGCTCGGGTCTTCGCCCAGCTGTTCCGCGGCTTCGATCCCGGCGCTGCCCTGGCCTTCGATCACCCAGGGGTCGCCGTAAGCGTGGACCAACACCGCGCCTCGCTCGGCGGCGAGCGCCTGCGAAACGGCATCGCGATCCTCGCTCCCCCGCCGATAGAACACGATCGCGCCGCCCAGCTCGCGCACTCCGGCGATCTTCACCGCCGGCGCGTCATGCGGCATGACGATGGTCGCCGCGATTCCCAGCCGCAGTGCGGCCCAGGCCACGCCTTGCGCGTGATTGCCGCTGGAAACGCCGATCACGCCGCGCGCGCGCTCGTCAGCCGACAAGTCCGTCAGCCGGTGCCACGCGCCGCGAATCTTGAACACCCCGATCGGCTGGAGGGATTCGGCCTTAGCCCAGCAGCGGACGCCCGCAATCTCGACCGGCAGGAGCGGGGTGGGGGGCAGGATCGCGGCGACTTTGGCGGCCGCGCGGAGCACGCCGTCGTGCGTCGGGCTGCGCCCGGGATCGAGCCTCGTCATCGCTGCGCCCCGTCGCATATTTACTCGCATGCCTCCACCCTCTATCCGGCGCGCCCGAGTTTAGCGGAAGGACTTCCCGATGACCGATGCTTCGACCAGCAACCGCAAGGCCGAGCTGCTTTCGACCGAGGTCGAACACATCGACATCACCAGTTTCGACGCCCGTCCGATCATCGACGCGATGGGCAAGATGAGCTTCACCAGCCGCGATCTCGCCCGCGCCACGCGTATCTACAACCAGATGCTGGCCGACCCCGATTGCACGATCTTCCTGGTGATCGCCGGCTCGACCAGCGCGGCCGGGTGCATGGACGCATATGCCGAGTTGGTGCGCAACAACATGGTCGACGGCATCGTCGCCACCGGCGCGGCCATCGTCGACATGGATTTCTTCGAAGGGCTTGGGCACAAGCATTACCAGGCGCTCGAGATCCCCGACGACGACACGCTGCGCTCGCTCTACATCGACCGGATCTACGACACTTACATCGACGAGGAGGACCTCCAGAACGTCGACCATACGGTGTTTGAGATCGCCGAATCGCTGCCACCGAAGGCCTACAGCTCGCGCGCGTTCATTCGCGAGATGGGCAAGTACCTGGTGGAGCACGGCAAGAAGGACAACTCCCTGGTCAAGCTCGCTTACGAGCATGACGTGCCGATCTTCTGCCCGGCGTTCACCGATAGCTCGGCCGGGTTCGGGCTGGTCAAGCACCAGGTCGATGCGATGAAGGTGGGCCGCCCATACCTGATGATCGATTCGGTGGCAGACTTCCGCGAGCTGACCGACATCAAGATCGCCGCCGGCACCACCGGGCTGCTGATGATCGGGGGCGGGGTGCCCAAGAACTTCATCCAGGACACCGTGGTGTGCGCCGAGATTCTCGGCCACCACGATGTCGAGGTGCACAAGTACGCGGTCCAGATCACCGTTGCCGACGTGCGCGACGGGGCCTGTTCGTCCTCGACGCTGCAAGAGGCCGCGAGCTGGGGCAAGGTCAACACCGGGATCGAGCAAATGGTCTTCGCCGAAGCCGGCAGCGTGATCCCGCTGCTGACCAGCGATGCCTATCACCGCGGCCACTGGAAAACCCGCGCCGAGCGCCGCTGGGCCAGGCTGTTCACCTGACGGCGCAGCCACGGCGCGGCCTGTCGATAATGGGGCACTGCGAGCGCGTTTTCACTTGCAGTTCATGACCCCCCCAATATATGCGCGCTTCCGCTGCCCCATGGGGACTTCCAAACCGCAAGGCAGCTTTGTGAAACTGAGTTTGGGGGTCCCTTGAATTGCACGCTTTCCCTGACGCCAAGGCAGTAGTCCGCGCCCTTTCGCCGGACGAACCCGTGATCCTCAACCGCCCGCAGGCCGCGGCGCGGGCGGCGCGTTTCTTTGCCGAGAAATTTCCCGGCAAATCAATGTACGCGGTCAAGGCGAATCCCTCGCCCGAACTGCTCCAGATCCTGTGGCTTGCGGGGATCACGCACTTCGACGTCGCCTCGATCGCCGAGGTCCGGCTGGTGCGCGAACTGCTGCCTGAGGCGACGCTGTGTTTCATGCACCCGGTAAAGACCCGCAGCGCGATTGCAGAGGCTTACGCGGTCCACGGCGTGCGCACCTTCAGCCTCGACACGCACGAGGAACTGGCCAAGATCGTTGACGCCACCAGCGCGGCGCAGGACCTCAACCTGCTGGTCCGCCTGCGCGTCTCGTCCGAGCATTCGGAGCTGTCGCTGGCGGCCAAGTTCGGCACCGACCTGGCCGATGCCGCGCCGCTGCTCCAGGCCGTCCGCCAGCACTGCGATGCGCTCGGCATCTGCTTCCATGTCGGCAGCCAGGCGATGACCCCGTTCGCTTACGTTCAGGCCATGGAGCGGGTCCGCGTGGCGATTGTCGATGCCGCGGTCACGGTCGATATCGTCGATGTCGGAGGCGGCTTTCCCAGCTCGTACCCGGGCATGGAGCCGCCGCCGCTGGAAGATTACTTCGCGCTGATCCACCGTCATTTCGAAGCGCTGCCGATCTCGTATTCGGCGGAGCTGTGGGCGGAGCCGGGCCGCGCACTGTGCGCCGAATATTCGAGCCTGATCGTCAAGGTCGAGAAGCGCCGCGACGACGAGCTGTACATCAACGACGGCGCCTATGGCGCGCTGTTCGACGCGGCCCACGTCGGCTGGCGCTTCCCCGTCCAGGCGCTCGAGGACGACCTGACCCGGCCGCTGGCCGCGTTCGCGTTCTACGGACCCACGTGCGACGATGCCGATTACATGAAGGGCCCGTTCATGCTCCCGGCGGACATCCAGGCCGGCGACTACATCGAGATCGGCATGCTCGGCGCTTACGGCGCGGCGATGAAGACCCGCTTCAACGGCTTCGGCGCGGCCGAGGCGCTGGACGTGGCCGACGAGCCGATGGTGAGCCTTTACACCGGCGAACGCCAGGACCCGCGCAAGAGCGACAACGTGGTGCAGCTGCGGTAACGGGCGAGGGGGCGAATAACCCCTGCGCGAGCCAGCTTCAGGCGGCCTTCTTGAGCTGCAGCTCGAGCCGGTCCCATATTTCGACCAGCGCGCTGGTCAGGTCGGCCATCATCGCTTCGCTGTGCGCGGGACCGGGGGTGAAGCGGAGGCGCTCGGTGCCGCGCGGCACGGTCGGGAAATTGATCGGCTGCACGTAAACGCCGTATTCGGCGAGCAGGATGTCGCTGATCTTCTTGGCCCGTACCGGATCGCCGACCATCAGTGGCACGATGTGCGTGGTCGAATCCATCACCGGCAGACCAGCCTCGCGGAAGCGGGCCTTGAGCGCGGCGGCGGACGCCTGCTGGCCCTCGCGCTCGGCGGTGCTCGTCTTGAGGTGCCTGACCGCCGCCAGCGCGCCCGCGACCAGCACCGGGCTGAGCGAGGTGGTGAAGATGAACCCGGGGGCATAGCTGCGGACGCAGTCGATGATCTTGGCGTC
>JBDSDC010000103.1:0-13572 GCA_039920725.1 Croceibacterium sp. | reverse complement strand
CTGGGCTCCTAGCTGGCCGTTGCCAGCTAGGAGCCCAGGCCCTAGCGCTGCTAGGCCGCGAGTTACGCGTTACGGAAGGCGCCGCCCTTGAGCATGATCATCGATATCCTCCAGATCATCGCCAACGTGATCGTCATGCTGGTGATCGTGCAGTTCATCATCGGCTTGCTGTTCGCCTTCAATGTGGTCAATTCGCGCAACGAGTTCCTGTGGCAGGTCCACAACTCGATCAACGCGCTGCTCGATCCCTTGCTCCGCCCGATCCGCCGGATCCTTCCGAACACCGGCGCGATCGACTTTTCTCCGCTGGTGCTGATCGTCGGGATCAGCATCCTGATCAGGATACTCCAAGGCATTGGCCCCTATTGACCTTCGCCTGACGCTGCTGTGCGCGGCCGCCGCGCTGGCTTCGTGCGCGACCGGGCCGCCCCGGCTGAGTCCCGCGGCGTTCGGTGACGCCCGGGCCGAGCCCGGCAGGGTCGTCGCCGCCGAACTCGCGTTCGCCCGGCTGGCGCTGGAAAAAGGCCAGTGGACCGCGTTCGCCGAAACCTCGACGGTCGATGCGGTGATGTTCGTGCCGCAGGCGGTGAACGCGCACGATTGGCTCAAGGGCCGCGCCAATCCGCCCGCCACGGTCACCTGGCAGCCGGCGCAAGTGTGGGTCAGCTGCGACGGGTCGCTGGCGGTTACCAAGGGCCCGTGGCAGCGGCTGAGCGGGGTCGGCTATTTCACCACCGTGTGGCAACGCCAGCGCGACGGCGGCTACAAGTGGGTCATGGACCAGGGGGATTCCCTGCCACAGCCGCTTGCGCTGCCCGAAATGATTTCCGGCAAAGTGGCCGAGTGCCCCGCGCGGCCCGGCGCGCCGCGCCGCGCGCTTCGCGAACTGCCCCGCGCGACCATCACCCCGCCGGCTTGCGCGGGCACCCAGTGCACCGGCGGCGGCGCCTCGGCCGATGGCACGCTGAGTTACGCTTACACGGTCGCGCCGTCGGGCGCGCGGGCGTTCTCGGTCCAGCTCCGCCAGGACGATGCGATGCACGAAGTCCTGCGCAGCGAGGTCGCGGCGCCCTGACGGCGGGCGGCTGCCCTATTGCAGCGTGACGCGGCTTTCGTCGGGATCGCCCAGGCCGAAGAACTGCATCATCTGGATCAGCAGCTCGCAGCGGGTTTTCAGGTCGGGGGCTTCGAGCAGCATCTGTTTGGCCGCGGCGTCGAACGGGGCGATCTGGCTGACCCCGTTGACCAGCGCCACGTCGTCGAGCCGGGCCACCGAGCGCCAGTCGACGCTGTAGCCCTGCCGGTCGGCGAAGCGCCGCGCTTCCTGCTCGAGCCCGGCGCGCTCGATCGGGCTCAGCGCGGGCTCCGCCGCATCGGCCAGCAGCTCTGCCTCGACCTGGCGGAACGGGGTCGTCACGCGCAGCTCGCGCAGGACCCGGAACCGTGACTGCCCGGCAAGCACGATGTTGTAGCGGCCATCGTCGAGCGCCTCGACGTCCTCGATCTTGCCGACGCAGCCGATCGCGAACAGCGGGGCGTTGTCTTCGGGCGTTTGCGGCTGGATCATCGCGATGCGCCGGTCCTTGGCCAGCGCCGATCCCACCAGCGCGCGGTAACGCGGCTCGAAGATGTGCAGCGGCAGCTGCAGCCCGGGAAACAGGATCGCGCCCGTCAGCGGGAAGATCGACAGGCGCTCGCCGGTCATCCGAACAGCAGCAGTGATAAGCGGCGCCGCTGGGCCGAAACCCACGGATCTTCCAGCCCGACGGCCTCGAAGATCTGCAGCAGCTTGGCTTTGGCGGCGCCGTCGTTCCACTCGGGCGCGCGGCGGGTCAGCTCGAGCAGGGTGTCGGCCGCCTCGTCGCGGTTGCCCGCCGCAAACGCGGCCTGGGCGAACGCGAATTGCTTGTCGCAGTCGGCCGGGTGCTCGGCGGCGGCGGCGCCCAAGGCCTGCAGCTCGTCATTCGCGACGCCGCTTTCCGCCAGCGCCAGCGCCGCGGCCGCCTGGACCAGCAGCGGGTCGGCTTTGAGCTCATCGGGCAGCGCGCCGAGCGCGGCTTGCGCCTCGGGGTTGCGGCCCGCCGCGATCAGCGCGCGGACCAGGCCCGATTGGACCGCCGCGTTGTCCGGCGCCATGTCCGCGATCTGCTGGAAGATCGCCGCGGCGCGCTCGCCGTCGCCTTCGGCCAGCACTTGCTCGCCCATTGCGATCAGGGGCCCGATCTCGGCCGCGCCGTCGCTCTGGATGGGCAGCTTTTCGAGCAACTGGTCGAGCATTTGCCGAAGCTGCGTTTCGGTGCGCGCCGCGGTCAGGTCGGCGATCGGCTGGCCCTGGTAGATCGCATAGACGGTGGGGATCGAGCGCACCTGGAACTGCGCGGCGATGAACTGGTCTTCATCGACGTTGAGCTTGGCCAGCAGCACACCTTTGTCGGCGTACTCGGCGGCGACTTTCTCCAGCACCGGTGTGAGCGCCTTGCACGGCCCGCACCATTCGGCCCAGAAATCGACGATCACCAGCTTGTCGCGCGAGGGATCGACGACTTGGCTGCGGAATCGCTCGACCGCTTTCTGCTCGTCCAGGTTGAGGCCCATGCTGGCCATTGTTGTGCGCCCTTTGTGTGCCGTTGTGGTGCCGTTGTCGCGGCGCTCATGTGGCCCTTCGCCGGGATTTGTGAAGGGCGCAAGCGCGGCCTGATTAGCGCTTGCGGCGCCTCCGGGCCGATGCTAACCGCCCCGCTCCCCGGACGCCCAAGGGTTTTGGTGCGGTCCTGTCGCCGGTGAGCGGGCGTAGCTCAGGGGTAGAGCACAACCTTGCCAAGGTTGGGGTCGAGGGTTCGAATCCCTTCGCCCGCTCCAGGTCTCTTCGATCTCGACACGTTTGCCGCCGGGCGATAGCGCTGGCCCGGGAAGGGAGAGCGCTGTGAGCAGTCTCGAGGGACAAGTCGCTTTGGTCACCGGCGCCGGGCGCGGGTTCGGGCGGGCGATCGCCGTACGGCTGGCGGGCGAGGGCGCCAAAGTCGCGCTGCTGTCGCGCTCGCTCGGCCAGCTCGAAGAAGTCGCCGGCACAATCCGCGCGCGCGGCGGCACGGCTACCGCGGTGGCCGGCGATGTGACCGATCCGTATTCGGTCGACCACGCGGTGCGCGACGTCGAGCACGCGCTGGGCCCGGTCGATCTGCTGGTCAGCAATGCCGGTGTGGCGGGACCGTTTGGACCGATCTGGGAAGTCGACCGCGACGACTGGTGGCAGGCCCAGGCGGTCCACATTCGCGCCCCGATGCTGCTGCTGCACCGCCTGCTCCCCGGCATGATCGCGCGCGGGCGGGGGCGGGCGATCTGCGTCTCGGCCAAAGCCGCGCGGATCGTCGCGCCGTACATGTCGGCCTATTGCACCGGCAAGATCGCGCAGAACCGGGTGGTCGCGGAAGCTGCGGCCGAACTTGCGGATACGCCAGTGGCGGTGTTCGCGATCGACCCCGGCTTCGTGTTCACCGAGCTGGCCAGGGAAACCCTGCGCGATCCGGCGGCGCAGACCTACCTTGGCGGGATGATGGACCGGTTGCGCGAAAAGCAGGACGATGCGTCCAATCAGGACGACCTGGCCCGCTGTGCTGAGCGCGTCGTTCAACTGGCCTCGGGCCGTTACGATGCGCTGTCGGGAGGCTATTTCGAGCTGCCCGACGATCTCGACGCCAAGCTCGCGGAAGCGGCTTCGGGCTAGCTCGCGAGGTGCTTTTCCAGCTCGTCACCCACCAGGGTGACGACGTGGAGCAGATTGGTCGCGCCGCTGACCCCGAACGGCACGCCGGCCATCACCACCAGCTTGCTGCCCGCCCCGCCGAACCCGTGGCGCAGCGCCATCCGCTTGCCCTTGGCGATCATCTCTTCGAAACTGCCGATGTCCTTGATGGTGACCGCGTGGGCGCCCCACAGCAGCGCCACCTTGCGCGCCACCTGGGTGGACGGGGTCAGCACCATGACCGGGACCGATGGCCGCTCGCGGGTGACCCGGCGGGCCGATGAACCGGTCGAAGTGAAGACCGTGATGGCGTTGATCGCGACGGTGTCCGCAATCGTCATGCAGGCGTGCGCCAGTGCGTCCGCCGTGGTCGGATCGGGCTGCGTGTCGAGCAGGCGGACGCGCTGGCGGTAGCCGTCGTCGCGCTCCACCTGGCGGGCAATCGAATCCATCATCATGACCGCTTCTTCGGGCCACGCGCCCGCCGCGGTTTCGGCCGACAACATGACCACGTCGGCGCCGTCGTAGACTGCATTGGCGACGTCGGAGACCTCGGCGCGCGTCGGCGCGGGACTTTCGATCATCGATTCGAGCATTTGCGTCGCCACGATCACCGGCTTGCCGGTCAGGCGCGTCGCATTGACGATCCGTTTCTGCAGCGGCGGAACTTCTTCCGGGCGCAGCTCGACCCCCAGATCGCCGCGTGCGACCATCACCCCGTCGGCCAGCTCGATGATCTCGGCCAGCCGGTGGATCGCCTGGGGCTTCTCGATCTTGGCGCACAGCGCGCCTTTGCCGCCCATCAGCTTGCGCGCCTCGGCCAGGTCCTCGGGCCGCTGGACGAAGCTGAGCCCGATCCAGTCGGCGCCGTTGTCCATCGCGAAGGCCAGGTCGCGGCGGTCCTTGTCGGTCAGCGCCGGGATCGGCACTTCGGTGTCGGGGACATTGACCCCCTTGCGGTCGGAAATCACCCCGCCGACTTCGGCGGTGCAGACGATCCGGTCGGACGTCGCCTTGGTCACCCGCAGGCGGATCTTGCCGTCGTTGATGAGCAGCCGCTGGCCTTCGTGCAGCACCTTGAACAGCTCGGGATGCGGCAGGCATACGCGGTGCGCGTCGCCCGGCGCCTCGTCGCGGTCGAGCGTAAAACGGGCGCCGTGGGCGATCACCGCCTTGCCGTCCGCGAACATGCCGACGCGCAGTTTCGGGCCCTGCAAATCGCACAGGATCGCGATCGGGCGGCCCGATTCCTTTTCCAGCGCGCGGATCGCCTTGATCGTCTCGGCGTGCTCGGCGTGCTCGCCGTGGCTCAGGTTGACGCGGAAGGCGTCGGCCCCGGCGCGGAACAGCCGCCGCAGCATGTCGGGATCGCGGCTGGCGGGGCCGATGGTGGCGAGGATCTTGACCTTGCGGCCCCTCGGCGCGAATTTTTTGGGCGGTTCGGGCTTGGTGGTCATGTCCGCGTGCGCCTAACGCAATGGCGCAGGGCAATACAAGGACCGACAACGATGGCCTCCCCCGATCCGCTCGACCAGCTCCCCGACGCGGTGGCCGCCGCGGCTTTCCGCCGGCTGGTGCGCCACTTGCGCCACCGCCATGATGCCGAGAACATCGAGCTGATGGGGCTGGCGGGGTTCTGCCGCAATTGCCTGGCCGACTGGATCCGCGACGCCGGATACGGCGGCGACAAGGGCACCGCGCGCGAGCTGATCCACGGGATGCCGATGGACCGCTGGAAGGCTGAGCATCAGAGCGAAGCAAGCGCCGAGCAGATCGCGAGGATGGAAGCGAGCCTGGCGCTCAATCCGGGCACTTAGGGAAAAGTTCTCCACACCGGTTCTCGCGCCCGCGCCGGCTGGCTAACGCAGTGGGCAAGCGATTCTTGCATTACACTGGAGACCTGATCCGATGGCCACCGCCACCGACGACCGCCTGCGACTGTTGATCGAACGGGTCGAACGCCTCGAAGAAGAGAAGAAGGGCATCGCCGACGATATTCGCGATACTTATGCCGAGGCCAAGGCGGTCGGATACGACAGCAAGATCATGCGCCAGATCGTGCGGTTGAGGAAAATGAAGCCCGACGACCGCGCCGAGATGGAGGCGATCCTCGATACCTACAAGGCGGCACTCGGGCTGGGGTGACGCTCGTCATCCGCCCCGCGACATCGGCTGACGCCGCCGCTTGCGCGGCGATTTACGCGCCGTTCGTCACCGACTCCTGGATCAGCTTCGAGCTTGAGTCGCCGAGCGTCGCGGAGATGGCGCGGCGGATCGCGAGCTACGGCGCCAGTCACGCCTGGCTGTTGGCCGAAGTGCAGGGGCAAGTCGTCGGCTACGCTTACGGCTCGCCGCACCGGACGCGCGCCGCTTATGCCAGCTCGTGCGACGTGGCGGTCTATGTCGATCCGGGCAGTTCGCGGCAGGCGATTGGCCGCGCGCTCTATGCCGCGCTGCTGGAATTGCTCCGCCGCAACTATCACGCGGCTTATGCGGGGATCGCGCTGCCTAACGCCGCCAGCGTCGGCTTGCACGAGGCACTCGGCTTCACGCCGGTCGGCATTTACCGCGAAGTCGGGTGGAAGCTGGGGCAGTGGCGCGATGTCGGCTGGTGGCAGCGGTTGCTCTGACGCGCCGCGCCGGTGTATGGCGCCGCATCCCCTCAGCCAGCGACAAGAAGACCAAATGGCCGGCCATTCCAAGTACAAGAACATCATGCACCGCAAGGGCGCGCAGGACAAAAAGCGGTCCGCGTCGTTCTCCAAGCTCAGCCGCGAGATCACCGTCGCGGCCAAGTCTGGCATGCCCGATCCGGACATGAACCCGCGGCTGCGGCTGGCGGTCAACAACGCCCGCGCCGCCTCGATGCCCAAGGACAATATCCAGCGCGCGATCGACAAGGCGAGCATGGGCGATAGCGCCGATTACGAGGAAATCCGCTACGAAGGCTACGGCCCGGGCGGCGCGGCGCTGATCGTCGAGGCGCTGACCGACAACCGCAACCGCACCGCCACCAATGTGCGCACCGCGTTCTCCAAGAACGGCGGCAACCTCGCCGCCAACGGCGCGGTCAGCCACGGGTTCGAGCGCAAGGGGATGATCGAATACGGCCCCGCCGCCGGTGACGAAGACAAAGTGATGGAAGCCGCGATCGACGCGGGCGCCGACGACGTCGAAAGCGAAGACGACGGACACACCATCTGGACCGACATGGACAGCCTGCACGAAGTCGCCAGGGCGCTCGAAGCCAGCCTGGGCGCGGCCCAGAGCGTCAAGCTGGGGTGGAAGCCGACCTTGTCGGCCCGGGTGCCCGATAGCGAGGCCGAGACGCTGTTCAAGCTGGTCGATGCGCTCGAGGACGACGACGACGTGCAGACCGTCTGGGGCAATTACGAACTCTCCGAAGAAGCGCTGGAGAAGCTCGGCTAGGCGATGCTGATTCTCGGGCTCGATCCCTCGCTCAGCTGCACCGGGTGGGGAATCGTGCGGGCGGAAGGCGCGCGGCTGAGCCATGTCGCCAACGGGCAGGTCGCGACCGACTCCAAGGCGCCGATGGCCGAGCGGCTGCATCACTTGTCCGACGCGATAACCGCGGTCATCGCCGATTACGCGCCCGATCGGGCTGCCGTGGAGGAAGTGTTCCTCAACAAGAATCCGCAATCGACGCTCAAGCTGGCTCAGGCGCGCGGCGCGGTGCTGGCGGCTTGCGGAAAGGCCGCGCTGCCGGTGGCCGAGCACGCCGCGCGGCTGGTCAAGAAAGCGGTGGTCGGCACCGGCGCGGCGGAAAAGCAGCAAGTCCAGGCGATGCTCAAGATCCTGCTGCCCGCCGCGGTGATCGAAGGCGCCGATGCGGCCGACGCGCTGGCGGTAGCGATCGCCGACGCGCATCTCGGCCCAAAGAACGAGCAGGCGCGCTGATGTTCCTCGTCGTGTTCCGCAGCCGCAAGCGCGCGGACATCGACCAGGCGGCTTATGAGGCCGAGGCAGCGGCGATGGAGGCGCTCGCGCGGGCTCAGCCGGGCTACTTGTCGTTCAAAGGCTATGCGGCCGACGACGGCGAAAGTGTCGCGGTGTCCGAATGGACTGACGAGGCGGCCGCGCGGGCATGGGGCCGGGTCGCCGAGCACCGCGCGGTGCAGGCGCGTGGGCGCAGCGCCTACTACGCCGACTACACGCTGTTCGCTTGTGCCGATCCGCGCATCCACCGGTTTGCCGCGAAAGACCAAGCGTGATGCATCTGTACGGAATTCCCGGCTGCGACACGGTCAGGAAGTCGCGCGCGTGGCTCGACCAGCGCGGCACCGCGTACCAGTTCCACGACTACAAGAAGGAAGGCGCGGATCCGGGCCTGCTTGCGCGGTGGAGCGAAGCGGCGAGCTGGGAAGCGTTACTGAACCGCCGCGGGACGACCTTCCGCGGCCTCGATGCCGCCGACCAGGCCGGGATCGGCCGCGACAAGGCGTTGCGGCTGATGGCGGCGCATCCCTCGCTGATAAAACGCCCGGTGCTCGAGCACGACGGCGGACTGCTGGTGGGCTTCGATGCCGCCCAGTGGGAGCGCGAGCTCTAGTCGATTTCGGGCACCAGCTCGGGCTCGGCATGAGCATCGCCGGTGCGCATGAACCACAGGATCACGGCCGAGCCCAGCAACAGTGCCGTCGTCGCCCCCGCCACCACAGCCAGTTCCTTTGAGCCGCCGAGCACGCCGAACAGCGTGGCGCCAAAAGAGACGGGCAGGTTGCTGAGCGAATTGTAGATCGTGAACTGCGTCGCTGCCACCCGTGGGTCGCACAGCTGCATCTTTAGCGGGTTGGTGGTGATGCTCGAGAGCGTGTTGAACAGCGAGTAGACGATGTACATCCCGACAAACCCGACGGTCGTCACCCAGATGCTCTGGCCGAACATAATATAGGCCCCCAGACCGGCTGCGATGACCAGGACCAGGACCGAGGAAATCCTCGCCCCCAGCCGGATGGTCAGGAAACTACCGATCCCGATCGAGACTACCGCCAGGACCAGGTCGATGGTCGAAGCGGTCCCGGAATAAGTCGCGGTGGTATAGCCGACGAAGGCCGTAGCCAGGATCGGGATCAACGGAGTCAGAATTCCGCCGGCGGTGCGGAACAGGGCGGAGCCGGCTATCAGAACCAGGCTGTCCCGCTTCACCAGCGATTTGATGGTAACGACGAAAATCGGCACCCAGCGCCCGACGTGCCGTTCGAGGTTCTCCGGAGCGGCCTCGCCCGCGCTCCACGGGAATCGCCGTTCGCCGGGACGCTCGCGAATGATGATCGCGAACAGTGTGATGATCGCGATCAGCGGCAGGAACGCCATGAAGGTTGTCTCGCTGCCATAAGTCTGCAGCAGATACCCGCCAGCGCCGCCCGACGCGGCCATGCCCAATGCCTGGCCGCCGAACATGACCGAACTCGCGGTGCCCTGCTCACGCTCAGCCAGGATGTCGACCGCCATCCCGTCAACCGCCACGTCCTGTGTCGCCGCGCCGGCCATGACCAAAAAGGTGACGTAAATCAGCAGCGTCTGATCGTGCGGGCCGGGAGCAACGACAGCGGCGATCAGAAACCCGGCGACCATCAGCACTTGCGCCGCGATCAGCCACGCCCGACGCCTGCCCATCGGCAGGTAGGCGTAGCGGTCCATCAGTGCGGCGAAGATGAACTTGAAGCTCCACGGCAGGAACGCAGTGGCCACGATTGCCCCGACCGCAGCATCCGGGGCCTTGTTGGCGGCCAGCCACGCGGGCAGCGCCACTGTCGTCAAGCCCGCGGGAATGCCCTGTCCGAAGTAGAACAGGAAGAAGGCGGTCAACCGCAGTCGTCGGCTGCCGGTGAGAGCCAGCGCCTGCCGGCTCGCTGCGTCGCTCATTAGGTTCTCCCCACGCGCAAGCGGCGGAGCCTAGGGAGCGCTAGCGGATTTGCAAATGTTTAGCCGTGACGATGAAATCGAGCGCCAGATCGTCGCTCAGGCGGAGGCCCGTCAGCGGGGAAAAGCCGATCCCGCGCGCGGTGCCCATCGCGAGCCCCGCCTCGGCCAGCAGCGCCGACAATTCGCCCGGCGTCACGAAATCGCGCCAGTGGTGCGTTCCGCGCGGGATCGCGCCGAGCGCCTCGGCCGCGCCGACCAGCAATACCCGCGATTGCGGCGTGCGGTTGGGCGTCGACAGGATCAGCAACCCGCCCGGTGCAAGGTGCTGCACCAGCTGTGCGATGAAGGCCGGCTTGTCGCCGACATGCTCGAGCACTTCGAGGCATGTCACCAGGTCGAACTGTCCCTCGATCCCGGCCAGCTCGCCCGCGCGATAAGTAATCGTCAGGCCCGCGCCCGCGGCATGGCGCGCGGCGACGGCGATATTCTCGGCTGCGGCGTCCACGCCGGTAACTTCCGCGCCGAGCCGGGCGAGCGGCTCGCATAGCAGCCCCGCGCCGCACCCGACATCGAGTGCACGCTTGCCCGCCAGTGGCTTCGCGGCGCTGGTGTCGAGCCCCCAATGCAGCTCGATCGCCTCGCGGATGAAGCGCAGCCGCACCGGATTCAGGCGATGAAGCATCGCCGAGCTGCCCTTCGGATCCCACCACTCCTTCGCCAGCGCGGCGAAATGGGCGGCTTCCTCGGGCCTGATGGTTGCCCCGTTAGTAACAGTTGCGACAGTTGCATCGGGCATGGCGTCCACCTAACAGCGCGCGGGGCTTGGCACCAGCAGGGGCGTGTTCGTGGCGCGGATCGTGATGAAATTCGGCGGCACGTCGATGGCCGGGACCGAGCGCATCCGCCGGGTGGCCCGGATCGTGCGGCGCCAGCAGGCCGCCGGGCACGAAGTGGCGGTGGTGGTTTCGGCGATGGCGGGCGAGACCGACCGGCTGGTCAATTTCTGCCGCGAGGCCAATCCGCTCTATGACCCCGCCGAATACGACGTGGTGGTCGCGGCCGGTGAGCAGATCACTAGCGGGCTGCTCGCGCTGACCTTGCAGGCGATGGGGTGCCAAGCGCGCAGCTGGCTCGGTTGGCAGATCCCGATCCATACCCAGGAAGCCCACGCCAAGGCGCGCATTGCGGCAATCGACGCCGCGCCGATGATGGCGGCGATGGCGGCGGGCGAAGTGGCGGTCATCCCGGGCTTCCAGGGACTCGCCGACGACGGCCGCATCACCACCCTCGGCCGCGGCGGCTCGGATACCTCTGCGGTGGCGGTGGCGGCCGCGATCAAGGCCGATCGGTGTGACATCTACACCGACGTCGATGGGGTCTATACCACCGATCCGCGGATCGTCGCCCGCGCGCGTAAGCTCAAGTACGTCACCTACGAGGAAATGCTCGAACTCGCTTCGGTCGGGGCCAAGGTCCTCCAGACCCGCTCGGTCAGCCTGGCGATGAAGGAAGGCGTGCGCGTGCAAGTGCTGAGCAG
This sequence comes from Croceibacterium sp., assembly GCA_039920725.1. Lineage (GTDB taxonomy): Bacteria > Pseudomonadota > Alphaproteobacteria > Sphingomonadales > Sphingomonadaceae > Croceibacterium_A. The sequence goes on along the minus strand of JBDSDC010000103.1, from coordinate 2,407 downwards.
CTTCATCGACGACGATGCCCCTTCGGCGGATTCGCTGCCGGGCACGATGATCGTCTCGGATGCGGAAATGGGCCAAATCACAGAGGACCTGGACATGGAAACGCAGCTGGTCACCGGCATCGCCCACGACAAGAACGAGGCGCGCATCGTGCTGACCCGCGTGCCCGACCGGCCCGGCGCGGTTTCGGGCATCTTCGGGCCGCTCGCCGATGCCTCGATCAACGTCGACATGATCATCCAGAACGTCGGCCGCGACAAAGGCGAGACCGACGTCACCTTCACCGTCCCGCTGGCGGATCTGGCGCGCGCGCAGGCACTGCTCGAGGACAAGCGCGACGCGATCGGCTACAACCGGCTGATCACCGACAGCAAGGTCGCCAAGATCAGCGTCGTTGGGGTCGGCATGCGCAGCCACGCGGGCATCGCGGCGACGATGTTCAAGGCGCTGGCCGACCGCGGGATCAACGTCCAGGCGATCTCGACCTCCGAAATCAAGATCAGTGTGCTGATCGACGAGGACGAAACCGAACTGGCGGTGCGCGTGCTGCACACCGCTTACGGCCTTGACGCCGAAGACCCGGTGCCGGGCAGCGAAGGCGGCTGAGCGGAGCGTATTCGGTCCGGCGGCGTTTTACCTGCGGCAAGCGCGGGTGAAACATGGCCGTTCGATTGCTGGAAAACCGGGGCCGGGCGATCGGCGTGGCGGGCACGATCGCGGTTCATGTGGTCGTGATCGGGCTGCTGCTGTGGCTTGCACCCGGGCCGTCGCCCTTGCGGCAAACGCCAGCCGCCACGCTGGTGTCGGTCGATGTGCGAGCGCTGCCTCCGCCACCGCCGCCCGACAAGCAGCCGGCAGTCGCCGCCGCGCCGCCCAGCCGGGGCCGGACCGCCGCGCCCGCACCGGCGCCGCGACCGCGCCCGTTGCCCAAGCCCATTACCGCGCAGCCGTCGATCGATCCGGGGGCGAGCACTGCAGCCGGGCTGGGCGCCGCGCCGGGATCGGGAGCCGGGCAGCGCGGTGAGGGTAGCGGGAGCGGTTCACGAGCGGGCGGAAGCGGGAGGGGCTCCGGAGTGTTTACGCCCCCCGTGCAGATCGCCGGGGCGCTGACCAACTCGGACTACCGCGGCGCAAGGGCGCCGCGCGGTGCGGCCGGCATGGTCCGAGTCAGCTTCCGCGTACGTAGCGACGGCGCGGCCGATCAGTGCCGCGTGACCGGCTCGAGCGGCTATGCCGAGTTCGACGATACTACCTGCCGCTTGATCGAGCAACGGTTCCGCTTTCGCCCGGCGACCGGTGACCAGGGCCAGGCAATCGATTGGATGGCGCACACCGATTACACGTGGGCCCCCCGTTGACGCCTCGTCGCTTGAATCGCTCGATTCGCCCCGAGTCCAAGTTACCCGCGAGCACGTCGGCAGGAACCTAACGGGCGGCCTGGGGTTCGCAACTTCGGGAGACCAATCCCGTGCGCCGAAGACAGCCCATGGCTGACCGAGGCGCCCGACAGGAGAAGTATCATGCGTAAAGCTATCATCTTGGCAGTCGCCATCGCGCTGCCGCTCGGCGCTTGCACCACCTACCCGAGCGACAAGACCCTCGCGACGACCGGGACCGGTGCCGCGATCGGTGCGGCCGGCGGGGCCGGCATTGCCGCTGCCACCGGCGGCAGCCTGCTCGCGGGCGCCGCGATCGGCGCTGCCGTCGGCGGGCTCGCGGGCGCCGTGTGGGCGGACCGCAACAATGACGGCGTGACCGATGGCTACGTCTACAACGGCAATTACTACGAAGGCGCGCCGGCCGGGTACAACTCGGCTTACGTGACGCCGGTCGCGACCGCTCCGCGGTGCGGCCCGTCGGTGCCCGCTTCGGCTGGCGTCGGTGCGCTAGGCGGCGCGGCTCTCGGTGCAGGTGTCAGTGCCGTCGCCGGTACTGGCCTGCTCGCGAGCGCGCTGATCGGCGGCGCGGTCGGCGGTCTTGCCGGTGCGGTTTGGGCCGATTCGAACAATGATGGCTGCGCGGACGGCTACGTGCGCGAGGGCCGCTACTACTCGGGTAGCCCAGTGATCCAGCAGACCCGCACCGTCGCCTACACCGGCGAACGCGGCTGACCCAACGCAAGGACTTCGAGCGGGGCATGACAACCAGCAAACCGGGGTTCGTGCTCCGCTCGACCTTGAACCTGATGGCAGCGGCGCTGGTGGCGCCGCTGCCACAGGTTGCGCACGCTCAGGCGTGGGCGGCCCCCACTCCGTCGCACGTCGAGCGCGAGATCGCCGACCGGGCGGGCGACTTGAAAGCCTTTTACGCGGCCCGCGCGTTCCAGCCTTTGTGGATCGACCGCTCGGGCCAACCGACCGAGGCAGCGGCGACTTTGGTCGGCTATTTGCAAACCGCGCAGTTCGACGG
>JBDSDC010000102.1:0-20571 GCA_039920725.1 Croceibacterium sp. | reverse complement strand
GGCGCTGCGGATCCATGTCTTCGACAGCTACACCTACACGCTTGAATCGCTGATCCAGGCGGGGCAGTCGGGGATCAAGGTCACTTCGGTGCCGATCAGCGGCGCGCGCGAAACTCGCCCCTCGCGGCTGGTCCGCTCCAACGCCAGCTATGTCAGGCGCTCGGTCCTGGGAATTCTCCGGGCCTATCTGATCTATCGGCCGGGCAAGGCGTTTCTGTTCCTCAGCCTGCCGCCGGCGCTGGCCGGGGCGGGATTGATGGTACGCTGGCTGCTCATCTTCATCGTCGGCAGCCAACATTCGCACGTGCCCAGCCTGGTCGCGGCCGCCATCCTCCTCATCACCGCGCTGCTGATGTGGATGATGGGGCTGGTGGGCGAGCTACTGGCGATCAACCGCCGGCTGCTGCAGGACCTCCAGTACCAAGTGCGCAAGGCCGTGGCCGATCGTATCGGCCCGCCGCCGCCGCCCGGCAACGGCGGCTGACCCTGCCGCCGCGCGAGGCTATCGTGAAGCGCTTGCTGCCGGTCGCGGTCAGCGCCGTGCTGATGGCCGCGCTGTGGGGCCGGATAGACGTGAGTGCGATCGGGCACGCGGCCCATGCGGCCCGGCCCGGCTGGCTGATCGGCGGCGTGCTGGCGGTTGTTCCCTTGGCGTGGGGGACCGCGCTCAGGTTCCGGTGGCTCAGCCGCACCGCCATCGGCACCCGGCTCGCGGGGCGGCTGATCCTCGCGGCGTCGACCCTCAACCTGGTCCTGCCGTCGAAGATGGGCGACCTTGCCAAGGCCTGGGTGCTCGAGCGGCGGCACGGTTTCGACCGCGGGTTCGCGCTGAGCCTGGTGCTCTTCGAGAAGCTGCTCGATCTCGCCGCGCTGCTCGTGTGGGGCGTGCTGGCGCTGGTCTGGCTGCAGCGCGGCGACGCGCGGTTCGTCGCGGGCACCGCGGTGGTGATTGCGGCGCTCGCGGTGCTCGGGGTGCTGATGACGCCGCTGGCCGAACGGGTGCCGCTGCCCGCGCGGCTGGGCGCGTTTGCCGGACCGTGGCACGATCTGGTGCGCTGGTTCTGGAGCGACGCCCGCCGCGCGGCCGCGACGCTGGCGCTGTCGCTCGCGCTGTGGGCGGGCCACCTGGCGCAATTGTGGCTGTTCGCGCGCGCGCTTGGGCAAGTCCCGCTGGTCGCCAGCGCGGCCGCCGCCACTTTGTCGATCCTGGCCGGGTTGCTGCCGTTCACGATCGCCGGGATCGGCACGCGCGACCTGGCGATCGTCTATTTCTATCACGCCTGGTTGACCCCCGCGCAATGCGCTGCGCTGGGAATGCTGGCGACGCTGCGCTACCTGCTGCCGGCGATCGCCGGACTGCCGTTCGTGAGCGATTACTGGCGCCGGGCGGAGCCGAGGGGATGAGCGGCGCGCCGAGCGGGCGGCGGGGGATTGCGTTGCTCGGCGCGCTGACCGCGCTCGTCTATCTCTACCTCGCGCTGTTCACCCCCGGCACGCTGGCGCTGTCGCCGTTCACGATCCAGGACGATGCGCGCCAGTTCCAATCGTGGATGCCGCGGCTGACCGATCCCCGGTTGCTGCGCGGCGATCCGATCGCCAATTACTGGCACGCGATGTCGCCGCCGGTTTACCGCTGGCTGTTCGAGGCCGGTGCTGGGCTGGGCCTCGATCCGATCATGCTCGGCCGGCTGCTGCCGGTGCCCCTGGTCTTGCTGTCGCTATGGGGCGCGTGGCGGCTGGCGCTCAAGCTCACCCCGGACCCGCGAGTGGCGTTTTTCGCCGCCGCGTTCTGCCTTGCCTACCTGGTTCATGACGATTCGCTATTCAGCGCCACCCCGCGGGCCTTTTCGGCGCCCCTCCTGCTGCTGGCGCTGAACGCCGTCGTCGCGCGGCGCGCGTGGCAGGCGGTGGCGTGGCTGACGCTGCTGGCGGCGATCTATCCGACCAGCGCGATTGCCGGGTTCGGCATTCTCGGCCTGTCGCGAGTGCGGCGGGGATCGCGTCTGCCGCTCGAGCTCGAATGGCGCGCGCTGCCGCCGCTGATCGTCGGCGCCGCCGCGATCGTGCTCGCCGCGCTGCCGCTGCAACACACCTCGCAGGCGTGGGGCCCGGTGATCACGCTCGATCAGGCGATGACGATGCCGGCCATGAACCGGCCCGACGGTCGCAGCAGCATCGTCAACGCCAGCGGCCGGATCGCATGGGTGTGCTCGCCGCGGGTCGGGTACTTGCCCGAGGCGTTGCCGTGCAGCTGGAACATTCCGGGCGCCCCCGCGATCGACGCGCTGTTGATGGTGCCGCTGCTGCTGCTGGCGATCCGCGCCGCGCGCGGGCGGCCCGATCCGCAGACCGCCGCGCGCGGTCGGCTGTTCCTGCATGCGCTGGTGGCGTGCAGCTTATGCTTCGGCGTGGCCGCGGTGTTCGCCTTCAACCTGCATTTTCCCGGCCGCTATACCCAGCGGATCCTTGGCCCGCTCGAATGGCTGGCGACCGGGCAGATGCTCGGTGCGTGGCTGGCTTCAAGAGGGCGCGCGTGGACCGGCGCGGCGATTGCGTTGGTGGCGGTCTCGGCCGCAACCCCGCTCGCCGGACTCGTACGTCCGCCCGATCCCGGGCTGCTGCGGTTCGTCCGCGCGCTCCCGCCCGGGGCGCGGATCGGCGGCGTGTCGGAAGAACTCGCCGTGATCCCGGCGCTGGCCGGTCATTCGATCACCGCTGCGCCCGAACAGGCGATCCCGTGGCACATGGGTTATTACGGGCCGTTCGAGCGGAATTTGCAGCGCGCGCTGGCGCTGGTCTCGGCGCCGACGCAGGCGGGCATGGCGGCCAATCTCGACGCGGCTTACGTGGTGGTCGACCGCGACTTGCTGGCTCGGTCGGTCATCCCCGAGCGCTATCACCAGATCGTGCCGGACGACGCCGACGCCGCGCAGCGCAGCTTTGCGCTGGGGCCATCGGCGTTGCAGCGGGCGGCCCCGCGCTGCGCGATATATCGCGGTCCGGCCGCGTGGGTGCTCGACGGGGCGTGCCTGCGCGCGCCGGGCTAGGGTCCGAGCAAGGCCAGGCAATCGCGGCATTCGCCTTGCAGCCGCCGGGCGACGCTGGCCTGGACGGGGCGCGAATTGCCCTTGAAATAGGCCAGCGTGCCATCGGGCAGGCACCGTCCGCGCTCGGTATATAGCGCGGTGATCAGCGCCCGGTCGAATTGCGGATCGCCGGGCGCGCGGCCGAGCGCGGCGAGCGCGTCGAGCACGACGCATGTCGTGGGGCCGTGCTGGACCGCGGTCGACCACACCGCTTCCTGCAATGCGCGGCTGCGGCGGGCGAGGTCGAGCCCGGCCTTGCGCCTCAGCAGCGCCGCCTGGACCGCGTAATGGGTCCGCTCGATAAAGGCATGCTGGGCCGCCTCGAAGGCCACAGGATCAGCCGCCGCGCAGGCCTGCCAGCAGGCGCTGAATTCGGGCGAGCCGGGAACCGCCGCGCCGAACCGCGCCCGCCACGGCTGGCCTTCGGCGGCGAGAAACTCGGCCGGCCTGCCGTACCGGCTGGCGAGCTGGTAGCTGCCGTAGGAGACCCCGCCGCGGTCGCCGCGCCCGGTCGACACGGTACCAGGTCCGCACCCGCCGACTTCGTACTTGCGCGACAGCAGTCCCAGCGGCGCGGCGGCCGGAGGGCCCGGGACTTGCAGCACTTGCCCGGCGCGGATGCGGTCCGCGTCGCGCACCCGGTTGGCCGCCGCGAGCCGGGCGACGGTGGTGCGGAAAACCGCGGCGATCCGGCTCAGCGTGTCGCCCACGCGTACCCGATATGCTGTGCTCATCGCGCGGTCCTCGTACCGATTCGGTACACTGCTGGCAGATCGCAAACCATGTAGGAAAGCAAATTCGGCTCGGGTGAGCGGCTCCTGGGTGTGACTTATAGCGCCCCGCCGCCCGCCCGCAGGATCGGCGCGAAGCGGGGGAACGGAATCGAGGTCATGTCGGTTGCAGGCTGGCTGGTTGCGATCGAGTTCAAGGACTTAGCCGATGGTTCGAAAAGTCTTTGCTCAGCCGGAGCGCATGGTCGCGGCAGCGGTCCGCCGCGCCGCTGGCCCGCTGGCGCCATGTTTGCTTGCGGCGTGCGCATTGGCTCCGGCGCCGGACCTCGCGGCGGCCGCGGCCGAATGGGCGCAAATCAACGAATCAGCCGCGGCGGGATCGATCGGCCAAACTTATGCCGAGGGCATGCGCAGCGCCGCCAAGGACGAGCTCAAGACCGCGGCGGCCGCCTTGAAAGACCCCTTGTCCGACGCTGGCGGCGAAATAGCGGCGTTGCTCGCGCTTCCGCCCGATGCCCCGCCCCGGCGATCCGCCGCCATCTCGGCGGCCTCGGTAAGATCGAAGACCGTCTTGAATCCGCTTGAGTTGCTGCTGGGCGTGATGACTGCGGTAGGCGGTTTCGTCGACGTCAGCGAACTCACGTTTGCCGCGCAAGCCGGTTCGACCTTCGGTTATTCGCTGATCTGGGTGTTCGCCTTCGCGACGATCGGCATCATGGTGTTCGGCGAAATGAGCGGGCGCGTGGCGGCGGTGACCAGGCAGCCCGTTTTCAACCTCATGCGGCACAGGCTGGGTCTTAAGCTCGGCCTGCTCACGCTGGCCGCGTCGCTGGTCAGCAATCTGATCACTTGTGCCGCGGAAATCGGCGGGGTGGCGATCATCCTGCACCAGTCGCCGGACCATCGATCGTCCGCGTTCCGTGGAGCCAGGTGGAGCGCGTGACCGAGGCCGTTCATCTCAAGTGCCAGGCCCGCAAAGTCGGCCTCCACAAGACCGAGGACCGCGTGCGGCGGTACATTCCCAGGCGCGGGGCGATGTGATGCGCTTGAGCGATCTCAGGAACAAGAAGGTGCGCGACAGCAACGGCCAGCCGCTCGGCCGCGTGCACGAGGTGCACGCCGACGGCGGGATCATCGTCGCGCTCGTGTGCGGCCCCGGGGGCATGATCGAGCGCATGCCCGCGCGGCGCGCGGGCCGGAAGATCGAGTGGGCCGCGGTCCGCCGCGTCCTGGCCAAGGAAATCATTATCACCGCCGAGCCGGCGCGCGGGACATGACGAACGCGCTCGCGGACTTCGTCGTAAGGTGCGGGCATCCGGCTTCATTTGGGGGCTGCCTGGTGCGGTCGAGAAGACTCGAACTTCCACGGGCTTTCGCCCACAACGACCTCAACGTTGCGCGTCTACCAATTCCGCCACGACCGCACGTCGATGGGGCGCATTGCGGCGACCCGGCCAGGTAGGAGCGGGCCCTTAGCAAAGCGGCCGGACCCCGGCAAGCGCGGCTCCGGGACTAAATCCGCGCTATTCCGGCTTCCACCCGATTTCCGCGAATTTGGCGGATCGCGGGACGTCGGTCACCGCTTCGTTGACCGAGACGCTTTCGCCGGGGGCGAGGCTGCGCTTGGGCGGCTTGACCTCCCAGCTATAGACGATGCGGTCACGCGCATCGCGCAGCACGATCAGGATCGTCGGGACCCGCTGCGCGGTGGCCCCGGTATTGGTGATCGTTCCGCTGGCGCCGAAGAATTCGGTCCCGTTGGTGAGCTGGCGGTGTTCCTGCTGGCCGGGCGGGAAATCGAGCTGCAAGTCGGACTGCGCGAGCGCGAACACCGGGCGGCTGATCGGGACCCACTCGGGCAGTCCGAAATAGGATACCGCGGCGATCGCGCCGGCGGCGAGCAGCGCGAAGATGACCGCCGTCCAGGTCCACAGCTTGAGCCTGTTGCGGCGCGGGCGGAACGGGGGCGCGGAATCGAACTGGGACAGGCTGTCGTCCGGCGGGGCGTAATGCGCTGCCGGGACCGGCGGCGGTGGGACACGTTCCGCGGCCAGGGCGGGCGCGGCGGCCTCGGCGACCGGCGCAGTCGCGGGGTCCACCGCGGCTGGGGGCGGCGTCGGAGGCGCGGTCGCAACACCCGGCGCAGCCACCGGCGGCCCCTCTTGTAACCAGCTGTGCCGGCACTTGGCGCAGCGCACGGTCCGCCCGCCGGGTCCGACCGCGCTGTCGGGCACGACATAGCGGGTCGTGCAGGCGGGGCATGCGATGATCATGTCGCCGCGAATCCTATGCCTTGCGGATGGGACCAACAAGCGCGCCTGACGCGGGGTTACGGCGAGGCGCGGCTTTTTTCCCCAGCGAAGTCCGGCTATAGACCGCGCCAATGCCCGTTTCCCGCCGTCCCGCGTCGCACCGCCACAAAAACCTGCCGTGAGCGGCACGGACGGGAGCATAGTCCGGTTCGACAATGTCGGCTTGCGTTACGGCACCGAGCGCGAGGTGCTGAGCGACATCTGCTTCACGCTTTACCCCGGCAGCTTCTACTTCCTCACCGGCGCCAGCGGCGCGGGCAAGACGTCGCTGCTGCGGCTGCTGTACCTTGCGCGGCGCCCTTCGCGGGGAATCGTCCGCATGTTCGGGACCGACGTGATCACGGTGCCCCGCAGCCGGCTGCCGTTGTTCCGCCGCCGCATCGGGGTGGTGTTCCAGGACTTCCGGCTGGTGCCGCACTTGTCGGCGTTCGACAATGTCGCGCTGCCGCTGCGCGTCTCGGGCGTGCCCGAACGCGAGATCCGCAAGCCGGTCGCCGACATGCTCCAGTGGGTCGGTCTCGACCACCGCAGCGACGCGCGCCCGGCGACACTTTCGGGCGGCGAGCAGCAGCGGGTGGCAATCGCGCGCGCGGTGATCGCCCAGCCCGAGGTGCTGGTGGCGGACGAGCCGACCGGCAATGTCGATCCCGACATGGCGCTCAAGCTGTTGGGGCTGTTCGAGGCGCTCAATCGCCTCGGCACGACGGTCGTGGTGGCGACGCACGACGTGCACTTGCTGCGCAAAGTGCCCGAATCGCTGATCATGCGCCTCGATCGGGGGCGCCTGAGCGATCCCACCGGCGCGCTGCGCTATCCGCCGCGGCGCGAGGCGTTCGTCCAATGACGCGGGGCCGGCGCAATCCCGGGCTGGTGCCGCAGGCACGTCTGGCGGGCCCGATGCCGTGGGTGATCGCGATCATGATCGCGCTGACCGTGATCGCCGCGAGCGCCGGGCTGGCGCTGCGCAACCTCGCCGCGCACGCCCGCTCCGAAATCGAGGGCGGGCTGACCGTGCAGATCGTCGAAGCCGCCCCGGCCGAGCGCAGCCGCCAGGTCGAGGAGGCGGTGGCGCTGCTGACCAACCGCGAAGACGTGAGGCAGGTGCGCCGGGTGCCCGACAGCGAGCTGGCCGCTTTGCTCGAGCCATGGCTCGGCCAAGGCGCGGCGGCCGAGGAAGACGCGGTCCCGGTTCCGGCACTGATCGATGTTCGCCTGGCCGGCCCTGTGACCCCGCGGCGGGTGGCCGAGCTGCGCGCCGCGCTCGCGCCCGCGGCGCCCTCGGCCCGGCTCGATGCCCAGGCCGCCTGGCTGGCCCCGGTGTTCGGCGCGATCCGCTCGCTTCAATGGCTGGCGGCCGGACTGATCGTGCTGCTCGCGGCGACCAGCGCGGCAGCGGTGTGGCTGGCGGCGCGCAGCGCGCTCGGCGGCAACCGCGAGACGATCGAGATCGTCCACTTGCTGGGCGGCAGCGACCGCCAGATCGCGCGTGTGTTCCAGCGTTCGATCGCGCTGGACGCCGCGATCGGCGGACTTGCCGGGCTGGTCCTCGGGGTGACCGCGGCCATGGTGCTCGGCCGCCAATTCGGCTCGCTCGGATCGGGCATGGTCGCCGGCGGCGGGCTGGAGCCGCTCGATTGGGCGCTGCTTGCGGCAATTCCGGTCGCCGGCGTGCTGCTGGCCTTGCTGACCGCGCGCCTGACGGTGTTGCAGTCGCTGAGGCGCAGCTTGTGATCCGCCGCCTGGTCTCGCTGGTGCTGGTCGCCTGGGTATTCGGGTTCCTGTGGTTCGCGATCACCCTGCCGCGCCCCGCCGGCCCGGCCAAAACCGATGCGATCGTGGTGCCGACAGGCGGCGCCGGGCGCATTCAGCGCGGGCTGGCCCTGTTGCAGCAAGGCCAGGCGCCGCGGATGCTGGTCACCGGCGTCGATCTGGACGTGAAGCCAACCGAATTCGCCGCCGAATACAACGTCCCGCCCCCAACCATGGCGTGCTGCGTCACGCTCGGTTTCACCGCGCTCGACACCCGCGGCAATGCGCGCGAGACCGCCGAATGGACTCGCGAACGCAAGGTCCGCTCGGTCCGCCTGGTGACCAGCGATTGGCACATGCGCCGCTTCGCTCGCGAAGTCGGGGCGACCCTACCGGCCGGGGTCACCGTGGTGCGCGATGCGGTGCGCACCCAGCCGTCGCTGGGGATCCTGCTCCTCGAATACCACAAGCTGATCGCCACCTGGCTGGCGCAGCTGTTCTAGACGCCTGGCCGATGCCTGTCCTGCGCAGCCTGCTGTTCTACCTGGCGTTCTACAGCGGGAGCGCGGTCTACGTGGTGGCATCGCTGTTGGCGGTCTGGTTCGCGCCCACGCGGCTGCGCGCGGGCCCCGACGCCTGGTCGCGCTTCCACCGCCGGTGCCTTCCGATCGTCGGCATCCGGGTCCGGGTTGTGGGGCACCAACCGCCCGGCCCGGCGCTCTACGCGATCAAGCACGAGAGCTTTTTCGAAGCGATCGATCTGCCCAACTTGCTCGACTACCCGGTGCCGTTCGGCAAGGCCGAGCTCTACACGATCCCCGGCTGGGGCCGCGTCGCCAAGGCCTACGGCTCGGTGGCGGTGGCGCGCGACCAGGGCGCCAAGGGGCTGCGCGGGATGCTTGCGGATGCCAAGCGCTATGCCGCCACCGGCCGCCCGCTGGCGATCTTTCCCGAAGGAACCCGCGTACCCCATGGCGCCCGTGCCCCGCTCCAGGCCGGGTTTGCGGGGCTCTACAAGCTGCTGGGGATGCCGGTGGTTCCGGTCGCGGTCGACAGCGGGCCGCTCTATCACCGCTGGATCAAGCGCCCGGGCACGATCACGCTGCAATTCGGCGAGCCAATCGCACCTGGGCTGCCGCGCGCCGAGATCGAGGCCCGCGTGCTGGGCGCAATCAATGCGCTGAACGGCTGATGCCTCAGCAAGCGATTGCCGTTGCGCGCCGCCGCGGTGCCGCTCATATTCCTTGGGGGTCGCATGGCGTGGAGCGCTATGCCCGATGACGGATTTTCCTGTCGCCACAGCGATCGATGCCGCGCCGGCAGGCACGCTCTCGCGCATGGCCTGGCGCATTCTGCCGCTGCTCGGGGTCGCCTACCTGTTCGCCTACATGGACCGGGTCAACATCGGCTTCGCCGCCCTGCGGATGAACGCCGACCTGGGCTTCAGCGCTACCGTCTACGGTCTTGGCGGCGGGCTGTTCTTCCTCGCCTACGCGCTGTTCGAGGTTCCTTCGAACCTGATCCTCGCGCGCGTCGGCGCGCGGCCGTGGATCGCGCGGATCATGATAACCTGGGGCGTGCTCGCGGCGGGCATGATGTTCGTTCACGCTGCGTGGCAGTTCTACCTCGTGCGGTTCCTGCTCGGAGCGGCCGAAGCGGGATTCTTCCCGGGCGTGGTCTATTACCTGTCGCACTGGTTCCCGAGCGCGGTGCGCGGGCGCGCGCTGAGCGTGATCTACATCCTCGGTGCGCTTGCCGGCGTGGTGATCGGCGCGCTGTCGCCATGGCTGCTGTCGCTCGACGGCGCACGCGGCCTGCATGGCTGGCAATGGCTGTTCCTGGTCGAGGGCCTGCCCGCGGTTTTGGTAGGCGTGCTGGTGCTGTTCATGCTGCCGGAGTCGCCCGACTCTGCGCGCTGGCTCGACGCGGACGACAAGGCGTGGATCGCCCGGGCGCTGGCGAATGACGCCGAGGCGCATGGCCCGGCAGACGCGCACGGCGTGCTCGCCGCCTTGCGTCATCCGCAAGTCTGGCGGCTAGGACTGTTCGGCTTCCTGACTATCGGCACGGCCATCACATTCACGCTGTCCGCGCCGCAAATGCTGCAAGCGGCGGGCGGGCTCGACACTGTGGGTGTAGGCCGGCTGACGATTCTGGCCGGCTTGCTCGGCGCCGCGGGCATCCTGCTGGCTGGCGTGCTGTCGGATCGGCGGGGCGAGCGGTTTTCCACGATGGTCATCAGCATTGGGGTGGTGGGCATTTGCTACGCCATCATGGCTGCCGCCACGCATGGCAACGCCACGCTGTTCATCGCGGCCTACTTGATCTGGGCCTTCGCCACCTGGGCGGTATCGTTCGGCAACATCATGTGTTGGCCGGACCTTTTGCCAGGCCACTTGCTGGCGGTGGGCTGTGCGGCGATCAACACCGTGTCCCAGCTCGGCGCATTCCTTATGCCTTACGCGTGGGGCGCGGCGCAGGATGCAACCGGCGGGTTTTCTGTGGGACTGGCCGGCCTGTCGCTGGGGGCTGCGGTCGCGGTGATCGTGGCACTGGCCGCACAGGCACGAGCCCGGCGGCCGCGCCCGACCTTGCAAACAGCCTAGCCCTGGTGATCCTTGCGGCCGAAGTCGGGCCGCGGGTCGTCCTGGCCGAGCGCGACGATCGAGCGGCGCACCGCGCGGGTCCGGGCGAACAGGTCGAACATCGTCTCGCCGTCGCCCGCGCGGATCGCCTCGCGCATCAGCGCCAGGTCGGTGAGGAAGCGGTCGAGCATGTCGAGCACCGCCTCGCGGTTGTTGAGGAATACGTCGCGCCACATCGTCGGGTCGCTCGCGGCGATGCGGGTGAAATCGCGAAAGCCGCCGGCCGAATACTTGATCACTTCGCTGCGGGTCACTTCCTCAAGGTCGGAGGCGGTGCCGACGATGGTGTAGGCGATCAGGTGGGGGATGTGGCTGGTCACCGCGAGGACCCGGTCGTGGTGCTCGGCGTCCATCGTCTCGACCATCGCGCCGAGCGCTTCCCAGAACGCGACCAGCGCCGCGACTTGCTCCGCGTCGGCGCCAGCGGGCGGGGTGACGATGCACCAGCGCTGATGGAACAGCGTGGCGAAGCCGGCGTCGGGCCCGCTGTGTTCGGTGCCCGCGACCGGGTGCGCGGGAATGATCGCGTTGGCGGGGAGCGCTTCGGCCAGCTCGCGGGTTATTGCCTGTTTGGAGGAGCCGACGTCACTGACCACGGCGCCGGCGGGCAGGGCGGCCGCAATGGCGCGCGCCGCCTCGCCCATCGCGCCGACCGGCACGCACAGGATCACGAGGTCGGCGCCGGCGACCGCGTCGGCGGGATCGTCGCAGATCTCGTCGGCCAGCTGACGCTCGCGGCCGCGTGTGCGGACCCACGGGTCGCTATCATAGCCGCGGGTGGTGACCTCGGGGAGGTGCTCGCGCACCGCCAGCCCGATCGAACCCCCGATCAGCCCGAGTCCGATGATCGCGACGCGCTGAAAGCTCACCGCGCGCCTTCCGCGAGCGACCGCAAAGCCGCGGCGACGGCGTTCATCTGCTCGGCGGTGCCGATCGTGATGCGCAACGCCTGGGGGAGGCCCTGGCCCGGCAAATGACGCACCGCATAGCCGGCCTCGGCAAGCCCGCCGAGCGCGGCGTCGGCGGTCAGCGCGCCTTCGAACAGCACGAGCACGAAATTGGCCTCGCTCGGAACCGCGCGCAGGCCGTGGTTGCCGAGCGCTTCGATGGCCTCGACGAAGCGCTGCCGCTGGGCACGGTTGTGCTCGCGCGAGTGCGTCACGAAGGCCTGATCGCCCAGCGCCGCGGCCGCCGCCTGCTGCGCGCTTACGGTCACGTTGAACGGCCCGCGGATGCGGTTGAGCGCGCCGACCAGCGCCGGTGCGCCGGTGGCCCAGCCGATCCGTTCGCCCGCGAGGCCGTAGATCTTGGAGAACGTCCGGGTCACCAGCACGTTGGCGGCCTGGTCGGCGAGCGCCAACCCGCCGTCGTCATCGGCGGGCGCGACGAACTCGGAATAAGCCTGGTCGAGCACCAGCAGTACCTCGCTCGGCAACCCGGCGTGAAGCCGGGCGAGGTCCGCCTGGGGCAGAAAGGTCCCGGTCGGGTTGTTGGGATTGGCCAGAAAGACCACACGCGTGCGCTCGGTCACGCAGCCCAGCAGCGCGTCGACATCGGTCGCGAAGTCGCGGTCGGGCGCCACCACCGGGGCGGCCCCGCAGCGCCGCGCGGCAATGTCGTAAACCGCAAAGCCGTAGCGGACGTAGATCACCTCGTCGCCCGGGCCGGCAAAGGCCAGCGCGGCCAAGTTGAGCAGCTCGTCCGATCCGGTTCCGCATACGACACGGGCCGGATCGATCCCGTGCACCGCGCCGATGGCGCCGCGCAGCTCGCGCGAATCCGGGTCGGGATAGCGATCCGGGCCCGCCGCCCCGGCCCGTGCCGCCAGCGCCTTGGGGCTGGTACCGAGCGGGTTCTCGTTGGCTGAAAGCTTGATCAGCGGCTCGCCGCCCGCGCCGGTGCTTCGCCCCGGCACATAGGCGTGGATCGCCGCGATCCACGGCTTCAGCTGGGGTCCCGTCTCGTTCACGGCAGCGCGCATAACCCCGCCGGCGCGCAATTGACAGCCTGACCACGGCCCCTAATCCCCTGCTCGTGGCCACTGCTCTCGCCTCGACTTCGCCCAGCCTGACCCTGGCCGCGCCGCTGCCGCTCGACAGCGGGCTGGCGCTCGAGCGGGTGACGATCGCTTACGAGACGTACGGCGAGCTGGCGGAGGATAAATCGAACGCGATCCTGGTGCCGCATGCGTTGACCGGCGACCAGCATCTCGCCAGCCCGCACCCGATCACCGGCAAGCCCGGCTGGTGGGACCGCATGGTCGGCCCCGGCAAGCCGATCGATACGCGCCTTTTCCACGTCATCTGCGCCAATGTCATCGGCGGGTGCATGGGCTCGACCGGGCCGGCCAGCGCGGGTCCGGACGGCAAGCCGTGGGGCATGCGCTTCCCGGTCATCACCGTGCGCGACATGGTCCGTGCGCAAGTCGCGCTGCTCGATGCGCTCGGCATATCGCGACTTCACGCGGTGGTCGGCGGGTCGATGGGCGGAATGCAGGCGCTGAGCCTGGCGGCCAATTTCCCCGAACGCACCGCGCGGGTGCTGGCGATCGCCGCCAGCGCGCGCCATTCGGCGCAGAACATCGCTTTCCACGAGGTCGGCCGCCAGGCGATCATGGCCGATCCCAACTGGCGGGAGGGGGACTACTACGGCTCCGGCAAAGGGCCCGAAAAGGGCCTCGCGGTCGCCCGAATGGCGGCGCATATCACTTACTTGTCCGAAGCCGGACTGACCGACAAGTTCGGCCGCCGGCTGCAAGACCGTGACGCCAAGAGCTTCGGGTTCGATGCCGATTTCCAGGTCGAAAGCTACCTGCGCCACCAGGGGATCGCGTTCACCGACCGGTTTGACGCCAACTCCTACCTCTACATCACCCGGGCGATGGATTACTTCGACCTGGCCGAGGAGCACGGGGCCAAAGGGAAAGCGAGCCTGGCGGACGCGTTCGCCAAGTCGACCGCGCGGTTTTGCGTGATCAGCTTCGACACCGATTGGCTCTACCCGACCGCCGAATCGCGCGCGGTGGTCCATGCGCTCAATGCCACCGCCGCGCCGGTCAGCTTCGTCGAGCTGTCGGCCCCGTTCGGCCACGACAGCTTCCTGCTCGAGGTGCCCGCGCTCGACCGGGTGGTCAGCGGCTTCCTCAATGGCTGATCTGCGCCCCGACCTGGCGGTGATCGCCCGCCACGTGCCGGCGGGCGCGCGGGTGCTCGATGTCGGGTGCGGCGACGGCCAGCTGATGGCGGTGCTGCGCGATGACAAGGGCATCGACGCGCGGGGGATGGAAATCGAACCGGCGGAAGTCGAAAAGTGCGTCGCGCGCGGGCTCTCCGCGGTCCAGGGCGACGCCAACCGCGACCTCGCCGATTACCCTGACGGCGCGTTCGACTACGCGATCCTCAGCCAGACGCTGCAAACCGCCGAGCGGCCCGACCTGATGCTCGCCGAGCTGCTGCGGATCGGGCGCAAGGCGTTCGTCAGCTTTCCCAACTTCGCGCACTGGAAGATGCGCGCCTCGCTGTTGTGGAACGGGCGGATGCCGGTCACCCGGCACTTGCCGGTCAGCTGGTACGAAACGCAGAACATCCACCATGTGACGGTGACCGATTTCGTCCAGCTAGTGCGCGATAAGGGAGTGAATATCGAACGCAGCTGGTTTTTCAGCGGCGACCGCGATGTGGGCGCCTCGGGAGCCAACTGGCGCGCCGAATATGCGGTCTATCTGCTCAGTCGTTAGGGGACGTTTGGATGCTGTCGGTTAGTCGCAGTAGACGTCGAATCGGCGGACGGTTAATTTCGACAAAGCTTTGAGGGGGCACTTTTAATGGCGGCAGGAATGACATTGCTCGGCGCGATCCTCGTCCTCGCTTCGACGCAAGCCCAGGCGCAATCGGGATCGGTCGAACACGGCGGCGTGTTCGCCATGCAGCCAATGGCCGAAGGCGTCTGGCTGGAGAAGGTCGTCGGAGACCCGCTTGCCCCAGGGAAGGAGTTCGTCATCCGGATTCATCACGACCCGGGCTACGTTGTGCTGCCGCACACCCATCCCGGCGTCGAAAACATCACCGTCCTCAGCGGCGCTTGGGCTTTGGGGACAGGCTCGCGGGTCGACATGGCCAAGCTCACCGCGATGCCGCGAGGCGCGCTCGGCGTGGTCCCGCCCAGGATGGCTCACTTCGGCTATTCCCCGGTGGAGACCATCCTTCAAGTCCACGGCATCGGTCCGTTCGTGAACCTGCCGATCGATCCGGTGTTTGAGCTCACCGCCAAAGGGGTGATGGCCAAGCTCTCGCTGCTGGAGCCGAGCGTCCCGACGACCGAGCGAGTGCCGGATTGCTTTAGGCTGGCGATCGGCCAGCGGGTGCAAGGTGCGCGAGGAAAGGGCGCCGTGGCCGGGGCGTTTTGCTCGCCGGCCAATGGCTTCACCGAGTATTGGATCACCAAAACCAACGGCAAACGCTATTGGGCGACGCTCGCCGAGCTCAAGCCGCTGCGCTGACTCGCAGCACGCTGTCATCGCGCGCCAGGCACCACAAGCTGAGCCCGGCGGCGGTGGCGCGCTCGACCGCCAGGGTGGTGGGGAGCGAGACGGTGACGAGGCGCGTGGCGCCGGCGCGGACGGCCTTTTCGACGATCTCGTAGGAACAGCGCGCGGTCGACAGGATGAAGCCCGCCGCCGGGTCCTCGCCCGCCGCCGCAAGCGCGCCGACCAGCTTGTCCATCGCGTTGTGGCGCCCGACATCTTCGCGGACGGCCATGATCGTGCCGTCTTCGTTACACAGCGCGGCGGCGTGGGCGGCGCCGGTCGCGCGGGTCAGCGGCTGGCGAGCGCGCAAGCCGGCGAGCGCGGCGAAGATCGCCGCTTCGTCCAGCACAGCGTGTGGCGCGACCCGCGGCAGCGGGCGGGCGACGGCTTCGAGGTTCTCGATTCCGCACAGCCCGCAGCTCGATTCGGCGACGCGGGTGCGCACCCGCTCGGTCAGCTTGTCGATCCCGAGCCCGCTGAGCTGGGCGCGCAC
Organism: Croceibacterium sp.; assembly: GCA_039920725.1. Classification (GTDB taxonomy): domain Bacteria; phylum Pseudomonadota; class Alphaproteobacteria; order Sphingomonadales; family Sphingomonadaceae; genus Croceibacterium_A. Next base: position 5,030 of record JBDSDC010000102.1, on the reverse strand, counting down.
GATCCACCCGTGCTCGACTTCGGCCACGGCGATGTCGGCAATGTCGCCGGGCGCGCGGGCGAGCCCTTCGGTCAGCGCGAAGCCGCGCGCGAAATCCTCCAAATCGGCGGGCGTGGCCATCATCACTGCGTAGCTGAGGCCATTGAATTCGAGCGCGATCGGCGCTTCGGGCACCCACTCGCGCGGGGCGGGGCGGCGGCTGCCGTTGGCGCGGATTTCGGTGGTTCGAGACTGGCCTTCGCTACGCTCGCTGGGCGAGCTACTCAGTCCCCCCTCACCATGAGCGGGGAGTGGAGTGGAGCGCGCTCGACTGGCGAGTTGCGATAGCGTCGCCCAATCGGAGTGGATCAGGGCCTCCTTTTTCGCGCGCGACCAACCCTTGATTTGACGCTCTGCCGCAAACGCTGAATCGCGGTCAGCAAACCGGTCCGACCACACGAGCTGCACTGGCCGTCGCCTTGCTGCGTATCCTCCAAGCCAGCCGGTCTGATGTTGCCCCATCCTGACGTCGATGTCGTCGGTGTGGCCGACATAGTAGCTGCCATCGGCACAGCGCAGGATATAGGTCCAGAAGTCTTGCATGATGCTGGGTGCTTCGCGTCCTTCGAGACGCCGCTTCGACAGGCTCAGCGGCTCCTCAGGATGAGCGGGAAAGAAGAATCAAGCAACAAACCGCTCATCCTGAGGAGCTGAGCGGACTGAGCTTGTCGAAGGCCGATCGGCGTCTAGAAGGACGCTACCCGGCGTCCGAATGGCCGGTCTCGTGCGCGGTGTTGAACTCGGTCGCGCGGGTTTGCGAGGCTGGATGCGCGCCGCCGGCGAGATGGTCGATCGCGCCGCGCGCGATCGGCGACAGCGCGCCCCGGTCGTCGGCGAAGATCGCCGCCTTCATCCGCGGGTCCCAGAACTGGTAGATGTGGTCGGCCGTCGCCAGCACCGCATCGTCGTGGCCGATCGCCGCGAAATTGAGCGCGATCTGCTCGGCCATGCGGCGTAGCTTGGGCAGGGTGCCGCCGCCATGCTCGGTGGCGCTCATTCGGCGGGCTCCATCGCCCCGCCGGTAATGCGCCGCGACCGTTCGCTCAGCTCGGTATATTCTTCCTGCCAGTCGGACGGGCCGTTGGACGGCATGACCTGGACCGCGGTGACTTTGTATTCGGGGCAGTTTGTCGCCCAGTCGGAGTAGTCGGTGGTGACCACGTTGGCCTGCGTCGCGGGGTGGTGGAAGGTGGTGTAGACCACACCCGGCGCAACCCGGTCGGTGACCCTGCACCGCAGCGTGGTCTCGCCGGTGCGGCTGTTGAGCTTGGCCCAGTCGCCGTCTTTCAGGCCGCGGTTGTCGGCATCGGCGGGATGCATCTCGAGCAAGTCTTCCGGGTGCCATGCGACGTTGCTGGTCCGCCGGGTCTGCGCGCCGACGTTGTAGTGGCTGAGGATCCGCCCGGTGGTCAGCAGCAGCGGGAAGCGCGGGCCGGTCTTCTCGTCGGTCGGGACGTAGTCGGTGACCACGAACTTGCCCTTGCCGCGCACAAACCCTTCGATGTGCATCACCGGTGAGCCCTCGGGGTGGGCTTCGTTGACCGGCCACTGGACCGAGCCGAGCTTGTCGAGCCCCGCCCATGAGAGCCCGGCGAAGCTCGGCGTCAGGCGGGCGATCTCGTCGATGATTTCGCTCGGGTGAGTGTAGCTCCAGTCGGCGCCGAGGGCGTTGGCGAGCAACTGGGTGACTTGCCAGTCCTCGTAGCCGTTGGCCGGGTCCATCACCTTGCGGACCGGCTGGATGCGCCGCTCGGCGTTGGTGAAAGTGCCGTTCTTCTCGAGGAACGTGCTGCCCGGCAGGAACACGTGCGCGTAATTCGCGGTCTCGTTGAGGAACAAGTCGTGGACGATGACCAGCTCCATCGCGGAGAGCCCGGCGGAGACGTGCTGGGTATTGGGATCGGACTGGAGGATGTCCTCGCCCTGGATGTAGATCGCCTTGAACGTGCCATCGACCGCGGCATCGAGCATGTTGTTGATCCGCAGGCCGGGCTCGCTGTCGAGCGTGACGCCCCAGTCCTTCTCGAAAAGGCTGCGGGTCTCGGCGTCGTGGATGTGGCGATAGCCGGGCAGCTCGTGCGGGAAGCTGCCCATGTCGCACGCGCCCTGGACGTTGTTCTGCCCGCGCAGCGGGTTCACGCCCACGCCCGGCCGGCCGATATTGCCGGTGACCATCGCCAGGTTGGCGATCGCCATCACCGTCGACGAGCCCTGGCTGTGCTCGGTGACCCCGAGGCCGTAGTAGATCGCGCCGTTGCCGCCGGTGGCATAGAGCCGGGCGGCCGCGCGCAGATCCTGCGCCGGCACGCGCGTGACAGGCTCGAGGAATTCGGGGCTGTGACGCTCATCGGATACGAACGCGGCCCAGTCCTGGTATTCGTCCCAGTCGCACCGCTCGCGGATGAAGGCCTCGTCGGCCAGGCCTTCGGTGACGATCACGTGCGCCAGGCTGGTCAGCACCGCGACATTCGTGCCCGGTTGCAGCGGCAGGTGATGCGCGGCCTCGACATGGGGCGAGCGGACGAGGTCGATCCGGCGCGGGTCGATCACGATCAGCTTGGCGCCCTGGCGCAGCCGGCGCTTCATCCGGCTGGCGAACACCGGGTGCGCGTCGGTCGGATTGGCGCCGATCACCAGCATCACGTCGGTGTCCATCACCGAATCGAAATCCTGCGTGCCGGCGCTGGTGCCGAACGTGGTCTTGAGCCCGTAACCAGTGGGTGAGTGGCACACGCGGGCGCATGTATCGACATTGTTGGTGCCGAACGCCGCGCGGACCAGCTTCTGGACCAGGAACGTCTCTTCGTTGGTGCACCGGCTCGAAGTGATCCCGCCCAGCGCCGCGGGGCCGTGTTCGGCCTTGATCGCGCCTAGCCGGCCGGCGGCATAGCCGATCGCCTCGTCCCAGCTGACTTCGCGCCACGGCTGGTCGATCGCTTCGCGGATCATCGGGGCCAGGATGCGGTCCTGGTGATTGGCATAGCCGTAGGCGAAGCGGCCCTTGACGCAGCTATGTCCGCGGTTGGCCTTGCCGTCCTTCCACGGGACCATCCGCACCAGCTGCTCGCCGCGCATCTCGGCGCGGAAAGTGCAGCCGACCCCGCAATAGGCGCAGGTGGTGACCACCGCGCGTTCGGGCAGGCCGATCGCCTTGACGCTCTTTTCCTGCAGCGTCGCGGTCGGGCAGGCCTGCACGCAGGCCCCGCAGCTGACGCATTCGGAGCTGAGGAAGTTGTCCTTGTCCTGCCCCGCGCTGACCATCGAGGCGAACCCGCGCCCGTCGATGGTGAGCGCGAATGTGCCCTGGACTTCGTCGCATGCGCGCACGCAGCGCGAGCAGACGATGCACTTGCTCGGGTCGAAGTCGAAGTACGGGTTGGACACGTCGGTCGTCAGCCCGAGATGGTTGTCGCCCGAATAGCCGTAGCGCACGTCGCGTAGGCCGACCGCGGCGGCCTGCTCCTGCAGCTCGCAATCGTTGTTGGCGCTGCAGGTCAGGCAGTCGAGCGGGTGGTCGGAGATGTACAGCTCCATCACCCCCTTGCGGAGCCTTTCCAGCCGCGGGGTCTGCGTATGCACCGCCATGCCCGGCATGACCGGGGTGGTGCAGCTGGCGGGCGTGCCGCGCGCGCCGTCGATCTCGACCAGGCACAAGCGGCAGCTGCCGAACGACTTCATGTTGTCGGTCGCGCACAGCTTGGGGATCGCGGCGCCGATCTCGGCCGCCGCGCGCATCACGCTGGTGCCCGCCGGCACGGTCACTTCGCGCCCGTCGATGGTCAGCGTGACCAAGTCGTCGGAGGCAACCGGCGGAGTGCCGAAATCGGCCTGGCGTTCAAATCCCATCGTTGCGCTCCGCTGCGGCGAGGTCCGCCGGGGTGTTGATGTTAGCCGATTTCCGCGCCGAATGCACCGGCGTTGCGCCAAGCGCGTGAGCGAAGGCAAGCATCGAATGCTTGCCGGGGCCCAAAAGGATCGTTTCGATCGTCTGGGCGGCACCCGCCGGCCAGTGGCCGATCACCGGCTGGTCGGCGAAATAGGCGGGCGCGGGCGACAGCCGCTCGAGCACGTCGTCGGGCAAGCCCACCGAATCCACCCCGCAAGTCAGCACGCTGGCATAGCCCTGGTCACGCGCGAGGTGGAGCCCGGCGGCGATCCCGGCCAGCGGCCCCATGCCGGGCTGCGGCCAGTCCGGGATGCAGTGCCCCGGCCCGCTGTCGCGCCCGACGATCACGACCAGCTCGCAGAATCCGGTCAGGGTGTCGAACGCGCGCGCAAGCAGCGTGTGTCCGCCCAGTTCGGCCATCGCCTTGTCGCTGCCGAAGCGGGCCGATTGCCCGCCCGCGAGCACCACGCCGAGAATCATGTCTCGTTCCGGCCAGGCACCTTTTGCGCCGCACCTTGCTGGCCCGGCATGAAGTCGCCCGGCCAATTCTTCAGCGCGCTCATCACCGGGAACGGCGTGAATCCGCCGAGCGCGCACAGCGAGCCGAATTTCATCGTCTCGCACAAGTCGGTCAGCAGCGCGATTTCCTGCTCGGGCAAGCGGCCCGACTTGGGAGCATTGTGCATCACCGGCTGGCTTTCGACTGCGTCGGCCTGGCGCCCGCCCGCGCGGATGCGGTCGATCAGCTCGACCCCGCGCACCGCGCCGATGCGGCACGGGGTGCACTTGCCGCAGCTTTCAGCGGCGCAGAACTCCATCGCGAAACGCGCCATCGCGCCCATGTCGGCGGTGTCGTCGAACACGGTGATCCCGCCGTGGCCGATCAGCGCGTCGGCCGCGGTATATTCCTCGTAATCGAACTTGATGTCGAACTGGTCGGGGTGGAGATAGGCGCCGAGCGGGCCGCCGACCTGGACCGCCTTGACCGGGCGGCCGCTGTCGGTGCCGCCGCCGATCTCGTGGACCAGTTGTTCCAGCGTGATGCCGAACGCGGTTTCGAACAGGCCACCATGCTTGATGTTGCCGGCCAGCTGGATCGGCATGG
>JBDSDC010000101.1:0-8643 GCA_039920725.1 Croceibacterium sp. | reverse complement strand
GCCGCGCCTATACGCCCGCTTGTCGCATGCCTCAAGCGCTTCTAGGGAGATTTTTCGACAGCCCGCACGCGGGCGTGGAAAGGTTTCAAGTGCGGTCATGAACAGCGCCGAAGTCCTCGCCGAATTTCGCGCCGCGGGCGCGCTGATGGAAGGGCACTTCATCCTCTCCTCGGGCCTGCGCTCGCCGGTGTTCCTGCAGAAGATGCGGGTGTTCGAAGATCCACCCCGTGCCGAGCGGCTGTGCCGCGCGCTGGCCGACGTGATCCGCCGCGAGATCGGCGAAGTCGACCTGGTAGTGAGCCCGGCGATCGGCGGAATCATCCCCGGCTACGAGACCGCCCGCGCGCTCGGCTGCAAGGCGCTGTTCGTCGAACGCGAAGGCGAAACGTTCGCGCTGCGCCGCGGGTTCGAGATACCCGCCGGCGCGCGGGTGGTGCTGGTCGAGGACATCGTCTCGACCGGGCTCTCCTTGCGCGAGGCGCTGACGGTGGTCCAGCGCGAGCCGGGCAGGATCCTCGCCGCCGCGTGCCTGATCGACCGCTCGGGCGGCAAAGCGCAGATCGGCGTGCCGCTGGTGGCGCTCGCGACGGTCGATTTCCCCGCTTACCCGGCCGACGCGCTGCCGCCCGAGCTGGCCGCCATCGCGCCCGAAAAGCCGGGCAGCCGCAAGGCCGGCTGATGACCGAACGTCTGAGGCTCGGGGTCAACATCGATCACGTCGCCACGATCCGCAACGCGCGCGGCGGCGACCATCCGGACCCGGTGCGCGCGGCGGAGATCGTCGCGCGGGTCGGCGGCGACGGGATCACCGCGCACTTGCGCGAGGACCGCCGCCACATCCGCGACAGCGACCTAACACGCATCCTGGCGGCAACCGGCCTGCCCCTGAACCTGGAGATGGCGGCGAGCGACGAGATGGTCGCGATCGCCCTCGCCCACCGCCCGCACGCCGCGTGCATCGTGCCCGAGAACCGCGCCGAGGTGACCACTGAAGGCGGGCTCGACGCCGCCGGGCAGCACAATCGCCTGCAGCCGGTGGTCAGCCGCCTGCTCGACGCGGGCATCCGCGTGAGCCTGTTCATCGCGCCCGACGAGCGCCAGGTCGAAGCCGCGCTCCGGCTCGGCGCGCCGGTAGTCGAGTTCCACACCGGCGAATACGCCCACGCCAGTGGCGAGCAGGTCGCGGTCGAGCTGCGCAAAGTAGCCGACATGGCCTCGCTCGCCGCCAAGAACGGCATCGAACCCCACGCCGGCCACGGGCTGACGTTCGCCAACGTCCAGCCGATCGCCGCCATTCCCCAGCTCGCCGAGCTCAACATCGGGCACTATCTGATCGGCGAGGCGGTGTTCGTCGGGCTTGAAGCGGCGGTGCGGCAAATGCGCGAACTGATGGACGCGGCCAGGTGATCATCGGCATGGGCTCCGATCTCTGCAACGTCGAGCGGATCGCGGCGGCGCTAGCGAGGCACGGCGAGCGGTTCGAGCAGCGGTGCTTCACCCAGATCGAGCGCGACAAGGCGGCCCGCCGCCCGCTGACCCGCGCCGGCACATACGCCAAGCGCTTCGCCGCCAAGGAGGCGTTTTCCAAGGCGGTCGGCACCGGGTTCTTTCGCGGCGTGTACATGAAGGACATCGGGGTGGTGAACCTGCCCTCGGGCGCGCCGACGCTGGCGCTGGCGAACGGCGCGGCGAAGCGGCTTGCCGAACTGACCCCGCCCGGCCATGAGGCGCACGTCCACCTAACCCTGACCGACGACCATCCGTGGGCCCAGGCCTTCGTGGTGATTGAGGCCCGCCCCTTTTGAGCAGCGCTGATACCCCGATGAACGAACCCATGAACGACATTCCACCCGAGCAAGTGGCCATGCCGCCCGAGGCCAAGGCCCCCGAGCCTAAAGCCAAGGTCAACTGGCTGCACGAAGTGCGCGGGCTGGCGCTGATGCTGCTGGGCGTGCTGGCGTTCCACACCTTCATCGCCAAGCCGTTCTACATTCCGTCGGGCTCGATGATGCCGGGCCTGCTGGTCGGCGACCGGCTGGTGGTCAGCAAGTATCCCTTTGGCTGGAGTTGGGTCTCGGCCAGCTTCCACGTGCTGCCGCGGGCCGGCTGGCGGATCAATCCGCACACGCCCGAGTACGGCGACATCGTCATCGTAGTCCCGCCCGACCGCACCGAGGACCTGATCAAGCGCGTCGTCGCCCGGCCCGGCGACCGCATCGCAATGGTCAACGGGCGGATCATCCTCAACGGCGCGCCGATCCCGCGCGAGGTCGAACCGCCGGTCCAGCTGGCCGCGGATTCGCAGGTTTGCGAGGGCGGAAGGAACTGTCTCGACCAATCGTTTTCTGAGTTCCGCACCCGCCTCGCCAATGGAAAGGCGGTCTACGAGCCGCCCACTTACCGCGAAACGCTGCCCAACGGGGCGACCTACCTGACTTTCGACACCGAATCGAAATCGCCGCGCGACAATTATGCTGAAATCGAGATTCCACCGGGCCACGTGTTCTTGATGGGCGATAACCGCGACAACTCGGCCGACAGCCGTTTTGACGCGGGGCCGTTCGGCAATGGCCTGGGAGGGCCGGTGCCGATCGCCAATATTGGCGGGCGGGCCGAGTTCCTGACCTTCTCGCTCGACGGCACCGAAAGCTGGAACCCGCTGAGCTGGTTCGGATCACTCCGCTCGGGCCGCGCGTGGACCAGCCTGCGCCCGCCGCGCCGCACAGTCCGGAGCGACGCCGGTGGACACTGAGCCGGGCCCGCCATCGCCGCACCAGGACGTGCGCGCCAGCCCGACGCAGATCGACAATCCCGAGCTGCGGCGCGAGGCTCACAAGGCGGCAATCTGGGTCGCCGTGATCGGCCTCGCGATGCTGGCGGTCTATGTCTCGCAGGCGTTGCTGGTGATCTTCGGCGCGCTGGTGTTCGCGGCGATGCTCGACGGCGGCGCGCGCCTGCTCGGCCGGGTGCTGCCGATCGGGCGCGGGTGGCGGATCGGCGTGCTGCTGGTCACGGCGATCGGCTTCTTCGCCTGGCTGGGCTATTTCGCCGGCTCGCAGATCTCGGCCGAAGCCGCGGCTTTCCCGCGCATCGTCACCGAGCAGGGAACGCGGCTGATCGCGTGGTTGGACCGGCACGGCCTGGACGTCAGCATGGCTCACGTCCAGCAAGTCTCGGGCCAGCTGGTCAGCGGGGTCGGAACGCTCACCCGCGCCATCGGCGGCGTGCTCGGCGGCCTCGCGACGGTGATCCTGATCGTCACCATCGGCCTCTACATCGCGCTCGAGCCGCGGCTCTACGAACGGGGCCTCGCGTGGATGCTGCCCGCCGAGCAGCGCGGCGAGTTCCACGATACCACCGCCCAGATGGCGGCCACGCTGCGCAGGCTGATGGCCGGGCGGCTGGTGGGCATGGCGTTCGAGGGCGTGTTCACTTGGCTGATGCTGTGGGTTTACGGCGTGCCGCTGGCCGCCTTGCTGGGAATTCTCACCGGGCTCCTGGCTTTCATCCCCAACATCGGCGCGCTGATGTCTGGCGCGCTGATGGTGCTGGTCGGGTTTTCGGGCGGCCCCGACATGGGGCTCTATACGGTGATCGTCTATTTCGTGGTCCAGACGTTCGACGGCAACGTGGTGGTGCCGCTGATCGCGCGCAATACGGTCGACCTTGCGCCGGCGCTGGTGCTGGGGTTCCAGCTGATCATGGGCGTGCTGTTCGGCGTGATCGGGCTGTTCCTGGCTGATCCGTTGCTGGCGATGATCAAGGTCGCGCTCGAACGTCGGGCGAAGCGGCGCGAGGCGCTCGCCGCGCCCGCGGATGCCGCAGCGCATGGTCCGTAAGTTCCTCTACCTGGTGGCACTGGCGGTCGTGCTGGTGATCGCCGCCGCCTTTGCCTACGCCCTGATGGGCAACCGGCTGACCCAGTGGGCGCTGGTTCCGACGTCGCGGTTCGAAGCCCAGGCGAAACTGGCCGAGAACACCTATCATGACCGGGCGCTGTGGTTCTCGCGCCCGGGCGCGGCCCACGACCCGTCGCGGTGGGTCCCGGCGGGCTACACCGATCCGCCCGGCCCTGCGGCGCACCACGCGGTGTTCTTCGTCCATCCGACCAGCTTCCTCGACCGCGCGCACTGGAATGCCGCGCTGGGCGACCCCGAATCGCAAGCGCGCGCGCGGCTGTTCGTCCAGGGCCTCGGCAGCGCGTTCGGCGCCGCGAGCGAAGTGTGGGCGCCGCGTTACCGGCAGGCGACCTTCGGCGCGTTCCTCACCGCCTCGCCCGAGGCTGCGCAAGCAATCGACGCCGCCTATCGCGACGTCGACCAAGCGTTCAGCGAGTTCCTGACGCAAGTCGGGCCCGACACCTCGATCGTGCTCGCCGGGCACAGCCAGGGCGCGCTTCATGTGCTTCGATTATTGCGCGAGCGCGTGGTTGGCACCCCACTGCAGCGGCGGGTGGCGATGGTCTACCCGATCGGCTGGCCGATCTCGATCACGCACGATTTGCCCGCGCTCGGTCTGCCCGCCTGCGCGCGGCCCGACCAAACCCGGTGCATCGTCACCTGGTCGAGCTTTGCCGAGCCGGCCGAGCCCGGCACGATGCTGGAGGTGTTTCGGGGCTCGTCCGGCTATGACGGCCAGCGGCGCGGCGACGGCCCGATCGTGTGCGTCAATCCGCTGACCGGGATGAGCGGCGGCACTGCCCCGGCGAGCGCCAATCTGGGAACCGTGGTACCCAACGCGGCGCTGAGCAACGGAGTGCTGGCCCGCGGTCTGGTGCCCGCCCGCTGCGATCCAGCCGGGCTGCTGCTGATCGGCCCGCCGCCCGCGCTCGGGCCCTATGTGCTGCCCGGCAACAACTATCACGTCTATGACATTCCGCTTTTCTGGGCCAACTTGCGCGCGGACGTGGCGCGGCGGATGGAGGCGTGGCCCAAGTGACCGATGCCGCGCCGGTGACCGAGGACGCCGCCGAATTCCACGCCGCGCTGCCCGAGGGCGGGGTGCTGCTGGCGCTTGATCTGGGGACCCAGACCATCGGCACCGCGCTGTGCGATGCAGGGTGGCGCTTTGCCGGCGCGGGCAAGACTCTGCCGCGCGGCAAGTTCGCCCGCGACCGCGCCGCGCTCGAGGCGCTGATCGCCGAGCGCAGCGTGCGCGGGCTGGTGATCGGGCTGCCGCTCAACATGGACGGATCGAGCGGCCCGCGCGCGCAGGCGGCGCGTGCCTATGCCCGCAATCTCGCCCCGCTCGGGCTCCCGGTGCTGCTGTGGGACGAGCGCTGGAGCACCGCCAGCGCCGAGCGCGCGATGATCGCGCAGGACCTGAGCCGGGCCAAGCGCGCCGCGCGGATCGACAGCCACGCGGCCGCGGTGATCCTTCAGGCGGCGATCGACCGGCTGGTGGGGGCGGTGTTCTAGGCCGCGAGCAATTCGCGCCGGCGCCTGGCTTCGAGCGCGACCAGCCGGCTGCCGCCGTTCTCGGCACGGCGCCACAAATCGTCACGTTCGGCCTGACCGAGGATTCCGGCCTGCGCTTCGAGCGCGGCCAGCCGCAGCCGTTCGCTCGGGTGCGTGCGCGCGAACCTCTCGGCGAGATCGCGGGCCTCCATATTGCCCAGCCCGACCGCAACGCGCAGGAACACTTCGCTCGCCCCGGGCGAAAGCACCCCGGCGATGGTGTTGGCCTCGGTGTCGAAGCGGTACTGGTCGGTCCACCCTTGCGCGCCGCCCGCGTGCATCACGTTGAGCGACACCGACAGCGCATCGGGCGCGAGCTGCGAATGGACGTCGCGATGCGCGCGGTAATGCATCAGCTTGTCCGGCTCGAGCCGCGCACGCCCGGCAAAGCGCAGGCCCGCCGGTTCCCCCACCGCGCCCGCCACCGCCGCGTAATCGTACTCCCAGTAATCGGACCAGTATCCCGGCCCGAAGTAGCCGACGGTCAGGAAGTCGAAGTTGTGATCGTGCGGCAGCTCGTAGACGAATGCTCCGCCGCCGCTGGCGCGGAACAGCGGCTCGGCGCGCGACGGCCAGATGTTGGCGCGCACGAAGAACTCTCCGCCGAGCGGCGAGAGCATCACCACTTGCGGGCCGTACGCGCTGACTCGGGCGTCCTCGCGGTGGCGCCCCGCCAGCTCGGCGAGCATGATCTCGGCGAGGAACTCGCGGTTGTTTCCGAGCCGGCGGAGCCACCCGGCGGCGTGCATCAGGCTCGCTTCGTCGTTCGGCTCGAAGCCGCTATCGCCCAGCGCGGTCAGGCATTCGTCCAGGCTGCACGCGGCCGTGTCGGGGTGGTCGATCACGCGGGGCACGGCGGTTCCTCCAGCGCCGCAAGCTGCGGATGGGTTTCGATCAGTTGCGCGCGCAGCGCCCCGGCAGCGGCGGACAGCGGATCGCCGGCCTGGCGCGCTACGGCGAGCAGCGCGGCGAAGCCCTGCGCGGTGTCCAGCGCCAGGCCCTCGCGCAGTGCTTCCCAGCGCAACGAGGTCTCGCCCGGTTCGCGCGCGATCGCGGCCAGCACCGGAGCGGCCTCGGCGCGCTCCATGCGCCCGAGCACCGCGACGATCATCGCGTGGCGGCTGGCGGCGAGGTTGCCGCTCGAACGATGCGCCAGCGCGCCGTCCGCGAGCGAATATTCGTGCGTTGGCTCGGGCTCGGCGGCGAAGCGGTGGAGGCGGAGCGAGACCAGCCGCCGGCTGACCGCCACCGCTTGCAGCGCCTCGCTAGCCAGATCGAGCGCCAGCCGGGTGCCCGCGGTCAGCGCCAAGGTCTCGAACGAGAGGCCGCCGGCTCCCCGGCGCACGATCCGCGCTTCGGCGCTGCCGGCGAGCACCGCTTCGAAGCGCAACGCATCGCTGAACGCCGCGCGGGTGAACGAGTACACGCCCGACTCGCGTGCGTGCAGCACCAGGTGCGCCCGGCCGGCGTGCGCCACTTGCAGCGTCGAGACCGCGCCGTCGAACCCGTGGCGGAGCGGCGGGTGCCCGAACGGCTGCTGCGCGAGTGTGGTTGCCAGCGCCCGGCACAGTGCTTGCGCCAGTTCGCCGCCCGCGTCGGGCCCGGTCACCAGCGCCTCCAGCGCCGGACACCGCTCGAGCGGCGCGCCTTGGCCGAATTGCGCGAGCTCCGCCAGCGCGGCCCGCGCGCCGGGTTCATCGCGCCATGCGGCAAACCCGGCGATCGTGGCGGCCTGGGCCTGGCGCTGCAGGCCGCGATCGGCCCGCAGCGCCGCGATGGCGGGATCGATCCGCATCGCTGTGCCCTTTGCCCCCGCGGCCTAGATCAGGCCCCCGGTGGATTCGTAAACAAACGTCGCGAGGATCACGATCGAATCGTCGTGGCCACCCTCGCCGAGCACGCTGCCGAAGATCCCGGCAACGGTGTCGAGGTCGGGCAGGATCGAAAGGTCGATATGGGGCAAGTTCATGCGCGTTCTCCCTGTCTCCGCCGAGCCCCTCGCCCGCCGGAGACACAGAGGTGCCCGTTGTGCCGACTTGCTTTAAGTTAAATGATTGTAACCGCCGGGACCTCGGCCGCGGCGCAGGATCAGCACGGCGCCGGGCGGCATCTCTCCCGCCAGCGGGAGCGCAACGCGGACCGCGTCGGCCCGCGCCCGGTCGAGGATCGCGGTGGCGATCCCCGGTTCAAACAGTATCGCGTCGGCCATGCCGAGCAGCCGCGCTTGCCGCAGGGTCAGGTCATCGGGATCGTCGCTGGCGAGCGTGAATTCGGCGAGCGCCGGCGCTTCCGGGGCGTCCGGGTGCTCCAGCCAACTGTCCACGCGCGCGTCCGCGCCCTCTGCCAGCGGATCGAGCGGCCCGCCTTCGGCCAAGGCGGCATCGAGCGCGCGCCGGCGGTCCGCCGCATCCGGAAAGCGCGCCCGCAGCTCCGCGCGGGCAGAGTAGAGCGCCTCTGCCAGCGCCCCGAGCCCGGCGGGGAGCACCCGCTCGAGCCGCAACCGTATGTGCTTGGCGAGCCCGGCCGAGGCGCCCGCGGTGCCGACCGCGACCAGCAGCGGATCGCGCTCGACCAGGCTCGGCACGGTGAAATCGCACAACTCCGGGCGATCGACGACGTTGACCAGCACGCCCCGCGCCCGAAGGCGTAAGACCGCCGGTTCCGGCTCATCGAGCGCGACGAACGCGAGCCGCGCCGCCGCATCGTCCTCGCCCACCGGGTGCGCGCCGGCGCGTTCGACCAGCCGCCGTTTCGCGTCCGCCGCCGGCCCTTGCCCGAGTACGATCACTGGCTGCCCGGCGACGCAGTGGAACAGCGGCAGCGCGCGCATATCAGTTACTCAAGCCAGTCGGGCACCCGCTCGGAGGCGGCAATCGCCTCGGGCGCGATGCGGTCGGCGACAACCGCGAACTTGTCGCCGTCGACCATGACTTCGGCGACGAACCCGCGGCTGTTGTAGCTCGAGGCCATCGTCGCGCCGTACGCGCCGGCGGTGCGAAACACCGCCAGGTCGCCCGCCTCGACGCCTTCGATGTTGCGGCCCATCGCGAATGTGTCGCCGGTCTCGCAGATCGGGCCGACGATATTGGCGGTCATCCGCCGGTTGGTCGGCCGCACCGCCTCGAAATCGTGCCACGCGCCGTAAAGCGCCGGGCGGGCGAGGTCGTTCATCGCCGCATCGACGATC
>JBDSDC010000100.1:0-22636 GCA_039920725.1 Croceibacterium sp. | reverse complement strand
TGATCAAGCTCGAGCAGAATTACCGTTCGACCCCTCATATCCTCGCGGCGGCTTCCGGGCTGATCGCGCATAATGGCGGGCGGCTCGGCAAGACCTTGTGGACCGAGGCGGGCGGGGGCGAGAAGGTGCGCGTGATCGGCGTGTGGGACGCGCCCGAGGAAGCGCGCCGCGTGGGCGAGGAGATCGAGCGGCTCGAGAGCGAAGGCGCCAGCATCGAGCGCGTCGCGATCCTGGTGCGCGCTTCGTATCAGACGCGCGAGTTCGAAGACCGCTTCATCCAGATTGGCCTCAACTATCGCATCGTCGGCGGCTTTCGCTTCTACGAGCGCGCCGAAATCCGCGACGCGCTGGCCTATCTGCGGGTCATTGCCAGCCCCGTCGACGACCTGGCGTTCGAACGGATCTACAACCAGCCCAAGCGCGGGCTCGGGGCCAAGACGCTCGAGACGATGCATCTCCATGCCCGGCGCGGACAGATGCCGCTCGCTGCCGCCTCGCTCCAGCTGGCCGACAGCGACGAGCTGCCCGCCCGCGCGCGCGGCGCGATCGCGCAGCTCATGCGGCTGTTCCTCCATTGGCGCGAGCTGGCCGACACGGTCGCCCCGGCCGAGCTGCTGCGCGCGGTGCTCGAGGAATCGGGCTACGAGGCGATGCTCAAGGCCGACCGCAGCGCCGAGAGCGCGGGCCGGGCCGACAACCTGGTCGAGCTCGCCCGGGCAATGGAGGAATACGAGACGCTGGGCGATTTCCTCGAGCACGTCAGCCTGGTGATGGACAACGACGCGGCCGACGATGCGGAGAAAGTCACGATCATGACCATCCACGCCGCCAAGGGGCTGGAGTTCGACCACTTGTTCCTGCCCGGGTGGGAGGAAGGCGTGTTCCCGAGCCAACGGGCGCTCGACGAAGGCGGGCTCGCCAGTCTCGAGGAGGAACGCCGCCTGGCCTATGTCGCGATCACCCGCGCCCGGCGGCGGTGCACAATCCTCCACGCAGCCAACCGGCGCATCTTCGGGCAATGGTCGAGCGCCATCCCGTCGCGCTTCGTGGCGGACCTGCCCGCTGAGCACGTCGATAGCGAGACCACGCTGACCGGCGGCGCATCGCTGTGGCGGGCCAACTGGAGCGAGCACGAAGATCCGTTCGCGCACGTGACCATCGCCCGCCCCGAGCGCGGCCAGACGCGCGGCCCGGGCTGGCAGCGCGCGCTGTCGGCCGGCTACGACACGGCGCCCAAGCGGATCGCCGAGCCCGGCCGCAGCGCCGCCAGCTTTGCCGCCAAGCCGCGCACCGACCTGGCGGCCGGGGCGCGCGTGTTCCATGACAAGTTCGGGTACGGCGAAGTGGTCGGCCAGGACGGCAACAAGCTCGAGATCGAGTTCGAAGCGAGCGGGCGCAAGCGGGTGATCGACAGCTTCGTCAAGCCGGCGTGAACTAGCGCAGCAGCACCAGCTCTTCGGCCATCGTCGGGTGGATTGCCACGGTGTCGTCGAACGCCTGCTTGGTCAGCCCCGCCTTGACCGCCACCGCCGCGCCCTGAAGCAGCTCCGGCGCGTCGGGGCCGATCATGTGGATGCCCACCACCCGGTCGGTCGCCCCGTCGCAGACCATCTTGTACAAGCTGCGCTCGTTGCGCCCGGCGAGCACGTTCTTCATCGGGCGGAAGTCCGACTGATAGACCTTGACCTGGCCCAGCTTGTTCCGTGCTTCGCCCTCGGTCATTCCGACGCCGCACAGCGGAGGATGGCTGAACACCGCGCTCGGCACGCACGAATAATCGACCGTGCGCGGATTGCCGCCGAACACCGTGTCGGCAAAGGCGTGCCCTTCGCGGATCGCCACGGGCGTCAGCTGGATGCGGTTCGTGACGTCGCCGATGGCGTAGATGCTGTCGATGCTGGTCTTCGAATAGTCGTCGACCGCGACCTGGCCCTTGTCGCCCAGCTTGACCCCGACTTCGGCCAGCCCCAGCCCTTCGCTGTTGGGCACGCGGCCCGTGGCGAACATCACCGTGTCGACTTCCAGATCGTCATGATCGGTCATCGACACCCTGAGGGCGCCATCGGCGGTCTTCTCGATGCCGCGGAATTCGGCGTTGAAGCGAAAATCGATGCCCTTCATCACGCTGATCTGGAGCAACCGGTCGCGCAATTGCTCGTCATAGCCGCGCAGCAGCTTGTCTGAGCGGTTGATGATCGTGACGTGGCTGCCAAGCTCGTTGAAAATGCCCGCGAACTCGTTGGCGATGTAGCCGCCTCCGGCGATCAAGATGCGCCTCGGAAGCGCGTCGAGGTGGAAGGCTTCGTTGGAGGTGATGCCCAGCTCGTGGCCGGGGCAGGTGGGGATGTGCGGCCGGGCGCCGGTGGCGATCAGAATGACCTTGGCGGTCACCTTGCGCCCATCGGCCAGCGTCACCTCATGCGGGCCGGTCACGGCGGCGCGCTGGTGGATGATCTCGACGTCGTGGTTCTCGAGCGCCTGGGTGTAGAGCCCGTTGAGCCGGTCGACTTCGCCCAACACGTTGTCGCGCAGCACCGCCCAGTCGAAAGTGCAGTTCGCTACCGTCCAGCCGAAATTCTTCGCGTCCTGCAAATCCTCGGCGAAGTGGGCGCCGTAGACGAGCATCTTCTTGGGCACGCAGCCGCGGATCACGCAAGTCCCGCCGACGCGGAATTCCTCGGCCACCGCTACTTTGGCGCCGTGCCCCGCGGCAATGCGGCTGGCGCGCACCCCGCCGGAGCCCGCGCCGATGGTGAACAGGTCATAATCGTAGTCAGCCATCTGCGCGCTCCCGCTGGAGCGGCGCATATGGCGGGCAGCGCCGGACGGTCCAACCCCATTTCGTCATCCCCGCGAAAGCGGGGACCCAGGGGCGAGGGTCAAGCCAGGCCAGACTGGGTTCCCGATTTCGCGGGAATGACGAAGCTAGGTAGGTGTCAGCCTTGCGCGGCGCGCGGGCCGCCCGGGCGTCCGCCGCGGCCACCGCCGCGATTGCCGCCATTGCCTCCGGGCCTGAAGCCGCCGCCGGGCTTGCCCGCGCCCGCCTGGCCGCCAGGACGACGATCACCGCCGTTATGAACCGGGCGTCGCTCACCATTGGCCTGAGTCGGACGGCGATCGCCAACGGCGTGCGCGGGACGGTTGTCGCCACCCACATGGGCCGGGCGGCGGTCGCCTCCGCCATGCGCGGGACGCCGGTCGCCGCTGCGCTCAACCCGAACTTCGCCGCGCGCATCGCGCTGGGCTTCGGTGCGGGTGTCGCGCCGGGGCGGCTGGCCCCGACCTGTGCCGCGCGGATTGCCCCGCGGACCGCGCACCGGCTCGACATGCTGCGCTACCACCGCGACTTCTTCGCGCAGGCCTTCAGGCAGCGGCACCTGGTCGAGGGTTACCTTGGTGAGCTTCTGGATGTCGCGCAGGTAGTCGCGCTCGTCACTGGCGCAGAAGCTGATGGCGACGCCGTCACGCCCGGCGCGCGCGGTGCGGCCGATACGGTGGACGTATTGTTCGGGAACGTTGGGCAGTTCGAAGTTGAGCACGTGGCTGACACCGGTCACGTCGATTCCGCGCGCGGCGATATCGGTTGCGACCAGCACGTTGGCGCGGCCTTGCTTGAACTCGTCGAGCGCGCGCTCGCGCTGAGGCTGGCTCTTGTTGCCGTGGATCGCGTTGGCCGGGATGTTGCTCTGCGACAGCTTCTTCACCACCCGGTCGGCGCCGTGCTTGGTGCGGGTGAACACCAGCACCTTGTCCATCTCGCCGGCCTTGAAGCCGTTGCGCAGGACCAGCGTCAGCAGCGCCTGCTTCTCGGTCTGGCCGACAAAGCAGACATACTGCTCGACCCGCTCGGCGGTGGTTGCCGAGGGGGCAACCGAGACTTGCGCCGGATCGGTCAAGTACTGGTTGGCCAGTTCGCGGATCGCTTTGGGCATCGTGGCCGAGAAGAACAGCGTCTGGCGCTTGGCCGGCAGCATTCGCACGATCGCCTTGAGGGCGTGGATGAAGCCCAAGTCCATCATCTGGTCGGCTTCGTCGAGCACGAGGATTTCGACTTCGCTCAGGTCGAGCGCGCGCTGATCGCACAAGTCGACCAGCCGGCCCGGCGTGGCGATCAGGATGTCGACCCCGCGGGCCACGTCCTGGCGGTTCTTGCTGACCGAGGTTCCGCCGAACACGGTCACGACCTTGAGGTGGCTAAAGCGCCCGTACTCGCGGGCGCTCTCGGCAATCTGTCCGGCCAGCTCGCGCGTCGGCGCCAGCACCAGCATGCGGCACATGCGCGGGCGGGGCCGCTTGTCGGCGGCCACCAGCCGGTCGATCGAAGGCAGCATGAACGCCGCCGTCTTGCCGGTGCCGGTCTGGGCAATGCCGAGCAAATCGCGGCCGGTCAGCACGGTGGGAATGGCCTGCGTCTGGATCGGAGTGGGGGTTTGGTATTCCTTGAGCGCAAGCGCCTGGAGGACGGGCTGCGACAGCCCGAGGGTTTCGAATGTCATGTTAAAGTATCAAACTCGCAATTTATGCGACGGCGCGCGCAAAACGCGCACGCCGAAGCGGGTTCTGAACGACCCGCGTGAAAAGGGAAGCTCTGGGTGAGGAACCGGTCGAAACAAACTTCGAACGGTATCCACAGGACCGAAGCGCAGCCGGAGCGGCTTGTGGGAACCACCAAATTGAATTGATGGGACTCTTGCCGCCAGTTCACGCTGCCTGGCGCTTCGATGGCGGCCATGTGGTCGCGAGGCGGGCAAAAGTCAAGCTCGCCCGGTAACGCCATCGTTTTCCGACATTAACCGAATATCCGGCATTGCGATGGCAAAGGCTGCCCATGGGTGGGCCCAAACGCATTATTTTGGCATCGCTTTTGCGCTGTTGCCTTCTTCTCGGCTTGCTCGCGGTGCCGTCTGTCGCGAGCGCAACCGGCGTTGAACTACGCTCGCAGATGCAAGTAATGCACCAACCCTCGGCGCCGACGCCCAACGCCGCCTGGCAGTGGCTGGAGCTCCGCGATACCGCCGCGTTGCGCGGCCTTCCGGCAGACTGGGTGCTGCATCTCGACAAGATACGCTTCGACCAGATCGCGATCATCGCCACGACCCGCGCCGGCCATGCCTATCGCACGCAGCTGCCGGCCACTCGCCTTGGCGATAACTGGGCGCCCGGCGGCGTCATGGCGTTCCGCATGGCGCCGACGGGCAGCGAAATCGCCAACTTGCGCATCGGCTTTGAAGGCCGCGACGATATTTCGCTGCTGCGCAAGGTCACCGCCCTGACCGCGCGCCAGGCCGACCATGTCGGCGATGGCTGGCTGATCTTGATGGGAGTCTTCAGCGGACTGCTGGCGTCGGCTTTCGTGTACGCCTTGTTCGCGTTCGCGGGCGAGCGCTATCCGTTCCACCGCTGGTACCTCGCATGGGTTGCAACGGCGCTGTTGTACGGCCTGACATGGACCAACCTGGCGGCCTTGGTCGTGCCCGCTCTGGATGGGCCCGCGGGGGTCAGGCTGGACAGCGTGCTTGTCGGCCTGGTGGTCGCCTGCGGCTGCCAATTCTTCCTCGATGTGATCGAGCGCGGCAAGATCCCGCCTTGGCTGCGTGCCACGACGCGCGCGATCGGTGCGATCACCTTCCTGGCTGGAACCCTCGCGGCCGACGAACGGCTGCTCAACGCGCATGCCACCGATGTGCTGTTAAACTGCCTGCTGACAGCCTGCGTCGGGTTAACGCTGCTGGGCGTGATCGTGGCCATAATGCGCGGTAGCCGGGTGGTGTGGTGGTACCTTTCCGGATGGGCCCCGGTGATCGCGGTGCTCGCCCTTCGGGTCGCGCGCAATTTCGGCCTGATGGGCCAGAGTGACCTCGTCGACATGGGCACATTCGCCTCGATGGGGTTGGAATCGCTTGTGTTCTCGCTCCTGATCGCCGGTCGGTTTGTATCGCTGCGGCGTGAGCGTGATTCTGCCGAGGCCAGCGCGCGCCATATGGAGGTCGAGCGCGAGACCCTGCGCCGCGCCGCCCATGCCGACTTCCTTACCGGACTCGGCAACCGGGCGTTTTTCCACGATCGGATGCGCGCGTTGCTTGCTGAGGATGCCCCGTTCACGCTGTTCCTGCTCGATATCGACTTCCTCAAGGAACTTAACGACCGCCTGGGCCACGACGCCGGAGACGCCTTGTTGCAGCACGTCGGCTCGACCCTTGTCGCGCTCGAAGGCGATCACGCGTGCTGTGCCCGCATCGGAGGCGACGAATTCGCCGTGCTGCACTTAGGTACGACGCTCGAGAGCACGGGCTACGCAGAGCGGCTCGAAGGCATCCAGGGCAGCGTGTGGGGCCGGCAGACCTGGTCCGGCATCCTTTCGCTGAGCATCGGGCGCGCCGATTCTGACGGCACCTTGTCCGCGGCCGAGCTGTTCCAGCGCGCCGACATTGCGCTTTACGAGGCCAAGAAGCTCGGCCGCGGCCGCCTGCAGAGCTTCGACGACCGGCTCCAGCGCCAGATCCAGACCCGCATCGAACTTATCGAGACCGCCCACGGCAGCCTGCGGGACGGCCACTTCACGCTCCATTACCAGCCGATCGTCGATGTCCGCTCGTCAAGCCTGGTCAGTGTCGAAGCCCTGCTGCGGTGGAATCACCCGACCAAGGGCCTGATCGGCCCGGCGGAGTTTCATCCGGTGCTGGCCGATATGGAAATCGCACCGGCCCTCCAGCAGCATGTTATCGCCATGGCCATCGCCGAATTGCACCGCCGCCCCTCGTTCCCGGGCACTTTGGCAGTCAACTTCACGGCGATGGATTTGCGTGGGCGCGAGGCGGCGGAAAAACTGCTCGCCAAGCTGGCGGTCGCGGGCGTCGCCCCATCGTCGCTGTGCATCGAAGTGATCGAGGGAATCATCTTGGGCAAGGGGGGGACCGAGCCGGCCGAGGCGCTGCGCACGCTCCACAGCGCGGGCGTGCGGATCGCGCTCGACGATTTCGGGACCGGCTACGCCTCGCTGCTCCACCTCAAGGAAATCCCCGTCAACACGCTCAAGATCGACAAGTCGTTCGTGGCGGGATTGCTCGTTGCGGGCGACGAGAGCGAAGAAATCGTGCGGGCGGTCCTGGCCCTGGGGCACGGTCTTAGGAAGTCGGTGGTCGCCGAAGGGGTCGAGACCATGGCTCAGCTGCTACGCTTGCGTGAACTTGGCTGCGACCTCGCGCAGGGCTATTTGTTCGGACGTCCGTCCCCAGCCTTCCCGTCTTATACGAGCATTCAGGTCGCAGCGTAACTTTCGCCACCGCGCCCGTCGTGCGCTTGTTCGACGATCGAAGTGTCCCACTCGAGCTTCCCCAGATCCGCGCGGACGAAAGTGCGGATGGCGGCGTAGTCGCGCTGCTCGACCTTGAGCACAAAATCCGGGTCGCCGATCAGCGCGCGGCCGACCGCGACGAGATCGAACTCACCGGCGGCAAGCCGCTCCTCCAACTCATCGATTGCTTGCGCCACTCGGGCCCCCGGGTCGGTAGCGTCCATGAATGTCGTCATCACGTCGGTGTCGAGTCCTACGCTGCCGACGGTGATTGTCGGCAAACCGCTCAACGCCCGGGTCCAGCCCGCGAGATTGCGGCGGTCGCCGTCCCACTCGCCGAGCCAGAAGCGGCGGTTCGAGCAATGCAGCGCATCGACGCCCGCCTCACGCAAGATCGCCGCCAGCGTCGCCAGCTCCTCGGGCGTGGCGGCGACGCGCGCGTCGTAATCGGCTTCCTTCCACTGCGAAAAGCGCAAGGTGATGACGAACTCCGGCCCGCAGGCTGCGCGAACCGCGGCGGCGATCTCGGCTGGAAACCGGGCGCGGTCGGCGATGTCCGGTCCGCCATAGCCGTCCTCGCGCACGTTGGTGCCGTGCCACAGGAACTGGTCGAGGAAATAGCCGTGCGCCGCGTGCACTTCGACTCCCGCCGCGCCGATCTCTTGTGCGATCAGCGCCGAGCGCACGTAACCGTCGCGAAGTTCAGCCAGCTGCGCGAGCGTGGCCGGGCGTCCGCTCGGTCGCTTCGGATGTGCCAGGCCCGACGGGCTGAGCGCGTCCCCGTCGGTGCGTAGCGCGCCTTCGTGCCACAACTGCAGCAGCATCGCCCCGCCCGCTTCGCCCACTTCGGCCACGCACCGCGCCCACCCGTCGCGCGTGCTCGCGTTGATGTGCGCGGCGGTCGGCTGCACGGTCGAGGACCAATGATCGATCGCTCCGCTCTCGCCGATGATCAGCGGCACCCCGCCCTCGGCCCGCCGGCGGTAATACGCCGCCAGCGCCGCCGTCGGCGCGCCATAATCGCACATCCCGCGCTGCATTGCCGGCATCACCCAGCGGTTGCGCAGGATGAGACGGTTGAGCGTGAAGGGGGTGAACAGGGAAGAGGTCATGACACTCCGCAGATGGACGAAGGTGGAACTAAAATTGCCCTAAACCGTAATAAGTTATCGCCTGTGGGGGGTTCGAATTTTTCGGAGACCCCTGATGCGCAAGATGACCGTCCTCGCCTTGTTGGCAACCCCCTTCCTGCTCGCCGGCTGTACCACCGGCTACGGCGCCGATCCGCTCGGCGGTCTGCTCGGCTCGGTGCTCGGCGGTAGCGGCGGCTACTCCAATTCCGGATACGGCTACGGCAACAACTCCGGATACGGCAACACCAGCCAGAATTCGTTCCAGCAGGCCGCGATCGATGCCTGCGGCCAACAGGCCTCCCAGTACGGCCGGGTTTCGATCGGCAATGTCCAGCAGGTGAGCAGCAATACGTTGCGTGTCACCGGCGGAGCGAGCGTCAACAACTACCAGCAACGCGGCTTCTATTGCGATTTCCGCAGCGATGGGCGCATCACCAACTTCGGTTGGACCTAGTCGCGCGGCCCGTCAGGCCAAGCCCGCGGCCTTGAGCAAGGCCGTGGTGCTGGCGTCAAACGTCCCGCCGCCCTTGTCGATGCTGCGGGCGATGTCCTTGCCCAGCTCGACCCCAAACTGGTCGAACGGGTTGATGCCCATCAGCACCGCGCCCGCGAAGGTGCGGTGTTCGTGGAAGGCGATCAGCGCGCCCAGGCTCATCGCGTCGAGATCGTCGAGCAGCACGGTCGCGCTTGGGCGGTCGCCAGGGTAGCTGCGGGCGGGGTCATCATTCGCTTGCCCCCCCATCAGCGCGGCCCCTTGGGCAAAGCAGTTTTGCAGCAGGATGCGGTGGTGCGCGGGGTCGAGATCGTCGCCCGGCGCGATGCAGGCGATGAATTCGATCGGCACCAGGTGCGTGCCCTGGTGAAGCAGTTGGAACACCGCGTGCTGCGCGTCGGTCCCCACCCCGCCCCACGTGATCGGCGCGGTCGGGGCGCTAACAGGCTGCCCGTCCGCCGTCACGCGCTTGCCGTTCGATTCCATCTCCAGCTGCTGGAGATAGCTCGGCAGCAGCCGCAGCCGTTCATCGTAGGCGAACACCGCGCGGGTTTCGGCGCCGCGCAGACGGGCATAGAGCAAGTCGGCGAACGCCGCGCGCAGCGGCAGGTTGGCGCGGCCGTCGGTGTGCTGAAAATGCGCGTCCATCGCCGAAGCGCCCGCGAGGAACGCCTCGAACGCCTCCCACCCGGTCGCCAGCGCGATCGGAAAGCCGATCGACGACCACAGCGAATAACGCCCGCCGATGCTGCCAGGGAAGGGCAGCACGCGCGTCTCGTCCACACCCCATTCGACCGCCTTGTCGGGCGCGGCGGTGAGCGCGACGACCCGGCCATAGGGATCGTCCACTCCGCTCCCTTCGAGCCACCTGACTACGCTGGCCGCGTTGGTCATCGTCTCGATGGTGGTGAAAGTCTTGCTGGCAACCGCGACCAATGTGGTCGCCGGATCGCACGCGGCAAAAGCCGCCTCGAGCGCGACACCGTCGATGTTGGACACAACATGCACCTCGACCAGCGCCAGATCGCGGGCGAGCGCGTCGACCGCCAGCGCCGGGCCGAGCGCGGAGCCGCCGATGCCGATGTGAATCAGGTGCCGCACTTCGCCCAACTCGCCGCCGTGGATTGCCTCGACCAGCAGCCGCATCCGCTCACGCAAGACGGCCGCTTCCTCGACGCTTGCCGAACTGCCCAGCCCGCGGAGCGCGGTGTGCTCGGCGGCGCGGTGCTCGCTCGGGTTGACGACCTCGCCCGCGAGCAGCTTGCGCCGCGCCTCGGCAAAGCCCGCCGCCTCGGCCAGGGCCTCGAAGGCGGCCAGCAGGTCATCGGTCAGGTGCGTCTTCGACCAGTCGAACAAGATCCCGCCATCGGGCAGCTCGAACCTGGCGGAAAGGGCAGAGACGCGCCCGGGATCGGCGGCGAACAGCGCAGTCAGCGGCTCCGCGGCGAGTTGCGCCAACCGCTGCCACGCGTGCTCGACTGCCTGGTTCACCCGTTGCCGCTCCTGCCTGATCTTTCGCGTCCGGGGCTAGGCAATCGGGCGGCGCTTGCAAACCCCGAACTTGACGTGACCCGCATCGCCCAACATGAGCGCTGCCGATGAGCGACACCCTTCCCGCAGAACCTTCCACGCCCGCTACTGGGGCGCCCGTGGAACCGGTCCAGCCCGGCGACCCCGCCAAGAAGCAGGAAGGCAGCTTCGGCTGGTTCCTGGTAAAGCTGGTGATCGCGGTGCTGGTGTTCCGCACCTTCATATTCACCAGCTTCATGATCCCAAGCGAATCGATGATGCCGCGGCTGCTCGAAGGCGATTACCTGTTCGCCGCCAAGTGGCCGTTCGGCTACTCGCGCGCTTCGTTGCCGCTTGATCTGGCGATCGTGCCGCCGGGCCGGCTGTTCGGACGCTTGCCGACGCGCGGCGACGTGCTGATTTTCAAGCACCCGGTCGACCGCGTCGATTACGTCAAGCGCGTGATCGGGCTGCCGGGCGACCGGATCGAAGTCGTCGCCGGCCAGGTCGTGCTCAACGGCACCCCGATTCCCAAGCGCAAGATCGCCGATTTCGTGCTCCCGATTCGCCCGAACGAGCGCTGCACCGAGGACCAGTTCACCGAGACGGAGCGGGACGGATCGTCCGCCTGCCGCTATCCGCGGTTCCACGAAACGCTGCCCAACGGGGTCGAGTACGACGTGCTCGATCTGGGCCAGCGAGACGCCGACAATTTCGCGCCGGTGACCGTGCCCGCGGGCCACTTATTTATGATGGGCGACAACCGCGACGATTCTATGGACAGCCGCTTTCCGGCGATTGCCGACAAGGGGGTAGGATTCGTGCCGCTCGACAACGTCGCCGGGCGCGCCAGCTTCATGTTCTTCTCGACCGACGGCACTGCCGCATGGCTCAAGCCGTGGACGTGGTTCACGGCGGCCCGCTGGAGCCGGATCGGGCGCCCGATTTGACCGCGCTCAAGGCCGAGACCCGCGCGTGGCTGGAACAGCACGGGTTCACGATCGGCGATGCCGCGCTGTGGGCCGAGGCGCTGACGCACGGCAGCACCGGCATGGCGCGCAATTACGAACGGCTCGAATTCGTCGGCGACCGGGTGCTCGGGCTGGCGGTCGCCGAGTGGCTCTACCGCCACAATCCGGGTGCCGAGGGTGAACTGGCGCAGCGCCTCAACGCGCTGGTCAGCCGCCAGACCTGCGCCGAAGTCGCGCGCGAGATAGGCGCGCCGAAGCACGTGCGGCTCGGCAAGCAGGCGCGCGACGATGGTGCGCACGACAGCGACAACGTGCTGGGTGACATCATGGAAGCCATGCTGGGCGCGAATTTCATCGAAAACGGCTTCGGGCCGACCCGCGACGTGGTC
Source organism: Croceibacterium sp. (assembly GCA_039920725.1). GTDB lineage: Bacteria > Pseudomonadota > Alphaproteobacteria > Sphingomonadales > Sphingomonadaceae > Croceibacterium_A. The sequence goes on along the minus strand of JBDSDC010000100.1, from coordinate 10,847 downwards.
CACGTGCTGTGGCACTCGGCGCTCGCCGGGCGCACCGGCGAGTCCAAGCATCCCAAGAGCGCGCTGCAGGAATGGGCCGCGGGCAACCAGCGCAAGCCGCCAGAATACGCGGTGGTGGAGCGCAGCGGCCCCGACCACGCGGCGAAGTTCACGGTGCGCGTGAGCGTCAGTAATGTCGGCGAAGTCGCGGCCAGCGGCCCCAGCAAGCAGGACGCCGAAACCGCCGCCGCCCAGCTGTTCATGGAGCGATTCGGATGACCCGCTGCGGTGTCGTGGCCGTGATCGGCGCGCCCAATGCGGGCAAGTCGACGCTGGTCAACCAGCTCGTTGGGCAGAAAGTCGCGATCGTCAGCGCCAAGGCCCAGACTACCCGCGCGCGGCTGATGGGCGTCGCGCTCGAAGGCGAGACGCAGATCATGCTGGTCGATACCCCCGGCATCTTTGCGCCCAAGCGGCGGCTCGACCGGGCCATGGTCCACGCCGCGTGGGAAGGCGCGCAAAGCGCCGATGCGATCGTCCTGCTGGTCGATCCGGTCAAGCAGCGCCGGCACGAGCTTGAGCCGTTGCTCGAAGCCCTCGCTAACCGGCCCGAAACCAGGCTGCTAGCCCTCAACAAGGTCGATGCCAGCGCCAAGGAACCGCTGCTGGCGCTGGCGCAGGACCTGGCTGGCAAGGTCGACTTCGCGGAGATTTTCTTCGTCTCCGCGCTGACCGGCGACGGGGTGCCCGAGTTGAAGACGCATCTCGCCTCGCTGATGCCCGAGGGGCCGTGGCACTATCCCGAGGACCAGGTTTCCGACGCCTCCGAACGCCTGCTCGCCGCCGAGGTGACCCGCGAGCAGCTCTACAAGCAGCTCCACGAGGAACTGCCCTATGACAGCGCCGTGCGCCCCGAAAGCTATACCCAGCGCCCCGACGGCAGCGTCGAGGTCCACCAGCAGATCGTCATCGGCCGCGACAGCCAGAAGCCGATCGTGCTGGGCAAGCGCGGCGCGCGGATCAAGGCCATCGGCGAGGAAGCGCGCAAGGAGCTGAGCGCCATTCTCGGCGTCCCGGTGCACCTCTACCTCCACGTCAAAGTCGACGAGAAATGGGCCGAAAGCCGCGAGATCTACGAGGAAATGGGGCTGGACTGGGTGCGCTAACGCGGCTGTTTTTGCCCCGCCCGCGTTCCTCCCGCATGCGTGACGCTGCGATAGCGCGCCAGGCTGCATAGCGCCGCCACCACTGCCAGCGCGCAGCTCACGAACAGCGGGGTCGGGCCGAGGCCCGCTCCGCTCGCCAGCAGGATGCCGACGACTACCGCGGCCATCGTCTGGCCGAGCAGGCGCGAAGTCGACAGCAGGCCGCCCGCCGCCGCGGCCCGCTCGCGCGGGGCCTGGCCGATCAGCAGCCGCGAGTTGGGGGCGAAAAACAGCCCGAAGCCGAGCGCGGTCAGGCTCAGCCGCCAAGCGATCGCGGTTTCGCCTGCGGTGACCGGCAGGAACGCCATCAGCAGCAGCCCGGCAATCGCAATTCCCATGCCGGTGACGCCGAGCTTGGTCGGCGCGACGCGATCGCTTAGCCAGCCGGCGAGCGGCGCCACCACCAGCATCGTCAGCGGGAACGGCAGCAGCAGCCAGCCGGCCTTCTGGGGTGAGAAATGCATCGCCTCCTGAAGCCGGAACGGCAGCGACAGCATCAGCGCGCCGGCCGAAATGAAGCACGCCATAGCGCCCAACGCCGACAATCCGAGCACTGGCATGGCGAGCAAGTCGACCGGCAGGACGGGGGCGGGACGCCCACGCTCGCGCCGCACCAGGAACGCCATCGACACCGCGCCCACGATCGCCATCAGCACGCCAAGCGTCAGGTTCTGGTGAGTCGCGACCTGGACCCCGCCGATCACCAGCAGCATGGTTCCCGCACTCCACACGCCGCTGATCCACTCGGAGGGAATCTCGCGCCGTTTCGGATCGGGCAAGGCGCGGCCGAGCAGCAGCGAGATCGCCGCCAACGGCGCGGCCGCGACGAACACCCATTGCCACGGGGCATGGCCTGCGATGTACCCGCCCACGGTCGGCGCCAGCGCCGAGGACGAGGCGACGATCACGCTGTTGACCCCCATGCCGGTGCCGAGCCGGCCCGCCGGATAGATCTGCCGCATCATCGCTGCCGAAACGCTCAGCGCCATGCCTGCACCGATCGCCTGCAACCCGCGCAAGACCAGTAGCCCGAGGAAGCCGACCGGCACCAGGCACAGCGCCGAGGCGATCATGAACACCACTTGCCCGGCCTGGTACAACCGCCGGTAACCGATCCGCTCGCCCACACTGGCGAACGGCAGCAGGACCATCACCAGCACCAGCTGATAGACCGCGACCACGTTGGTGACCGCCGCGTTGCTAACGCCGAGGTCGCGCGCGATGGTCGGCAGCGCGACATTGGGAATGGCGCCGTCGATCACCACCAGCGCGGTGCCGAAGCTGATCGCCGCAATGGCCCACCACCGGCGCGGAAGCGGCAGGCCCGCATGGGGATCTAGGGCGTGCGGCGAGTCGGCCGTCGCCGGTTCTGGATCGCTCGTCTGCGGCATCGTCGCCATGTGTCTGCGCAGCCGCGCCGATTCAACCCCGGCGTTAAATCCCTGCCCCGGCGATCGAGCTGGCGATCCCATCGAACCAGCTCGAGGCCGACACCGGAAACAACAAGGCATAAGTCGAGGCGAACCAGGCGAAGGCGAAGGGGAACGGCCAGCGCAGCCGGCCTGCGCGCCAATCTGCGGCGATTGCGACTGCGAGCACGGCAAGCACCGCGGCGTAGGTGGGATGGAGCGCGCCCGAAAGCCCGCCGAGCGCTGGTATCATCGCAAGCATTCTTCCCAGCGCGGGAATCATGCCGACCAGGACCGTTGCCGAGATCAGCCGCGAATGGACATGCCTGTCCCGGCGCAGCCACAGGGCGCCCGCATAGAGCAGCACGAACAGCGGCAGCGTCGCCAGATCGGAAAAGGCCAGCACTTTTGCGAGATCGAACGGCATGCCCGACGCGCCCGAGAGCATGATCCCGACCATCTGCCAGCTCGTCACCACCAGCACGGCGAACAGGGCCAGCGAGGACCAGCCGATCGTCCTGTGCCAGGTGAGCTTGCGCACCCTGATCAAGCTGGCCTGCACCAGGACCAGCAGCAGCCACGCATAGGAGCTGACGCCATGCACCAAGTGCAGCGAGTCGAGCGAGGCCGGGTTGGAGAAGAACGAGGGATAGAACCCTGCGAAGGTCACGGCGATCGCCAGCAGCGCGACCGGGATGCCGCCCCCGAACGGGTCAAGCGCGCGATTGGCGGGCAGCGTTGCCATGCGTCTTCCCCCTCCGGTCAGATCGCGGTCAAGCCATCACCGCTTCTTGGCGATGGCGATGTCGTCGATCTTGGCGCGTTCCTTGGTCGATTCTTCGGTCCGGCCCAGCGCTTTGGCGATTTCCTTGAGGCCTTTGCCCTTGCTCGCGAGCGTCCGCAGCTTGGCGACCTCGTCTGACTGCCACGGCTGACGGTGCTTTTCGAAACGTTCGCTCATGGTTTGGCTTTCCTTGCCGGAGCCTTCTTCTTGGCCGGGGCTTTGCGGCGCGCACCCTTCTTTTTCGCCGACGGGCCCTTGGCGGCGCGCGCGTCGATCAGCGCTATCGCCTGTTCGGCGGTTACGTCTTCGGGTTTGAGGTCCTTGGGAAGCGTGGCGTTGGTGGCGCCGTCGGTCACGTAAGGCCCGTAGCGGCCGGGCATGACCTTGATTTCGCCGCCACTGGTGGGGTGCGGTCCGAGCGCGGCAATCGGCTCGGCCTTTGCGCGCCCGGCCCCGGCAACGCGGTTGGCGGCTTCGGCGAGCAATGTGACCGCGGCATTCATGCCGGTGTCGAACACGTCGCGCGTGCCCTGCAGCTTGGCATACTTTCCATCGTGCGCGAGGTACGGGCCATAGCGGCCAATGCTGGCAGTAATCGGCAACCCGCTTTCCGGATGCACCCCGACCTCGCGCGGCAGCGCCAGCAGCCTGAGCGCCCATTCGAGGTCGAAATCGGGCAAGTCCTTGGGGATCGAGGCGCGCTTGGCCTCTTTGCCCTCGCCCAGTTGGACGTAGGGCCCGAAGCGCCCGCTGAGCCGCTGGACCGGAAGGCCGCTTTCGGGATCGAGGCCCATCGATTCGTCGTCCGCGCCGCCCTCGCCATCGGCCTGGCCGAATTTCCGCCGCAGCGTGCATTCGGGGTAGTTCACGCACCCGATGAACGCGCCGAACCGCCCGCCCTTCAGCGCCAGCCGTCCTCCGGCGCGCCCTTCGGCTTCGCACTTGGGACAGGCGCGCGGGTTGCTGCCGTCGGCGCGGGCCGGGAACAAGTGGTCGTCGAGAAACTCGTCGAGCGCGGCGGTCACTTCGGACGGCTTGAACTCCATGACCTCGTCGCTCTTGGGCTTGAAGTCGCGCCAGAAGGCCGCGAGCACGCCCTTCCACGCCGCCCTTCCGCCCGACACTTCGTCAAGCTCGTCTTCCATCCCGGCGGTGAATTCGAAAGCGACGTAGCGTTCGAAGAAGCGTTCGAGAAACGCTGTCAGGAGATGCCCGGAATCTTCGGCGAAGAAACGATTTTTCTCCATTCGGACATATTCGCGGTCGCGTAGCGTCTGGATCGTCGAGGCATATGTGGAGGGGCGGCCAATGCCCAGTTCCTCAAGTCTCTTGACCAGGCTCGCTTCCGAAAAGCGCGGGGGCGGCTGGGTAAAGTGCTGGTCGGCGGTGACCGCCTTCTTGGCCGGGCTATCACCCTGGCGCATGACCGGGAGCAGGCCCTCCCCGTCCTCTTCGTCGGGCTTCTGGTCGCGGCCTTCCTCGTAGACCGCGAGGAACCCGGGAAAGCGCACCACTTGCCCGGTGGCGCGCAGCTCGTGGCGGCCGGTGGGTTCGCGCAGGGTCACGCTGGTTCGCTCGAGGCTGGCGGCGGCCATCTGGCTCGCCAGCGCGCGCTTCCAGATCAGTTCGTAAAGCTTGCCCTCGTCGCCGCTGCCGGCGTGACTGCGGTCGAACTCGGTCGGGCGGATCGCCTCGTGCGCTTCCTGGGCATTCTTGGCCTTGGTCTGGTAGATACGCGGCTGCTCGGGCAGGTAATGCCCGCTGAACCGTGTCGTGATCGTGCGCCGCGCGGCGCTGATCGCGCTGCCGTCCATCTGCACCCCGTCGGTGCGCATGTAAGTGATCGCGCCCGCTTCGTAGAGGTTCTGCGCCAGCCGCATCGTGTGACTGGCCGAATAGCCGAGCTTGCGCGCGGCTTCTTGCTGCAAGGTCGAAGTGGTGAAGGGTGGCGCTGGATTGCGCCTCAGCGGCTTGGTCTCGACGTGCTCGACAGTGAAGCGCCCGGCCTCGACCGCGGCCCGCGCGGCCTCCGCCGTGCCCTTGTCGCCAATGCTGAGGCGCTCCAGTTTCATGCCGTCGAAGGTCACCAGCCGTGCATCGAACTCGGTCCCGTCGTGCTCCATGCGGGCCATCACCGACCAGTATTCTTGCGCCTTGAAGCGTTCGATCTCGCGCTCGCGGTCGACGATCAGGCGCAGCGCCACAGATTGCACCCGGCCCGCGCTCTTGGCGCCGGGCAGCTTGCGCCACAGCACCGGGCTGAGCGTGAACCCGAACAGGTAATCGAGCGCGCGGCGCGCCAGGTACGCGTCGATCAGGTCGGTATCGAGCTGACGCGGGTGCGCCATGGCCGCGGTCACGGTGTCCTTCGTGATCGCGTTGAAGGTGACCCGCTCGACCAGCTTGGGGAGCGCCTTCTTGGCCCGCAGCAGTTCCTGCACATGCCAGCTGATCGCCTCGCCCTCGCGGTCGGGGTCGGTCGCGAGGATCAGCCGGTCGGCCGTCTTGGCCGCGTCGGCGATCTCCTTCACCCGACTTATTTTGTCGCGGTAAGTCTCCCAGTCCATCGCAAAGTCTTCGTCCGGGCGGACGCTGCCGTCTTTGGGCGGCAGATCGCGGACGTGGCCGTAGGAGGCGAGGACCTTGTAGTCCTTGCCCAGGTATTTCTCGATGGTCTTCGCCTTGGCCGGCGATTCGACGATAACAAGCTGCATGTCGGTGAACGGTCGCCCCTTACGCGTATACGTACGCACGAGGGTGACGGCGCGACGCCCGCGCCGTCAACCCCGCTCACCGCGCTGTCGTCGCCGGCGTCAGCGTTGGGCGACGAGTTGGGCGACAAGCTGCTGGTTGGCGAGGCTCGCCGCCTTGCCCGCGCCGCCTTCGTAATTGCCCGGCTTGGCGGTAAAAGTGAACTCGCGCGTCTTGCCGAAGCGCAGGCCGCCGAGGCCGGCCACCGCCGCCAGCCCGCCGGCGATGTTGGCCGCGGTCTGCGTCGCCCGGCCCACGCCCGAGGTGGCATCCGCCATCTCGATGAAGTCGCCCTCAACCGCGACCGGCTTCGCGAAGGTAACGCTGTTCTGTCGCCCATTTGCGCCGACCACCGACATCTTGGAGAAATTGGCCGCGACCGAAAGGTTGGCGTTGACCTTGATCCCGCTGAAGCTGAACGCGCCGGGCCGCTTCTGGTCGGAGAAGTCGATCAGGTAAACGACGTCCACCACCGGCGTGCCGGTGTTCTTGGCGAACGTGGCGACCGCGGCGGAGTTCTGGCCGGCCTGCATGTTGCGCCCGATGCTGCTCATCCCGCTGCCCAGGAAATCGCCCGCCAGCATCAATTGCACCGGCAAGGCGGTGGGCTTGTAGAACGTCGCCTTACCCTTGCTACCCTTCTCGAGCGTGATGTTGATCTCGGCCGGCCCCGCATCGCCCTTGGCCCGCGCCATCGCCGGATCGCCGAACACCGCGGCGGGATCCGCCACGGCGAGGCCCCGGGCCTGCAACTGGCCGGTGAAATCGGCATAAGCGGCGTCCGCGATTTGCTGCATCATCGCCGGGGTCACGCCCACCAGGCTGCTCTTGGCCTTGGTCGCGCCGCCAAAGGCCCCCATCAGCCCGCCTGTGGCCTTGGTCTGGTCGACCGATTCGAAAATGAAGCCGACGTTGAACGCGCCGATCGCGATCCGCGAGGCGCCGGTCATCGCGCCCTTGTTCTGCACCTTGAGCGGCGCGTCGTCCGCCCCCAATAGCGGTGTAGCCGCCGCAAGCAGCAGGCCGGCGGCGAGCGCCGTTTTCAATCCGTTCGTATGCATGGAAATCCCCCGATCGCCCCCTGCGACCGCGGCCATATAGGCAGGTTGCCGAGCCGAGGTAAAACGGCTTTTTCGCACCCCTCAGCCGCGCGACACCCTGCCGCCCGCATGGCGCACCAGCGCGCCGGCCAGTTCCAGCTCAAGCAGCGCCAGATGGACCGCGCCCGCCGTGTCGCCGCTCTGGCGGACCAGTTCATCGACGGCGACGGGCGCGGTCGTGAGCAGCGCAGCGATGTCGGCCGGTTCGTCGGCGGCAAAGTCTTCCTCTGCGGCGTAGAAATGCGGCTGGGCTTCGCGAAAAGTCGAACGCGGCGTTCCGTCGAAACCTTGCAGCAACTCGATCACGTCCTCCGGCGTCTGCACCAGCACCGCGCCGTCGCGGATCAGCTGGTTGCAGCCGTGGCTGCGCGCGTCGAGCGGGCTGCCGGGGATCGCCATCACCTCGCGCCCGGCCTCGCCTGCGAGACGCGCGGTGATCAGCGAACCCGACTTGGGTGCTGCCTCGACCACCAGCGTGCCGAGCGCCAGGCCGGCGATGATCCGGTTGCGGCTGGGGAAGTGGCTCCCGCGCGGTTCGGTCCCCGGGGGCTGTTCGGCGAGCAGCAGGCCCTCGCTGGCGATACGCTCCTGCAGCGCCGTGTGCTGCGGCGGGTAGGCGATATCGATGCCGCTGGCGATCACCCCGATGGTCTCGGGCAGCGCCCCCTCGTGCGCCGCGCCGTCGATGCCGCGCGCCAGACCCGACACTACCGCGAAGCCCTCAGCCGCGAGCGCGTGAGCGAAATCGCGCGCCAGCTTGACCGCCGCGGCGCTCGAATTGCGCGCCCCGACCATCGCCACGCAGGGCCTGGCCGCGAGCGCCAGGTCGCCGCGCCAGATCAGGATCTGCGGCGCGCTTTCGAGCTGGTCCAGCAGCGCCGGATAATCGGGCGAATCGTGGAACAGATAACGCGCGCCGGCGCGGCGCACTTCGGCTACTTCGCGCTCGATCGCATCGGCGGAAGCCGGGCGATAATCGCGCCCCGCCCGCCCCGCGAGGTCGGGCAGCGCCTCCAGGGCGGCAACCGCGGTCCCGAACCGCCGCAGCAACTGGGCATAAGTGATCGGCCCGACGTTGGGCGAGCGCAGCAGGCGGATGCGGGCGAACGCCTCATCCTGCGCGAGCGTCACCGGCTCGGTCATGCCTTGCGCCCGATCCGCGGCTCGGTGCCGGCACGGAGCCGGGCGATATTGGCGCGGTGGAGGCCAATCACGATTGCGGCGATGGCGGCGAGCACCGGGACCAGTTCAAACCGCCCGAGCACAGCCGCGGCGATCGGCGCGGCGAGCGCGGCACTCATCCCGGCGAGCGACGAGCGCCGCGTGATGCCCAGCAGCGCCAGCCACACCGCCGCATAAGCCAGCCCGATCGGCCACCCCAGCCCGAAGCACACCCCGGCGGCGGTCGCCACGCCCTTGCCGCCCCTGAACCTGAGCCACGCCGGAAAGCAGTGCCCGAGCACCGCGCCGAGCGCGGCGAACCCGGCGGCTTCGGGCCAATAGCGCCCCGCCAGCCACACCACGAAGAAGCCCTTGCCGACATCGAGCGCCAGCACGGCAGCGGCGAGCGCCTTGTTGCCGGTACGCAGCACGTTGGTCGCGCCGATATTGCCCGAACCGATCCGGCGAATATCGCCCTCGCCCGCGGCGTGCGCCAGTAGCAGCCCGAAGGGAATCGACCCGATCAGGTAGCCGAGCAACAAGGCGATGAGCCAATCCACGCGCCGTGCTTTGTTTTTTCGGCGGCCAAAGTAAAGACGGGACCGACGCGTGCGTTGCCGCCAACGGGGGAATTGTGTCCGAAGTGGAGCCGACTGCCCCCATCCTGCTGTTCGATTCGGGTGTCGGCGGGCTGACCGTGCTGGCCGAAATGCGTCGCCTGCTGCCGCAAGCGCCGGTGATCTACGCCGCCGATACAGCCGGGCTGCCTTATGGCGAAAAGACCGAGGCCGAAGTCGCGGCGCGCGTGGCCGGGCTGCTCGGGCGCTTGTCGGAACGCTATCGTCCGCGGCTGATCACCATCGCTTGCAACACCGCTTCGACCATCGCGCTGGGGATGGTCCGCGACGTGCTCCACGTGCCGATCGTCGGCACCGTTCCCGCCATCAAGCCCGCCGCGGCGCTGACCCGCACGGGCACCATCGGGCTGCTCGGCACCGCGGCGACGATCCGCCAGCGCTATGTCGACCAGCTCGAGGCCGAATTCGCCCAGGGCAAACGCCTGATCCGCCATGCCGCGCCCGATCTGGTCGCGGCGGCCGAGGCGAAGCTGCGCGGCGAGCCCGTCGATTCGGGTGTGTTCGCCGCGGCCGCGCGGGGCCTGCGCAGCCAGCCCGGCGGCGAGGCGATCGACACGGTGGTCCTCGCGTGCACCCACTTCCCGCTCGTCGCCGCGGAACTGCACACCGCCTTGGGCGAGGTGCGGTTCGTCGATGGCGCGCAAGGCATCGCCCGCCGCATTGCCCACCTGACACAAGGCCAGCCGTTCGCGCGCTTGGCCCCCGACCTGGCGCTGTTCACCGGCGAGCCAGCCCTTGCGGCTAGTTTGCTGCCGATGCTGCGCAGCTATGGTCTGGAACGCGTCGAGCGCTTGTGATGCGAACCGTTCGCAAACACAGCGCTTTTAACGCTCCGACGCATGGCTTAAGGCGCGCGGCACGACGGCAGGGACACGACCGCTGAATTACGACCACATCTTCGATCAGGCGATCGACCGGCTCCATGGCGAGGGCCGCTACCGCGTGTTCATCGAAATCCTGCGCAACAAGGGCGCCTATCCCGATGCACGCTGCTTCGCGGGGCATAACGGACCCAAGCCGATCACCGTGTGGTGCTCCAACGATTACCTGGCGATGGGCCAGCACCCCAGCGTCATCGCGGCGATGGAAGAGGCGCTGCATAACGTCGGCGCGGGCAGCGGCGGCACGCGCAACATCGGCGGCAATACCCACTATCACATCGAGCTCGAAACCGAGCTGGCCGACCTCCACGGCAAGGACAGCGCGCTGCTGTTCACCAGCGGCTACGTGTCCAACGATGCGACGCTGTCGACGCTGGCCAAGCTGCTGCCCGGGTGCGTGATCTTCTCGGACGAGATGAACCACGCCAGCATGATCGCGGGCATCCGCAATTCGGGCTGCGTCAAGCGCATCTTCCGCCACAACGATCCGGTCCACCTCGAAGAGCTGCTCGCGGCCGAGGACTCCGAGGTGCCCAAGCTGATCGCGTTCGAGAGCGTCTATTCTATGGACGGCGATGTCGCCCCGATCCACGCGTTCTGCGACCTGGCGGAAAAGTACAACGCGCTGACTTACATCGACGAAGTCCACGCGGTTGGGATGTACGGTGCGCGCGGCGGCGGCATTTCGGAACGCGACGAGGCGGCCCACCGGATCGACATCATCGAAGGCACGCTGGGCAAAGCATTCGGCGTGATGGGCGGCTATATCGCCGCCGATGCGCGGATCATCGACGTCATCCGCAGCTATGCCCCGGGGTTCATCTTCACCACTTCGCTCAGCCCGGTCCTCGTAGCCGGAGCGCTGGCAGCGGTTCGCCACCTGAAATCCAGCAGCACCGAGCGCGAAGGCCAGCAAGCTGCCGCCGCAGCGCTCAAGGC
>JBDSDC010000099.1:0-20567 GCA_039920725.1 Croceibacterium sp. | reverse complement strand
CCGAAGGCGATCAAGGAAGGCGTCAACAAGACCGAAGCCGAAGACATCAAGGCCAAGATCGAAGCCGCTGGCGGCACCGTCGAAATCAAGTGATGGACAGGCGGGCGCAAGCCCGCCGCCGTCATCCCGGACTTGCTCCGGGATCCAACCGAGTTTCGCGGGTGTCTTGAAGCATTCGCGGATGGGAGGGCGGTGCCGCAAGGTGCCGCCCTTTCCAATGCCGCGGCGGGTCGGTGTTGTTTCGGAGCGCTTGCCATGGTTAGGCGCCATGCTGGAGGGACCTTGTTAAGGCGAGACCATCTCGTCATAACTATCGGTCCCATACGGATATTATGCCGATGACCGCCGAATCGATCGATCGAGATGTAGAGCGGCGGCGAATGGCGGCGGTGCGGCGCTACGACATCCTCGACACCCCTCCTGACGGAGCGTTCGACCGCATCACGGCGCTCGCGGCGCGACGCTTCGGGGTTCCGATCTCGATCATCAGCATCGTCGACGAAGACCGTATCTGGTTCAAATCGCACCACGGGCTACCCGTAACCGAGATCGGCCGCGATCCGGGGCTATGCGCGTCGGCCATCCTGTCGGGCGACCCCCACATTCTGACCGATGCCAGCGTCGATCCGCGATCGCTTGCCAACCCGCTGGTGGCGGGCGATTTCGGACTGCGCTTTTACGCAGGAGTGCCGTTGACGACGAGCGATGGTCACAATCTCGGCACTCTTTGCATCATCGACAAGAAGGCCCGGCCCATCGACGAAGAGCAGATCGAGGATTTGAAGGATCTCGCCTCCGTCGTCACCGACCAATTGGAACTGCGATTGTCGGCGCGAGCCGCGGTTTCGCGCGCCGAACTGATGGCCAAGGAGATCGACCACCGGGTCATGAACAGCCTTCAGTTCGTATCGAGCCTGCTGACCATGCAGGCGCGTTCGCCCGAGATCGGCGAGGCGGCCTCTCACTTGCAGCTCGCCGCCAACCGGGTCGCCGCCGTCGCGCAGGTCCACCGCCATTTTTATACCGGTGATGCCGAGACGACATCGTGCATCGCCTTTCTCGAGCGGCTTGGTGAGGAGCTCGAGGCGGTTCTTGACCGGTCGATCAGCGTTGAAGGCGCAGCGGGCGATGTGCCCAACAACTGGATTCAGCCGATCGGGTTGATCGTCAACGAACTGGTGACCAACGCCGCCAAGCACGGAGCGGGGCGGATCGACGTGCACTATAAAGTCGAAAACCAGCGCCATTCGTTGATCGTGTGCGACGAAGGCCGTAATCTGCCGCAAGATTTTGACCCTGCCACTGCGAGCACAAGCTTGGGAATGCGGGTGGTGCGCTCGCTGGCGAAACAGCTAGGCGGGGAGCTTACCGCCGGGCGCTCGCCGGACGGCAGCTCCTGCTTCAAGGTTTCGTTCCCTGACAGCCAGCGATAAGTCTTTGGACGTCGGAGTGCCGTTTTTAGGCTGTCGCCTTTCGGACGAAGCTACAGCCGATAATTGAGCCGCGCGCCCCACATGTCGATCCCCGGGTTCTGGTCCGCGTTGAACAGCCGGGCGCCGCTGATGTGGACCCAGCTCGCCTCGAGCGCGACTTTGTCGGTCAGCCGGTAGCCGAGCGCCAGTTCGGGCTCGAACAGCACGCGGCTGCCGAGATCGGTTTCGGTGCGGCTCGCGCGATCGACCCGGAAGCTCGGCCCGTCGTGCACGATCAGGCCGGCCCCCGGGCGCACGTAAAGCGGGCCTTTGCCGATCTTCCAGCTGATCCCGACGCCGGCGAACGAGGTATCGCCGACCGTATTGAGCGAGCCGATGACATAAGGTGAAGGCTTGCCGATCGCCGCAAGCGCCTGGATCGGAGCGAACCGGTAGCCGAGCTCGAGATCCGCCCCGCCCTCTCCGGTCGACAGCGAGAAGGGCGTGTCGACGCCGTGCGCATAGAAGCCCGCGAACACCTCCTGCGCCGAAGCGGCGGACGGTGCGGCGAGCGCCGCGAGGGCGGCCGAAACGAGCAGGTAGCGCATCGCCGGGCGCGCTACCCGGCCAATGCTTTCGCGCACCTGAAGGATCAGAGCGACTTCAGGTAGGCGATCACCGCCTGGCGCTTGGCGGCGTCCTTGAGGCCCGGGAAGCCCATCTTGGTGCCCGGCACCACGCCTTTGGGATCGGTCAGGTATCGGTCGAGAGAGGCCTGGTTCCAGACCAGCCCCGAGCTCTTCATCGCATCGCTGAAGTCGTAGCCCGGCACGGTGCCAGCCTTGTCGCCGTAAATCCCGGCGAGCGAGGGACCGATGCCGTTCTTGCCCGGTTCGGTGCTGTGGCACGCGCTGCACTGGGCGAAATCGGCCGGTTTGACGGCCGCAACCGGAACCGGCTTGGCGCTCGCGCTTGGCGTAGGGGTAGGCTTCGGGGTCGGCGCCGCGCTGGCCGAGGCGCTGGGCGTCGGCGCGGCGCTGGCGGTCGGCGCCGGAGTCGCCGCGGCGCTGGCCGCTGGCGTCGCCGCGCTCATCGCCGAGCTCGTGTCGACGGAAGTATCGGCCGCTTGCTCGGACCCGCCGCCGCATGCCGAAAGCGCGACAACCAGGACGAGCGCAGTGGCGCCTTTGGCAGCGAAATTCATGTCTTGCCTTCCCCAACTGGATTTACCACGCCTCTATCGCCGGATCGCCGCGAGCGGAAGTGCCCTTCCGCCCGCGGGGCGCGCGGCCTATCCGGGCCGGCTTCATGGCGCACGAATCTCCCTCCCCCTGGCGCAGCGAGCTTCTCGCCACCCTGCAGCTTGCCGGGCCGCTGGCGCTGGCGAACCTGCTGCAGATGCTGGTCTATGCGATCGACGTGATCTTCCTCGCGCGGCTGGGCGAGGACACGCTGGCCGCCTCGAGCTTGTCGGTCTCGCTGTTCGGCCTGCTGACGTGGATGTTCTCCGGGCTGACCGGAATGGTCGCCGCGCTGGTCTCGGCCGAGCTCGGTCGCCGCCGCCACGCGGTGCGCGAAGTCCGGCGCAGCGTGCGCATGGCGCTGTGGCTGGCCGGGGGGCTGAGCCTGGCGGGGATGAGCGTGTGCGCGTTCGGCCGCGAGATCCTGCTGCTGACCGGCCAGCAACCGGCCATCGCCGAGGCCGCCGGCCATTTCCTGCGGGTGATCCTGTTGGCGATGCCGCTGATGCTGTTTTCCAACGTGCTGAGGAGCTTCGTGTCGGCGCTCGGCCGGCCGATCTTCGCGACCCTGATCGCGGTGCTCGCGATCGGCGTTTCGGCGCTCGCCAACTATGCGTTGGTGTTCGGCCATTTCGGCCTGCCGGCGCTCGGCTTAAGGGGCTCGGCGCTGTCGACGGTGCTGACCGCCCTGTTCTCGCTCGCCTGCTATGTCGCGGCGATCCGCCGCGACCGGCGGCTGCGGCGCTACGCGCTGTTCGGCAACTGGTGGCGGCCGGAGTGGCAGCGGCTGGCCGAATTGGTGCGCAAAGGCGTTCCGGTGGCGCTGACGATCCTTGCCGAAGCCGGCCTGTTCTCCGGCGCGGCGTTCCTGATGGGACTGATCGGCCCGGCGCAGCTGGCGGGGCATACGATCGCGCTGCAAGTCGCCGCGCTCGCTTTCCAGGTGCCTTTCGGCCTCGGCCAGGCGGCGACAATCCGGGTCGGCTATTTTTACGGCGCGCGCGACATTCCGGCGATCGGCCGCGCCGGGTGGACCGCGCTGGCGCTCGGTTCGGGGTTCATGGCGCTGACCGCGGGGATCATGCTGTTCGCCCCGCGCCTGGTGCTGGGGATCTACATCGATGTCGCCGCGCCGCAGAACGCCGAACTCGTCCATTTCGCGATGCGTTTCCTGATGGTGGCCGCGGGCTTCCAGCTGTTCGACGGGCTCCAGGCGGTCGCCGCGGGCAATTTACGCGGGCTTCAGGATACGCGCGTGCCGATGGCGCTGGCGCTGTTTGGGTACTGGATCCCGGGTCTCGGCACCGCTATCGGGCTCGGCTTCTTCACCCCGCTCGAAGGGCTCGGCGTGTGGATCGGGCTCGCCGCCGGGCTGGTGGTCGTCGCGCTCCTGTTGGTGCAGCGCTGGGCACGCCGCGCGCGCCTCGGCCTCGTGCCCGGCTAAGCCAAAAAACTCGCCGACAACGGTTGACGCGCCCGCCGCGGCTGCACATATGCGCCCCGCTGGCACTCTCCGGACGAGAGTGCCAATCAACCATCAAACTGGAAGAGGTCCATAATCATGGCATTCCGTCCGTTGCACGACCGCGTTCTCGTCGAGCGCATCGAAGCCGACCAGAAGACCGCCGGCGGCATCATCATTCCCGACACCGCGCAGGAAAAGCCGAGCGAGGGCAAAGTCATCGCCGTCGGCACCGGCGCCCGCAACGAGCAGGGCGAGGTCCATCCGCTCGAGGTCAAGGCCGGCGACCGCATCCTGTTCGGCAAGTGGTCGGGCACCGAGGTCAAGCTCGACGGCAAGGACCTGCTGATCATGAAGGAAAGCGACATCATGGGGATCGTCGGCTGACCTAGCCGCCTCCCGCGCGCTTTCCATCCCCCACGAAATTCAGGAGAAATACAATGGCTGCCAAGGACGTGAAATTCTCGCGCGATGCGCGTGAACGCATCATGAGGGGCGTCGATATCCTCGCCAACGCCGTCAAGGTCACGCTCGGCCCCAAGGGCCGCAACGTCGTGCTCGACAAGAGCTATGGCGCGCCGCGCATCACGAAGGACGGCGTCACCGTCGCCAAGGAGATCGAGCTCAAGGACAAGTTCGAGAACATGGGCGCGCAGATGCTGCGCGAAGTCGCCAGCAAGACCAACGACCAGGCCGGTGACGGCACCACCACCGCGACCGTTCTGGCCCAGGCCATCGTGCGCGAGGGGATGACCTCGGTCGCCGCCGGGATCAACCCGATGGACCTCAAGCGCGGGATCGACATCGCCGTCGCCAAGGTCGTCGAAGACCTCAAGGCGCGCTCCAAGGAAGTCGCGGGCTCGCACGAGATCGCCCAGGTCGGGATCATCTCGGCCAACGGCGACCGCGAAGTCGGTGAGAAGATCGCCGAAGCGATGGAGAAAGTCGGCAAGGAAGGCGTGATCACCGTCGAGGAAGCCAAGGGCATCGAGTTCGAGCTCGAGGTGGTCGAGGGCATGCAGTTCGACCGCGGCTATCTCAGCCCCTACTTCGTCACCAATGCCGAGAAGATGGTCGTCGAGCTGGAAAACCCGTACATCCTGATCCACGAGAAGAAGCTGTCGAACCTGCAGGCGATGCTGCCGATCCTCGAAGCGGTGGTCCAGTCGGGCCGTCCGCTGCTGATCATCGCCGAGGACATCGAAGGCGAAGCCTTGGCCACGCTGGTAGTCAACAAACTGCGCGGCGGGCTCAAGGTCGCGGCGGTCAAGGCCCCCGGCTTCGGCGATCGCCGCAAGGCGATGTTGCAGGACGTCGCGGTCCTGACCAAGGGCGAGATGATTTCCGAGGATCTCGGGATCAAGCTCGAGAACGTCACCGTGGCGATGCTCGGCGAAGCCAAGCGCGTGACCATCGACAAGGACAACACCACGATCGTCGATGGCGCCGGCGATAGCGACGACATCAAGGCCCGGGTCGAGCAGATCCGCGCCCAGATCGACACCACCACCAGCGATTATGACAAGGAGAAGCTCCAGGAGCGTCTTGCCAAGTTGGCCGGCGGCGTCGCGGTGATCAAGGTTGGCGGTTCGTCCGAGATCGAGGTCAAGGAACGTAAGGACCGCGTCGATGATGCGCTCCACGCGACCCGCGCCGCGGTCGAGGAAGGCATCGTCCCGGGCGGCGGCGCGGCGTTGCTCTATGCCACCAAGGCGCTCGATGGGCTCAAGGGCGCCAACGACGACCAGACCCGCGGGATCGACATCGTGCGCAAGGCGATCCAGTCGCCGATCCGCCAGATCGCCGAAAACGCCGGGCATGATGGTGCGGTGGTGGCGGGCAACCTGCTGCGCGAAGCCGACGAGACGCAGGGCTTCAACGCCCAGACCGACACGTACGAGAACCTGGTCACCGCCGGCGTGATCGACCCGACCAAGGTCGTGCGCATCGCGCTGCAGGATGCGGCCTCGGTCGCCGGCCTGCTGATCACCACCGAAGCGGCGATCAGCGAGCTGCCGGAAGACAAGCCGGCGATGGGCGGCGGCGGCGGCGGCGGCATGCCCGACATGGGCGGCATGGGCTTCTAAGCCAGCACCAACCGAACGCATTGCGAAGGGCCGGGGGAGCGATCCCCCGGCCCTTTTCATTTGCAACCATTCCGCCAAACGCTATCCCCGCTCGACCAGCGACTTGCGGCAGCTTGCCCCCGGCGCACGGCATCCGCACAACCGACCTTCCTGACTGCTACGGTGGGCTCCAGACCATGCTCGAAATCGATCGTCGCCGCCTTCTGACCTTGGCCGCCATCGTGCCGCTGGCCGCGTCCCTCCCCGCATGGGCGCAAGCCGTGGCTGCCGGCAGCGGCGGCGCGGCGTGGGACCTGACCGAGATCTATCCCACCGACGCCGCGTGGGACACCGCGCGCAAGCAAGCGCTCGCGGCCCTGCCGGGGCTCGCCCAATACAAGGGCCACCTGGGCGACAGCGCCGCGACGCTGGGCGCCGCGCTCAAGATGCAGTCCGATCTCGGGCGCACCATCTCTCGCGTCTATACATACGCCAGCCTCAAGGGCGACGAGGACGTGCGAGTGGCCGCAACGCAGGAACGCAAGGCCCAGGCACTCGATCTCTACACCGCGTTCGGCGAGGCGGCCGCGTGGATCTCGCCCGAGCTGCTCCAGCTGGGCAAGCCCCGGATCGACGGTTTCCTCGCCGCCGATCCCGCGCTCAAGGGCAAGTTCGACTTCTACCTCGCCAACATCGTGCGCCAGGCCGAGCACACCCTCTCGCCCGAGGGCGAAGGCATTCTCGCCAGCGCCAGCACCCCGCTGGAGGCGCCGGGCGACATCGCCGACCAGCTCCGTTCGTCGGACATTCCGTGGCCGACCATCAAGCTGTCGACCGGCGCCAGCGTGCGGCTAGATTCGCAAGGCTATACGCTCAACCGCGACGCACCCAACCGGGCCGACCGCAAGGCGGTGTTCGATGCCTTCTGGACCGAGCACGGCCAATTCCAGAACTCGTTCGGCGCGACTTACAACGCCAAGGTCAAGGATGACATCTTCGTCGCCAAGGCGCGCAAGTACCCGACCTCGCTGGCCGCCGCGCTGTCGGCCAACAATGTCCCCGAAACGGTCTATCGCACGTTGGTGGCCGAGGCCAACGCCGGCCTGCCGCAGTTGCACCGCTATTTCGAGCTGCGCCGCAAGATCCTCGGGCTGCCCGACATCGGCTACTACGATATCTACCCGCCGCTGGTCTCGCTCGACCGCGGCTATACGCTCGACCAGATGCGCACGACGGTGCTGGACGCAGTCAAGCCGCTGGGCCCGGACTATGGGGCGATATTCGGCAAGTCGACCGCGGCGAAGTGGATGGACCCGCGCCCGCGGCCGGGCAAGGCACCCGGTGCCTACATGAACCCGGGCGCCTACGACGTGCACCCGTTCCTGCTGCTCAACCTGTCCGACAAGTACGACGGGCTGACGACTTACGCGCACGAATGGGGCCACGCGATGCACTCGCTGCTGGCCAACGCCAGCCAGCCTTACGAGAAGTCGGACTATCCGATCTTCCTGGCCGAGATCGCCTCCACCCTGAACGAGCAGCTGCTGTTCGAGCACATGCTGGCGCAGGCCAAGACCAAGCAGGAGAAACTGTTCTATCTCGGCCAGCAGATGGAGCAGATCCGGGGGACGTTCTATCGCCAGACGATGTTCGCCGAATTCGAGCTCAAGGCCCACGACATGGCCGAGGCGGGCGAGGGCCTGTCAGGCAAGAAGTTTACCGATGTCTATGGCGAGCTGCTGCGCCATTATCACGGCCCGAACATGATCATCGCGCCGGCCTATTCCAATGAATGGGCCTACATCCCGCACTTCTACAACTCGTTCTACGTCTACCAGTACGCCACCTGCGTTTCCGCCGCGGTGTACTTCGCGCAGGCGATCCTCAAGGGCGGCGCCAAGGAGCGCGACAACTACCTGTCGGTGCTCAAGGCGGGCGGCTCGGACTATCCGGTCGAGATCCTGCGGCGCGCGGGGCTCGATATGGCCAGCCCCGCGCCCTACCGCGCGCTGGTCGCCAGCTTCAAGAACACGCTCGACCAGGCCGAGGCGCTGGTGGGCTGAGCCGTGCTGCGCAAGTTGTGGAGGCCGCGGACGGCCGATCCCGCCGAACGCCGAGCGCAGATGGTCGAGCGCCAGATCAAGCCGCGCGGGATCGGCAACGGCCGCGTCCTGGCCGCGATGCGCGAAGTCCCGCGCGAGCGGTTCGTGCCGGGGCGCATGGCCGAATTCGCTTACGAGGACGGCCCGCTGCCGATCGGCGACGGGCAGACCATCAGCCAGCCGTACATCGTCGCGCTGATGATCGAGGCGGCCGACATTTCGCCGGGCGACCGGGTGCTCGAGGTCGGCGCGGGCTCGGGCTACGCCGCGGCGGTGATCAGCCGGATCGCGGGGGAGGTCTATGCGATCGAGCGGCACGCCGCTCTGGCCCTGTCCGCCCAGCAGCGGCTGCTCGACCTCGGTTACGACAATGTCGCGGTGATCGCCGGCGACGGCAGCGGCGGTTTGCCCGACAAAGCGCCGTTTGACGCGATCCTGGTAGCGGCGGGCGGCGACAAAGTACCCGAGCCGCTCAAGCGCCAGCTCAAGGTCGGCGGGCGGCTGGTGGTCCCGGTCGGCGGGGAGAGCCTCCAGTCGCTGCGGTGCGTCACCCGCACCGGCGAGGAAACCTGGAACGAGGATGACCTGGGCGGGGTTCGTTTCGTGCCGCTAGTCGGCGCCCACGGCCGTTGGGAAGAGGGCAACCGCGCGGCGAGCAGCCACAAGCCCGCGCGCGAGCTGACCTTGGCCCAGTGCATCGCCGAAGCCGCCGAGCCGCTGCCCGACCCTGCGGCCAGCGGGTGCGCGAGCGCTGCGGCAGCAAAGCCGCGCTGATCGGTTTCGGCACGCATACCGCGCTCGGCCCGCCCGAGCCGGGTCACGGACTGCCCGAGACCTATCCGTTCGGGGTCTAGCGCCTTGCCGCGGTTGGCCTTATCGTGCGCACGGTTTCGCAGGAGAGCTTGTATGTCCGATCCCGATTCCACCAAGTGGTTCATCAAGGCGCGCGAATTCGTCCACTGCAACTGCGCCTACGGCTGCCCGTGCCAGTTCAACGCGCTGCCGACGCACGGCAATTGCCAGGCGGTCGCCGCGCTCGCGATCGAGGAGGGCCGCCACGGCGAGACCGATCTGGCGGGAACGCGGGTCGGCATGATCGTCGCCTGGCCGGGGCCGATACACGAGGGCAACGGACACGTGGTGCCGATCGTCGATGAGAACGCGAACCCGGCGCAACGCGAAGCGCTGCTGCGGATCATGAGCGGGCTCGACACGGTGCCTGGCGCGACATTCTTCCAGGTATTCGCAACCACTTACGGCAAAGTCGAACAGCCGGTGTTCGCCGCGATCGACCTGCGGGTCGACGTCGACGGCCGCCGCGCGACGCTCAAGGTGCCGGGGTGGATCGACGCGCGCGGCGAGCCGATCGCCAACCCGGTCACCGGCGAGGAGCACCGCGCGCGAATCAATCTGCCGCAGGGCTTCGAGTACGAGACCTGCGAGGTCGGCCGCGGGTGGGCCTCGACCGAAGGGCCGGTCGATGTCCAGCTGTCCGATTCGCACGCCCAGTTCGCCCACTTGCACCTGACCGGAAGCGGTGTCGTCCACGCCGCTGCCTGAGGCGGTGCCGCTCGCGCGGCTGTTGTCCCGGCCCGTCGTACTCTCGGCCGCCGCCCTGGGCGCGGCTGTCGCGCTCGCCTGGGCCTGGCTGATCGCCCATCCGATGGCGATGGACGCCGCGACCGACATGCCCGGCATGGTCATGGCGCCGCACCCGTGGTCGGGCGGCTACCTGCTGGCGACTTTCGCGATGTGGGCGCTGATGATGGTGGCGATGATGCTGCCCTCGGCCGCGCCGATGATCCTGCTCCATGCGCGGCTGGACCGCGGCACGCCCGCCGCGCGGGCGCGCGACCATGCGCTGTTCGTGCTGTGCTATGTTGCCGTGTGGGCGGCGTTCTCGGTGCTCGCGGCCTTGGCGCAGGCCGCCCTTGTCGGCGCCGGGCTGCTGCCGGCGGCTTCGCTCGCGATCGGCGAGCGGATACCCGTTGCCGCCGTGCTGCTGCTGACCGCGTGGTGGCAATTGACCGCGGCCAAGCGCGCCTGCCTCGACCACTGCCAGTCGCCGATTGCATTCGTGATGCGCTACTGGCGCCCGGGTGCGGCGGGCGCGGTCCGCCTGGGCCTGCGCCACGGGCTCTACTGCCTCGGCTGCTGCTGGAGCCTCATGCTGCTGCTGTTCGTCGGCGGGGTGATGAACCTGGCGTGGGTCGCGCTGCTGGCGGCGGTGGTCTTCGCGGAGAAACTGGCGCCGCCCGCCTGGCGCCTCAGCCGCTGGCTGGCGGGAGCCCTCGCGCTGGGGGCTGTCGCGATCCTGATCGCCTGATAGAAGCTAAGAAAAGCAGGGGGAGAGAGAGTATGCGCCGGCTGTTCGCGTCGATCATCGCAATCGCCTTGGGGGCTTGCGTCCCGGCGGGCCCGGCCGCGATCAACGCGCCGCTCGATTACCAGGCGGCGCTCGGCGACCCTCAGCGACCGGCTGCCGACCGCGACCGCGATCCCGCGCGCTATCCGGCCAAGCTGCTGGCTTTCGCGCAAGTTGCCCCGGGCGAGAAGGTTGGCGATTACATCATGGGCGGGGGGTACTGGACGCGGATCCTGTCGAACCTGGTGGGCCCGGCGGGACGGGTCTATGCGTTCCAGCCGAGCGAGTTCATCGGCTTCCGCCCCGCCTATGCCACCGAGCAGGACGCGGCGGCCGCGGGGCGCGCCAATGTCGTGCCGCTGCGCGGGCCCGTCGCCGCGCCGCCGTTTCCCGAGCCGCTCGATACCGTGATCACCGTGCAGAACCTCCACGACTTGTACATCGGCGCGATGCCGCAGGGGACCGGCGCGCGGGCGATCGCGGCGCTTTATGCCGCGATCAAGCCCGGGGGCACGCTGGTGGTGGTCGATCACAGCGCCGCACCGGGCACCGGCACGAGCGCCGCCAACAGTCTCCACCGGATCGACAAGCAAGCCGCCATCGCCGCGGTCACGGCCGCAGGGTTCAAGCTCGAGGCCGAAGATACGCTTTACGCGCGGCCCGACGATCCGCGCACCGCCAACGTCTTCGCCCCAGAGATTCGCGGCAAGACCGACCAGTTCGCATTACGCTTCCGAAAGCCCGGATAACTTGCTGGTTCCCGGCGGATTCCTCGGCTGGCCGCCCTGAGGAGTCGGTTCGTCGCGAATCCTTTGCCGGCCCCCGTTCCGTGGTTAAGATTTTGACAAGGTTCACGGGGGTAGCTTGGCTTCATGAAGACGGGATTGCTTGGACGACTCGCGACCGCGCTTGCGCTGGCCTTTGCCACGATCGCTCCGGTCCAGGCGCGCGACGGCACGCTCGAAACGCAATTCGATTCGGCGTTCGGCACGCAAGTACGCGCGCCGCGCGAATTCACGCCGTCGTACAACACCGCGCTCGAACGGCAGCTGGCCGAGCTGGCGAGCGGAGCGCACGGCCGGATCGGCGTGGCCGCCATCGATCTGGTCACTGGCCAGGAAGTCGCGATCCTGGGCGATCAGCGATTCCCGATGGCCAGCACCAGCAAGGTCGCCATCGCCGCAACTTTCATGGACGGCGTCGAACGCGGGCGGTGGACGCTCGACACACGGTTTCCACTGCGCCAGCCGATACCGTCCAAGCCGCTCTCCAGTGCCATCGCGCCAACTCGCGCCGGATCCTACCTCCCGGCGCGCGACTTGATCGAACTGATGATCACGCGCAGCTCCAACCAGGCGACCGATGCGCTGCTCGCGGCGGTCGGCGGGCCGGCCGCGGTCAACGACTGGACGCGCCGCGCCGGCGTGATGGATTTCAACCTCACGCGCGACATCGCCACGCTGGTGCGCGACGATGGCGAGATCGATCCCGCGGTGCGGATCGACATCCGCGACAGCGCCACCCCGCGCGCGATGGTCCAGCTGGTCGGCGGCATCTATCAGGGCAAATGGCTGACCCAGGCCAGTCGCGCGACGATTGTCGGCGCGATGGAACGCTGCCGGACGGGCAAGAGCCGGATCAAGGGCGGAATGCCCGATGAAGTGATGGTCGCGCACAAGACCGGCACCCTCAGCAACACCGCCAGCGACATCGGCGTCGTCACCGGTCCGGACGGGCATTCGATCGCGGTGGCGATCTACGTCACCGGCCAGGGCGGCAAAGCCAGCCGCGACGCCAAGATCGCCACGCTCGCCCGCGCGATTTACGACGGTTACCTGTCACCCCCGACCAGTCGCCAATACGCCAGCGCCAGCTACGCGGTCGCGCAGCAATAAAGTTTTTGATGGGCAGCGAAAAGGGCGCGGCCTCGCGGCCGCGCCCTTCGTCGTTTGCAAGCTGAGCGCTTGCGCGTCAGTCAGCGGCGGCTTTAGTCGTGCTCTCGCCCTGGATGTCGGCTTCGGCGGCATTCTTGGCGTCGGTCGCGGCTTTCGCGGCGGTGTCCGCAACGCCCTTGACCGCGTCGCCGGCCGCGGTGGCGGCGCTATCGACGGTCTCACCGGCCGAATCGGCATTGGCCTGGGCATCGGCGGCGGCCGAATCCATCGCTTCACCGGTCTTTTTTTCGGTCTGCTGCGAGCAGGCGGCCAGCGACAGTGCGCCGGTCGCGACGGCGGCGGCGAAAATGATCTTGCGCATGAACTTCGTTCCTTGATCTGCGGCAACGTGGCCCCGGCCGGACGGCCGGTGCTAAAGCCGCCATCGGGCGACTTCCGACACAGGAATAGTGGCAGCATTGTGGCAAGGTCAAGCGCGACGGGTTTGGGCGTGGCGCACCGGCCACCGGCTTGCTAGCACCGCGCCATGCCCGACAAACAGCATCTCTACCTGGTCGACGGCTCGGCCTACATTTTCCGGGCCTATCACCGCCTGCCGCCGCTGACCAACCCGCACGGCGTGCCGGTGGGCGCGGTCTACGGCTACACCACGATGCTGTGGAAGCTGGCCGACGATCTCGACAAGGCCGACGGCCCGACCCACCTGGCGGTGATCCTCGACAAGGGCTCGACCAGCTTCAGGAACGCGCTCTACGACCAGTACAAGGCCAATCGCCCGCCTCCGCCGGAGGACTTGGTGCCGCAATTCCCGCTGATCCGCGACGCCACCCGCGCGTTCAGCCTGGCGTGTATCGAGGAAGACGATCTCGAGGCCGACGACCTGATCGCCTCTTACGCGCGCGAAGCAACCCGGCGCGGATGGGACGTGACCATCGTCAGCTCCGACAAGGATCTGATGCAGCTCGTCGGCCGCTGCGCCGAACCGCACGACGGGGTGGAAGGCGGCTGCATCGACATGCTCGACACGATGAAGAACCAGCGCATCGACATCCCCGAAGTGATCGAGAAGTTCGGCGTCCCGCCCGAGCTGGTCGGGGACGTGCTGGCGCTGATGGGCGACAGCGTCGACAATGTGCCGGGCATCTTCGGGATCGGCCCGAAGACCGCCAGCAAGCTGATCCAGGACCACGGCAACCTCACCGGCGCGCTCGACGCCGCGCCCGAAATGAAGCCGGGCAAGCTGCGCGACCGGCTGATCGAGGGACGCGCGATGGCCGAGCTCAGCCGGGTGCTGGTGCAGCTGAAGGAAGACTGCGAGCTGCCGATTCCGATCGACGACTTCGCGCTCAAGCCGACGCCGACCGAACCGCTCGCCGCGTTCCTCGAGGCGCATGGATTCACCAGTCTGCTCAAGCGGCTCGGCGACGGGCGCGGCAGTCCCGACCGGCCGACCCAGCTCAATCCGGCAACGCAGGATACCGCCGGCGCGCCCGCCTCGCCCGGAGGGAACTGCCAGCCGCCCGCCGATATGTCGCCGCTCGACCGCTCGGCCTACGAATGCGTGCAGACGCTCGAGCGGCTCGAGCACTGGATTGCGCGGGCGTTCGCCGCGCGGCTGGTCGCGATCGACACCGAGACCAGCAATCTCGACGCGATGCGCGCCGAATTGACCGGAGTGAGCCTCGCGCTCGGGCCCAACGACGCCTGCTACATCCCGCTGGGCCACGGCGGCAGCGACATGTTCGCCGAAAAGCCGGTGCAGATTGAGCGCCAGGCGGCGCTCTCCGCCTTGAAGCCGCTGCTCGAAAGCGATGCCGTGCTCAAGGTCGGGCAGAACGTGAAGTACGACATCAACATCCTCGCCCGCTGTGCCGGGATCGAGCTGGCGCCGGTCGACGATACGATGGTGATCAGCTTCGATCTCGACGCCGGCCGCTCCGAAGAAGGCATTGGCGGCGGGCACGGGATGGACGAGCTGAGCCAGCGCCACCTCGGCCACACCACGCTAACCTTCAAGGACATCTGCGGCAGCGGCAAGAAGTCGATCCCGTTCGGCGAAGTGCCGCTCGCCCGCGCGACTGAGTACGCCGCCGAAGATGCCGATGTGACCTGGCGGCTGCACAAGGCGCTCAAGCCCCGCCTGGCGCTCGAGCATGGCACCCGCGTGTACGAGCGGGTCGACCGGCCGCTGATCCCGGTCGTGGCGCAGATGGAGCGGCACGGGATCAAGGTCGACCGCCAGGCGCTGGCGGGATTGTCGGAGGAGTTCTCGAAGGAAATCGCCCGCATCGAGCGCGAGATCTGGGATTGCTGCGGGACCGAGTTCACGATCGGCAGCCCAGTGCAGCTGGGCGAAGTGCTGTTCAACAAGATGGGCTACAAGGGCGGCCGCAAGGGCAAGAGTGGACAGTTCTCGACCGACCAGGCGATCCTCGAAGGGCTCGCCAACCAGGGCGCCCCGGTCGCCAGGATGGTGCTCGACTGGCGCCAGCACGCCAAGCTCAAGAGCACCTACACCGATGCGCTACAGGCGGCGATCAACCCGGAGACCGGCCGGGTGCACACTTGCTACTCGCTGGTCGGCGCGCAGACCGGGCGGCTCAGCTCGACCGACCCGAACCTCCAAAACATCCCCATCCGCACCGCGATCGGCCGGCGCATCCGCGAGGCGTTCGTGGCCGAGCCGGGCCCAGACCCTTCCAATCCAAACGTGCTGCTCGCCGCCGACTACTCGCAGATCGAACTGCGGCTCGCCGCGCACATGGCCGACGTACCGCCGCTCAAGGAGGCGTTCGCGGCGGGCGAGGACATCCATTCGCGCACCGCGCGGGAGATGTTCGGGACCGTCGACCGCGATACCCGCGCGCGCGCCAAGACGGTCAACTTCGCGATCCTCTACGGCATCAGCCGGTGGGGTCTGGGCACCCGCCTGGGAATCGAGGCGGACGAGGCGCAGGCGATCATCGACCGCTATTTCGAGCGCTTCCCCGGGATTCAGCGCTACATCGTCCACACGCTCGAAAGCGTGCGCGAGCGCGGCTATTCGGAGACACTGTTCGGCCGCAAGACCTGGTTCCCGCGGATCAGCTCGCGCAATCCCAACGAGCGGCAGGGGAGCGAGCGGGCAGCGATCAACGCTCCGATCCAGGGCACCAGCGCCGATATCATCAAGCGCGCGATGGCGCGCATGCCCGCCGCGCTCGCCGATGCTGGGCTCGGCCATGTGCGAATGCTGCTGCAGGTGCACGACGAACTGGTGTTCGAGCTGCCCGCAGGCGATGTCGCCGCTGCCCGCCCGGTGATCGAGCGCGTGATGGCCGACGCCGCGCACCCGATGGTTTCGCTCGACGTGCCGCTCGCCATCGAGATCGGTCACGGGCCGTCATGGGACGCGGCGCACTGACGGTCAGTCGATTCGGCGTTCCACCACCAGCGGCGCGGTGTCCTTCAAGCCGGCAACCCGCTCTGTAAGATCGAGCCACGGCTGGAACTGCTGCGGCTGCCACACCCGTGCGATGGCCGTGGTCAGCGAGCTCTGAAACCCGCCGATCCCCGCCCGGCGGACCGCGGGCCACCCGCGCATCGGGATGACCTCGTCGCGGATCACCAGCACCCTACCCTCCCAGCTCAGTTCGCGGCGGAACCGGAACGGAGCATCGCTGCGGCCGGTGACCAGCAACCGCTGGAGCGCGCGCCTGACCAGATCGGGAAAGAACCGGCCCAGCGTCAGCATGGCAATCCGCAGCGCCACCGATCTTGCAGGAGTCAGCAGGGTCGTCTTTGCGAGCGCCATCGCGCCGGCGATAGCGATGTGGTCCTCGGTCAGCTCGACGTCTTGCTCGCCTTCGAGGTGAGTCACCGCCACTCCGCTGCCCGAAAGGGCCAGCGTCGGCCCGGTGTCGGCCAGGGTAAGCCGTTCGCCGTCGAACAGCCGGAATGCCCCGCCCCGCCCCCAACCGAGGTAGAGCCTGCGCTCGCCGCGTACTTGCACCAGCAGGCGCGCGTCGGGGTAGGTCGTTGTGCGGGTCGGCAGCGGTGCGGGGCCAGGGCGGTCCACCTGCCACTCGCGCCAGGTGAGCAGCCAGCTGGTGAGAAGATGACCGAACAGGCGGTCGTCGGAGATCGCCGCATCGGCGAAGCGCGGGAGCGCACGATCGTTCACCGCCAGCGCCAGCGGTAACCAGCAGCCGGCGGTCTCCAACCCGTGCGGAAAGTAATTCACCGTCGCGCGGCTGGCATATTCGCCTCCCAAAGTGCCATCCGGATGGAGCACCGTGTGGACGAAGCCGACCGCGGAAGTGATGGCGGGCCGCAGCGCCAGATCGGGCCGCCGCCGGTCCAGGTCCGCCAGCTGCGCCACGGTGAGCGTCAGGTATCCGGGATCGGCCCCGCCGTATTCGTCGAACCACCCTTCGGTGCTTTGCCACGACAATAATCGCCCAAGGCGTCGGCGCAGCGGTGCTTCCCACTGCGCGCCAAACCGCTCGACCATCCGGGCGAGGCTGGCGCAGATCAACGCCTCGTGGTTGGCAAGACGTCCGCTTTCCTCGTGCGCTGCCAGCCACCCGGCTCGGAGCACGAAAAATGCATCGATTTCGTCATCTCCGGTGAGCCCGATGGCCTCTGCGGCGTCGAGGCACGCGAGCAGCGAGAAGGCGGCGGCGCCCGCCGCCCGCTCGAACGGATAGTAATCGTCGCACGAGCCATCGGCATGGGCCGATCGCGCGGCAAAGCGGATACCCGCTTCGACCGCTGAGCGGATCTCGCCGCTCCCACGATAGGGGTTAGCCGGCAGGTCGAGCGCCCACACCAGAGCGAGCGGCAGCACCAGCTTTTGCGCCATGCCGCTGGGGAAGTCGGCGATCCGGTAATGCCAATAAGCCCGGTCGAAACAGCCATAAGTGGCGCTGACCGGGGTCCGGTCCTGCAAGGTCAGGATCCGGGGGATCTCGCCCAAGGCGCGGGCGGCAAGCGCATCCCGCAGGGCATTGTGAGCGCTGCCGTCACTCGCCGTCATGATCGCGCGACACCCCCTTCACGGCACGATCCGCTATCGCTCGGCAAACCGGCCTGTCCAATGAAATCTGGCAAGCGGGGCCGGCCTTGATCGGCCAGAGCGGTTCCGCCATGGCCGGGCGCATGGCAGCAGGCCCTGACAAGTTATCGGCAATGCCTGACGCTTCGGCAGCGGCCCTTGGCGTCGCCGATTACGGCAATCTGGGCGGCAACGCCTATGATAAATACCATACCCGCAATCCGATCGCGCGCCGGTTGATGAGCGGATTTCTGACCGCCTTCGACGACTTGGTGGCTCTCGCCGCACCTGCCGATGCCTACGAGATCGGCTGCGGCGAAGGTGAGCTGTCGCTGCGGCTGCTACGTCGTGACATTCAGGCCAGCGGGTTCGATCTGGAAGCCGAAGTTGTGACACAGGCAAACGCCAGCGCCGCGGCCGCGAACTTCGGGCCGCGGTTTGCCGTGCGCAGTCTCTACACCATGACCCCGGGCGAGATATCGGCCGACCTCATCGTCTGCTGCGAGGTGCTCGAGCATTTGCCCGAGCCGCGCCGCGCGCTTGACATGATCGCTGCGCAGACGGCCAACTACTTTATCTTCAGCGCCCCGCGAGAGCCGCTCTGGCGAATCCTCAACCTGGCGCGAGGCAAATACCTGCCCGACCTCGGCAATACGCCAGGACACCTTCAGCACTGGAGCGCGGCAGGGTTTCGGAAACTGATTGCCGCCCGCTTCGACATAATCGCCGTGCGCCGCCCTTTGCCGTGGACGATGGTCCTGTGCCGCACGCGCAATCGAAACTGACGGCCTGACATTCGCAGAGCCGCGCCTTTTCGCCGCGGGTCAGCCGAACTTGTTCGGCCGGGTCGAGGCGAGCATGCCTTCGTGGATGAACCCGATCGGGCGCACTTCCATCGCGCGGCGTTTCAGCTCGGCGCGCATCGAGCCGTATTCGGCTTCCATTTCCTCGGTCACCGTCGGGCGGCTGTCGGCCAGCGCCGCGGCGAAGTCGGGCGCGGTGACGGTCTTGGTGTTTAGCCCGTCGCGGCGGATCGCGGCGAGGCCCGCGCGGCGCACGATGTCCTCCAGATCGGCCCCGGTATAGCGATCGGTCTTGGCGGCGAGGCCCGCCAGGTCGACATTCTTGGCCAGCGGCATATTGCGGGTGTGGATCTTGAGGATGTGCTCGCGTCCCGCCTGGTCGGGCGCGCCGACATAGATCAGCTCGTCGAAACGGCCCGGGCGCAGCAGCGCCGGATCGACCAGCATCGGGCGGTTGGTGGCGCCGATCACGACGATCGAATTGAGGTCCTCCATCCCGTCCATCTCGGCCAGGAAAGTATTGACCACGCGGCTGGTCACTTGCGGTTCGCCGATTCCGCTGCCGCGCGCCGGCACCAGGCTGTCGATCTCGTCGATGAAGATCACGCACGGCGCCACCTGGCGCGCGCGCGCGAACATGCGGCTGATCTGCTGCTCGCTCTCGCCGTACCACTTGGACAGCAAGTCAGAGCTTTTCATCGAGATGAAGTTGGCTTCCGATTCCTTCGCCACGGCCTTGGCCAGCAGGGTCTTGCCGGTGCCGGGCGGGCCAAACAGCAGGAAACCTTTGGCCGGGCGGATGCCCAGCCGGTCGAACGCCGCGCGGTTCTTGATCGGCAGCTCGATCCCTTCGCGCAGCTTCTCGGCCGCGGCGTCGATCCCGCCGATGTCGGCCCAGCCGACGGTGGGCGCCTGGACCATGACCTCGCGCATCGCGCTCGGCTGCACGCGCTTCAAAGCTTCGAGGAAGTCGGACTTTTCGACCACCAGCGATGCGAGCACTTCGGCGGGGATCGTGCGCGCCTCGAGATCGATCTTGGGCATGATCCGGCGGACCGCCTCGATCGCCGCCTCGCGCGCCAACGCGGCCAGGTCCGCGCCGACGAAGCCGTGCGTGCTGCGCGCCAGCTCGGTCAGGTCGACTTCCTTGCCCAGCGGCATGCCGCGGGTGTGGATCGAGAGGATCTCGCGCCGGCCCTGTTCGTCGGGCACGCCGATGATGATCTCGCGGTCGAAGCGGCCGGGCCGGCGGAGCGCCTCGTCGATCGCATCGGGGCGGTTGGTGGCCGCGATCACCACCAGGTTGGCGCGGGCCTGCAAGCCGTCCATCAACGTGAGGAGCTGGGCGACGAGGCGCTTTTCGGCCTCGCCGGTGACATTCTGGCGCTTGGGAGCGATCGAATCGATCTCGTCGATGAAGATGATCGCCGGGGCCGCCCGCTCGGCCTCCTCGAACACCTCGCGCAGCCGCCGCTCGCTCTCGCCATAGGCGGAGCCCATGATCTCGGGACCGTTGATGGTGAAGAACTCGGCATCGCTTTCGTTGGCGACCGCTTGCGCCAGGCGGGTCTTGCCGGTGCCCGGCGGGCCGTGCAGCAGCACGCCCTTGGGCGGATCGACGCCCAGGCGGGTGAACAGCTCGGGATAGCGCAGCGGCAGTTCGACCATTTCGCGCAGCGCGCGGATGGTTTCGTCCATCCCGCCGACGTCGTCATAGTTGATCGCGCCCTTGCCGTCGCGCGGCTCCTCGAACTCGGCGCGCAGCTCGACCTCGGTGGTTTCATCGATGTGGACGATGCCCTTGGGCACCGTCGAGATGACTTGCAGGCGGATTTCGGTCAGCGCGTAAGCCGGCTGGTTGAACATCCGGCTGACCTCGGGCGGCACGTTTTGCACCGGCTGCTGCCCGCTGGTGGCGACCAGGTCGCCTGCGACCAGCGGCCGGCGAAAGAACACTTTCTTGAGCGCTTCGGTCGGCCCCTGCAGCCGCATCTCGCGCTGAGCGGGCGCGAACACCACGCGGGTGGCCGGCCGCGATTCGGCCCGGCGGATCTTGACGTGCTCGCCCGGCGAGGTGTCGGCGTTGAGGCGCTGCAGGCCGTCGAGCCGGATCACCTCGAGCGCCTCGTCGCGCAGCTCTTGACCCTGATGGACGGGCTGGAAGCGCGATCCAACGTGGTGGTGAT
>JBDSDC010000098.1:0-9360 GCA_039920725.1 Croceibacterium sp. | reverse complement strand
TACGCGATCACCGGCGAGAAAATCTTCTGCTCGGGCGGCGAGCATGACCTGACTGGCAACATCGTCCACTTGGTGCTGGCGAAAGTGCCGAGCGCCCCCGCCGGCTCGCGCGGGATCTCGCTGTTCCTGGTCCCGAAGATGTTGCCCGACGGGAGCCGCAACCCGGCGACGTGCGGCGCCATCGAGCACAAGATGGGCATCCGCGGCAGCGCCACGTGCGTGATGAACTTCGACGGCGCGGCCGGGTGGCTGATCGGCGAGGAGAACGCCGGGCTGGCGGCGATGTTCATCATGATGAACGCTGCGCGGCTCAGTTGCGGCAATCAGGGCCTGGCCCAGGCCGAACTCGCTTACCAGAACGGCGCCGCTTACGCCCTCGAACGCAGGCAAGGGCGCGCTCCGGGCAGTGCCGAGCCGGCCGATCCGCTGATCGTCCATCCCGACGTGCGCCGCCTGTTGATGGACGCGCGCGCCTTCACCGAGGGGTTCCGCGCGCTGGTGCTGTGGACTGCGCTGCAGATCGACGTGTCGCACACCGCCGAGAGCGAGGCCGGGCGCACGGCGGCCGACGCGCTAGTCGGCTTCCTCACCCCGGTGCTCAAGGCTTACGGCACCGACCGCGGGTTCGAAACCGCGGTGGCGATGCAGCAACTATTCGGCGGGCACGGCTACATCGCCGAATGGGGCATGGAGCAGATCGTCCGCGATGCGCGGGCGGCGATGCTTTACGAAGGGGCCAACGGCGTCCAGGCGCTCGATTTGGCGGCGCGCAAGCTCGCGCGCGACGGCGGGCAGGTCGCGGAATGCTTCATCGCGCTGGTCGAACGCGAATGCGAAGGCGCTTCCGACGAGCTCCATTTCCTCAGCGCTCCGATGCGCGAAGCGATGCACGAGGCGCGCGAGGCGGCGCTGGTGCTGATGGCGGCGGGCAAGGCGGATGCGAATGCACTCGGCGCGGGCTCATACCAATTTATGCAATTAATCGGGGTGCTGGCGATCGGGTGGATGTGGCTGCGGCTCGCTGGGTCGGCGCTGGCGCATCCCGACGACCCGCTGGCGGCCGCCAAGCTGGTGACCGCGCGCCACTATGCCGAGCGCGCCTTGCCGCAAGCCTCTACGCTGCGCCGCCAGGTCGAGGCCGGGCCGGATACGCTGATGGCGCTCCCGGCCGAGGCCTTCGCGCGCGGCTAGGCCGCCAGAACCTCGTCGAACAGGGCCAGCATCGCCGCCCAGCTCTGGCCGTCCGCGCTGGCGTCGTAAGCCACGGCTGGGTTGCCCGCGGGCGAGGCGGGGTTGGTGAAGCCGTGCTTGACCTGGCTGTAGCTGTGGAAGTGCCAGTCGGCCCCCGCCGCGTCCATCTCCTCCCAGAAGGCAAGCACCTGGCTGCGCGGGACCATCGGGTCGGCGTCGCCGTGGCAGACCAGGATGCGCGCGGTGATACCGCCGGGCTCGGCGGGAAGGCCGGTGTCGAGCAGCCCGTGGAAGCTGACCGCGGCAAGCAGCGGCGCGCCGTCGCGGGCCAGCTCGAGCGCCGCCTGACCGCCCATGCAGAAGCCGATCGCGGCGATGGGCAACCCGTACGCTTCGGGCAACTCGGCAAGCGCCTTGAGCGCGGCCTTGAGGCGGCGGCGATAAGTCTGCGGATCGGGCCTGATCTCGGCGGCGAAACTGCGCGATTCGTCGAAGTCGGCCGGTTGCTTGCCGTAGAAGTCGGCGATCAGCGCCAGGTAGCCGGCATCCGCCAGCGCCTGCGCCTTGTGCTCGACCGAGGCGGTCGGATTCATGATCGTCGGGAACACCAGCACGGCAGCGCGCGGTGTGCCTGCTGGCCGGGCGACATGGCCGGTCAGCGCAACGCCGCCGTCGGCATAGTCGATTCGCTGCAATCCACTCATTCTGTCGGCAGGAAATCGGGCACCGACAAATAGCGTTCACCGGTGTCGTAGTTGAAGCCGAGCACGCGCGTGCCGGCCTCTAGCTCGGCGCATTTCTGCTTGATCGCCTGCAGCGTCGCGCCGCTGGAAATGCCGACCAGCAGCCCTTCCTCGCGGGCGCAGCGGCGGGCCATTTCCTTGGCATCTTCGGGCGCGACCTGGATCGCCCCGTCGATCGCCTGGGTGTGGAGGTTGGCGGGGATGAACCCGGCGCCGATGCCCTGGATCGGGTGCGGGCCGGGCTGTCCGCCCGAAATGACCGGCGACAGCGTCGGTTCGACCGCATAGGCCTTGAGCCCGCTCCAGCTTTTCTTGAGCACTTCGGCGCAGGCGGTCAGGTGGCCGCCGGTGCCAACCCCGGTGATCAGCATCGCCAGCGGAGCATCGGCAAAGTCGGCGAGGATTTCCTGCGCAGTAGTGCGCGCGTGAACATCGATGTTGGCAGGGTTCTCGAACTGCTGCGGCATCCACCCGCCCTCGGTCTGGTCAAGTAGTTCTTGCGCGCGCGCCAGCGCCCCTTTCATGCCCAGTTCCTTGGCGGTCAGGTCGAAACTGGCGCCATAGGCCAGCATCAGCCGCCGCCGCTCGAGCGACATCGATTCGGGCATCACCAGGATCAGCTTGTAGCCCTTGACCGCCGCGACCATCGCCAGGCCGATGCCGGTATTGCCGCTGGTCGGCTCGATGATCGTGCCGCCGGGCCTCAGCGCGCCCGATTTCTCCGCGTCCTCGACCATCGCCAGCGCGATGCGGTCCTTGATCGAGCCGCCGGGGTTGGCCCGCTCGCTCTTGACCCACACTTCGTGGTCGGGAAACATCCGCGCGAGGCGGATGTGCGGGGTGTTGCCGATGGTGGCGAGGACGGTGTCGGCCTTCATGCTGCGCTCTCCTTGACGGCATCGTCGGGCAAATATGTCGGGGCAAAGGTCCTGACCTTTCGCAGCTCAGGAAAGATCCAGGCCCAGATCGCGGTGATCACTATCGCACCGACCCCGCCGAATACAACCGCCCCGGTGGCGCCGATCAACGCCGCGACAAAACCCGATTCGAGCTCTCCCAGCTCGTTGGAGGCGCTGATCGCCAGGCCGGAAATGGCCGAGACGCGGCCGCGCTTGGTGTCTGGCGTGTTGAGCTGGACCAGCGAGCTGCGGATGAACACGCTGATCATGTCGGCCGCCCCGAGGACCGCGAGGATCACCAGCGACAACGCGAACGAGCGCGACACGCCGAAAGCTATGGTGGCCGAGCCGAACACCACCACCGCCCACAGCATCTTGGCGCCGACATTGTGCGCGAACGGGCGCCACGACAGGTAGGTGGCGACCAGTGCCGCGCCGACCGCGGGCGCGCCGCGCATCAGTCCGAGGCCTTGCGGCCCGACCATGAGGATGTCGCGCGCGAACACCGGCAGCATCGCGGTCGCGCCGCCGAACAGCACCGCGAACAAATCGAGCGTAATGCACCCGAGCAGAAACTGCTCGCGCCGGACGAAGCGGAAGCCCTCGATGATCTGGTGCCAAGGATGGACCGGCGGCCCGTCATGCTTGGCGCGCATCGCGGGCAGGGTCGAGATCAGCAGGCCGGAGAACAGCAGCAGCGCGGCCGACAAGGCATAAGGAACGTAAGGGTACCACGCGAACAGCAGGCCCGCGACCGCCGGGCCGATCACCGTCCCGACCTGCCACGCGATCGAGCCAAATGCGATCGCCCGCGGGAGCAGCGCGGGCGGGACGATGTTGGGGGCAATCGCGCTCAGCGCCGGGCCGTTGAACACCCGCGCCGCGCCGTGCCCCGCGGCGAGCACGAACAGCAGCGGCAGGCTGGGCGCGCCGCGCCAGGTCGTGAAGGCGAGAATGGCGGCCAGCAGGCAATCGACGCCGTTGGCGATCAGCACCACGTGCCGGCGGTCGAACCGGTCGGCGGCGACCCCGGCGAGCGGGGTCAGCAGCATCAGCGGCACGAACTGCGCGGCGCCGAGCAGGCCGAGCATGAACGCCGCGTCGCGCGGGCCCATGCCGTAAGTAGTGCGGGCGACGTCATAGACCTGGTAGCCGAGCAGCACGACCATCGACAGGGTCGCGAACACCGCCAGGAAGCGGCTCAGCCAATAGCGCCGGTATGTGGGAATCTGGAGCGGGGAGGTGGGATCGGCGTTAGCGTCGGTCACCGCTGTGCCATGGCAGGCGGGCCGGCGAGTGCCAACCTATCTTCGTCATCCCCGCGAACGCGGGGACCTAGATGGTGCTTCGCGGCCTTGGTTTGCTGGGTTCCCGCTTCCGCGGGAATGACGATTTACGAGGTCAGCCCCGCGCGCGGAGGCGCGGGTTCGGTTGGAGCACGGCGACCATGTCCATGAAATCGTCGAGCCTGATGATGCGCTCGAACTGGAAGCCGGCGCGGTCAGCGGCCACCCAGATGCAGTAGGCTTCGATCCGCCCGATCTGCGGCAGGCGGACGATGACGCGGTCGCCCCGCTCGAGCGCGGGCGCGGAGTCGATCATGAAGCCGTGCGCCGAAATGTTGCACACGTGCAGCTTCATGTCGCCCCGGGCGCGGTGTTCGCCGATGACCGGGAAATCGACCGGATGCCGCGTCGATTGACGCAGATCGGTTACCGAAAGCTGTGCTCCAGCTGCCATGCGTCCGCTAGCTCCCTGTGCGAGTTGGTTCAGGGGCTTGATCGCAGGAAATGTTGCACAAACGGTAAAAGTGCGGGGTTGGACGTTAACGGAGCAGCGCGTGGCGCTTCTTGCCGAGCCGCAAGCGGCCCGGACAGGCGGGAGCCGCGGGATCGGTCACCACGGTGTCATCGAGCCACAGCGCGCCTTCGGCGATCTTGCGCTTGGCCTCACTATTAGAGGCGGTGAAGCCGAGCGCGGTGCAGGCGGCGGCGAAGCTCAGGCCCTCGGGCGGAAGATCGAGCACCGGCAGGTCGTCACCGATCCCGCCCGCGAACGCCGCTGCGGCCGTGGCGTGCGCCACGCTCGCTGCGCCCTCACCGCGCACCAGCCGGGTGACTTCGTTGGCGAGCACGACTTTGGCCTGATTGATCTCCGCGCCCTCAAGCCGTTCGAGCCGCCCGATCTCGCCCAATGGCAGGTCCGTAAACAGTTTGAGGAAGCGCCCGACGTCGCGATCGTCGGTGTTGCGCCAGAATTGCCAGAAATCGTAAGCTGGCAGCTGCGCTTCGTTGAGCCACACCGCGCCCGACACCGACTTGCCCATCTTCGAGCCGTCGGCCTTGGTGATCAGCGGGGTGGTCAGCCCGAACACTTCGACCGCATCCATCCGCCGGGTCAGTTCGACCCCGTTGATAATGTTGCCCCACTGGTCGCTGCCGCCCATCTGCAGACGGACGCCGCTGGTCTTCGACAAGTGGCGGAAGTCATAGCCCTGGAGGATCATGTAATTGAATTCGAGGAACGTCATCGGCTGTTCGCGGTCGAGGCGCAGCTTGACCGAATCGAACGTCAGCATCCGGTTGACGGTGAAGTGGGTGCCCACTTCCTGCAGCAGTTCGATGTAGCCGAGCCGGCCCAGCCAATCGTGGTTGTTGACCATCACCGCATCGGTGGGGCCCTCGCCGAAGGTCAGCAGACGTTCGAACGCGGTGCGGATCGAGGCGATGTTGCTTTCGATCGCCTCGTCGGTGAGCATCTTGCGGCTTTCGTCGCGCCCGGTGGGATCGCCAATCCGCGTGGTCCCGCCGCCCATCACCACGACCGGCTTGTGCCCAGCCTGCTGCAACCGGCGCAGCAGCATGATCGAAACCAGATTGCCGACATGGAGGCTTGGCGCGGTCGCGTCGAAGCCGATATAGCCGGGCACGATCTCCTTGGCGGCGAGGGCGTCGAGCGCGCCCGCGTCGGTCACCTGGTGGATGTAGCCGCGCTCGTTCAGCAGGCGCAGGAGATCGGACTGATAGTTGGCCATGGCGGCGCGCCGCCTAGCATGGAGCGCATCGCATGCAAACGCACCAGCTGGCGCCGCACCCCGATCATCCGCCGGCTCAAGTCAGCGCGGTCGAAGCCAGGGTGATCGGTTTCGATGCCAACTGGTTGCGGTTGCGCTGGCGGATCGAGGGCGCTGAGACGCTGGTCGTGCCGCCCTTCGGCGGGCGCGGGCGGGCCGACGAGCTGTGGCGCACGACCTGCTTCGAGGCGTTTCTGATGCCCGAGGGCGGCGAGGCCTATGTCGAGCTCAACTTGTCCCCTTCGGAGCGGTGGAACGCGTACGATTTCACTAGCTATCGCGCCGGCATGGCCGAGCGCCCGTTTCCGCGCGAACCCGAATGCACGCTGCGCCAGGGCAGCCGCTTCACCATCTTCGACGCCGCGATCCCGACCGGAGGATTGCCAGCGGGTGAGTGCGCAATGGCGCTCGCCGCGGTGATCGAGGAGCAGGGCGGGACGGTCAGCTACTGGGCGCTGGCGCATGCTGCGGGCAAGCCGGATTTTCATTCGCTGGCTTGCTTCACCGCCGCGCTTCCGGCACCCGACCCTCAATGAACGCGGGCAGCGCATGAAGTTCGGGATCGATCGCCTGCTCACCGAGCCCGGACTGCGCCGGCCGCTGGAAGGCAAGCGTGTGGCGCTAGTGGCGCATCCGGCCTCGGTCACCGCCGACTTGGCCCATTCGCTCGATGCGCTGATCGCCGCCGGGATCAACGTGACCGCCGCGTTCGGCCCGCAGCACGGGATCAAGGGCGACAAGCAAGACAACATGGTCGAGACCGCCGACGAGACCGATCCGCGCTACGGCATTCCGTTGTTCAGCCTCTATGGCGAAGTTCGCCGCCCGACCGGGCCGATGATGAACGCGGCCGACGTGTTCCTGTTCGACCTGCAGGACCTGGGCTGCCGGATCTACACCTTCTGCACCACGCTGCTCTATCTGCTCGAGGAGGCCGCCCGTCGCGGAAAGAGCGTGTGGGTGCTCGACCGGCCTAACCCCGTCGGTCGCCCGATCGAAGGCACCTTGCTGCTGCCGGGGCAGGAAAGCTTCGTCGGCGCGGGCCCGATGCCGATGCGCCACGGGCTGACGATGGGCGAGATGGGCGCGTGGTTCGTGCGCCACTTCCATCTCAACCTGGATTATCGGGTGATCGAGATGCACGATTGGCTACCCGAGGCCGCGCCCGGATATGGTTGGCCCGACAGCCGAATCTGGGTCAATCCCAGTCCCAATGCCGCCAGTCTCAACATGGCGCGCGCCTATGCCGGCACGGTCATGCTAGAAGGCACGACGCTTTCCGAGGCGCGCGGCACCACCCGGCCGCTGGAAGTGTTATTCGGCGCGCCCGACATCGATCAGGCGGCGGTGCTGGCGCGGATGCGCCGCTCTGCCCCGCAGTGGCTCGCCGGGTGCGCGATCCGCGAATGCTGGTTCACACCGACCTTTCACAAGCATGCAGGAATGCTGTGCAACGGTTTGATGATCCATGCAGAAGGCGCGTTCTACGATCATCTGGCGTTTCGCCCGTGGCGCTTGCAGGCGCTGGCGTTCAAGGCCATCCGGCGGCTCTATCCGGACTATCCGCTGTGGCGCGACTTCGCTTACGAATACGAATTCGGCCGGCTGGCGATCGACGTGATCAACGGGGGCCCGGCATTGCGTGAATGGGTTGACGATCCGGGCAGCGAGGCCGGCGACCTCGAAGGCTTGGCCGCGAGCCACGAAGCCGGCTGGCGGGAGGAAGTATCCGATCTATTGCTCTATTGAGAGCGCGCGGCGGGAGAGAACGATGCTGAAACTCTATAGCTTTGGGCCGATGGCGAATTCCTTGAAGCCGATGCTGACGCTGTTCGAGAAGTTCGAATTCGGCCGCGAGTTCCAGGTCCACCGCCTCGATCCGTCGAAGTTCGAACATCACAGTGACTGGTTCAAGGCGATCAATCCGCGCGGGCAGGTCCCGGCGCTCGAAGACAGGGGCCGCATCGTCACCGAAAGTACGGTGATATGCGAGTACCTCGAGGACGCCCACCCGACCACGGTCGTGCTGCGGCCGGAGGATCACTATGACCGCGCGCAGATGCGGGTGTGGACCAAGTGGGTCGACGAATACTTCTGCTGGTGCGTCTCGACGATCGGCTGGCACCGGGGCATCAGCCACATGGCCAAGGCGCTGAGCGACGAGGATTTCGAGGCCCACCTGAAGAACATCCCCATCCCCGAACAGCAGGTCAAGTGGCGTCGCGCGCGCGAAGGGTTCCCGCAGGACCTGCTCGACGAGGAGATGCGCAAGATCGCCGTCTCGGTCCGCAAGCTCGACGACCACCTGTCCGATCGCGAGTGGCTCGCGGGTGGGATCTACTCGCTGGCCGACATCTGTAACTTCGCGATTGCCAACGGGATGCAGAATGGTTTTGCCGAACTGGTCAATGCGAACGACACGCCGCACCTGCTCCGGTGGATCGAGCAGATCAACGCCCGCCGGGCGGTGCAGGCGATGTTCGCCATGGTCCCACGCGAACGCCTTGGTCCGCCGAAGGACGGCTGAGGCGCCGACCTCAATCGATCCAGAAGGGCTTCCACACGGGCGGTCCCGGCTTTCCGCGGATCAGGGCCCGGCGATAGCGCAAGTAGCGCATCGTCAACAAGGTCACCGCAAGGACGACCGCGATCAGCATCAACATTATCAGATAGCCCTGTTCGGTGCGCGACATGAAGTGCTCCGTGCGGCAAGCGCACCGCAAAGGCGCTTGCCCACGATCCAACTTCTATCGCGCGGCAAGGTTTCCGCAAATACAGCAATTTACTTAGCAGCGGGCTTGTCGGGCGCTGCCGGCTCGCGCCGGTGCAAGCCGGCCACCAGGATAAACGAGATATACATCAGCAAATACCACGCTCCCAGCTTCATCGGCGAGACCAGCGTCCACCCGCGGCGTTGGCTGGGATAGGCCCACGCGTGGGCAAAGGTGCCTAGGTTCTCGGCAAACCATATGAACAGCGCGACCAGGAACCAGCCGACAAGCAGCGGCATCCAGCGTTCCTTTCGCCACACCGTGAATTGCGCGCGCGTGCGCCCGAACAGCATCGCCATTGCCGCGAACAGTACCAGGCGGATGTCGGGCAACCAGTGGTGCGCAAAGAAGTTCACATAGACCGCGGCCGCCAGCAGCTGGGGCCACGGCGAGCGCGGCCACGGCTCGAACCGGATCGCGAAAATTCGGAACACGCGCGCCAGGTAGCTACCAACCGCGCCATACATGAAGCCCGAGAACAGCGGCACGCCCCCAATCCGGAGCAGCGACGGCTCGGGGTAAAGCCACGATCCGGCCGAAGTCTTGAACACCTCCATCACCGTCCCGACCAAGTGAAACACGAGGATGACTTTGGCTTCCTCAAACGTCTCCAGCCGCAAGGCCAGCATCCCCACCTGGATCACCAGCGCCGCGAGAGTCAGAAAATCGTAGCGCGCGACGCC
>JBDSDC010000097.1:0-5215 GCA_039920725.1 Croceibacterium sp. | reverse complement strand
CGCGGTCGAGCAGGGCCTGTGGCAGCGGATGGACGGGCCCGCGTGGCTCGCCCTGGTGGCACTGGTCGCGGCGTTCCTGGCGTTCGGGTTCGCTGGCGCGTGGGGGCTCAGCGGCGCGCTCGGGCTGGCAAGGCCCGACCGGGTGACGTTCCTGTTCGCCGGAGCCCAGAAGAGCATTGCGCTGGGCGCCCCGCTCGCCAGCGTGCTGTTCCCGCCCGCGGTTGCCGGGCTGCTATTGCTCCCGGTGCTGACTTATCACTTGCTTCAGCTGGTGCTCTCGGCGCCGCTGGCAGCGCGGCTCAGACCCGCGACTTAGCGCGCGGACCGCGGCGCTTGAAACGCACCGACCACCATAGCGAGAGCCCGATGAACGCCGCCCCGATCAGCCCGGTGACGCTTTCCGGCACATTGAAACGCGCCGATGCCAGCATCACCGCCGACAGCGCGAGGATCGCCCAGAATGCCCCGTGCTCGAGATAGCGGTACTCGGCCAGCGTCCCCTTCTGCACCAGCAGCAGTGTCAGCGAGCGCACGAACATCGCCCCGATCGACAGGCCGAGCGCGATGATGACCATGTTGTTCGACAGCGCGAACGCCCCGATCACCGCGTCGAAGCTGAACGAGGCGTCGAGCACGTTGAGGTAAATGAACCCGCCGAGCCCGCGCTGGACCATTTTGCCCGCCGCCTGGAGCCGCTGGTCGCGCTGCGAAAGGATCTGTCCCAGCCCTTCGACCAGCACGAACGCGATCACCCCGAACAGCCCGGCGGCCAGGAACGTCAGCGCGGCCGCACCGGGCAGCAACGTCGAGATGCCCCACAGCGCCAGCAACACGAGCGCGATCTCCGCCGCGGGAAGCGCCGAGAACCGCGCCGCGAACGATTCGATCACCGCGATCCAGTGAACCTCTTTCTCCTCGTCGAAGAAGAACTTGAGCCCGACGAGGCCGAGGAACGCGCCCCCGAATCCGGCGATGCCGACGTGCGCGGAGGACACGATCTGTTCGTAACGGACCGGATCGGTGAGCGACAGGCGGATCGTCTCGACCGGGTTCAGCCCGGCGGCGACGGCGACGATGGCGAGCGGGAAGACCACGTACATCCCGTAAACCGCGAACACCATGCCCCAGGTCAGGAAGCGCTTGCGCCACACTTCGTCCATGGTCTGCAGGACCGTGGCGTTGACCACCGCGTTGTCGAAGCTGAGCGACACCTCGAGCACCGACAGCACCGCGACGATCCACAGCACTTCGAGCATCCCCGAGGCGCCGCCCTGCGTCCACCCATACCACGCGCCCAGCGCGAAGCAGACAAGCGCGAACAGGATCGGCATGCGGAAATGGCGCACCATGTCAGACCGCCCAGCCGGCGCGCAAACCCAACCGAGGGTTACACAAGTTACAAACGCCGTGATCGGTGTAACCTGACGAAACCTGAGGATTTATTCGGGTTTGCGGGCAGAATAGCCTCCGCAACGTTCGGCCGCCACGCGGGACTACGGTGCGGGGCGCTAGGGGCCAGTGAGCGACGCGGATCATCCGCTCCCCGTGCATGAACCCCGCGCTCTAGGAAAGTGGTTTCGTCGTTCAAGCCCTCTCCCCGTGGGAGAGGGTTGGGGTGAGGGTGATCCGGGCGTGCGCTCTCACACCCTCACCCTCCCACTCGGCTGCGCCGAGCGGGGCCCTCCCTGTCCCCATGGGAGAGGGGCGATCTAGTCCGGCTGGTAAGTCTGATCCTCGCCGGGGAACGTGCGTGCGCGCACTTCGCTTGCGTAAGTCGCCGCCGCGGCCGAGATGCGCGCGGCGAGGTCGTCGTAGCGTTTGACGAACCGGGGCACGCGCTCGAACATGCCGACCATGTCGTCGGTCACCAGCACCTGGCCGTCGCACTGGGCCGAGGCGCCGATGCCGATGACGGGGCACGCGACCGCCTGGGTGACCGCGACCGCGATCGGTTCGATCACCCCCTCGATCACGATCGCGAACGCGCCCGCGCCCGCCAGCGCCCGGGCGTCGCCGACGATCTTGGCGGCTTCGGCCTCGCTGCGCCCGCGCGCGCCGTAGCCGCCGAGCACGTTGACCGCCTGCGGGGTCAGCCCGACGTGGCCCATGACCGGGATTCCGCGCTCGATCAGGAATTGCACCGTCGGCGCCATCGCCTCGCCTCCCTCGAGCTTGACCGCCGCCGCGCCGCTCGCCTTGAGCAAGGTCGCCGCGCTCTCGAACGCGTGGGCGGGGCTGGCTTCGTAGGATCCGAACGGCATGTCGACCACGACCACCGCGTGGTAGCTGCCGCGCACCACCGCGGCGGCGTGATTGGCCATCATCTCCAGCGTCACCGGCACCGTCGAGGGCAGGCCGTAAATCACCTGGCCGAGCGAATCCCCGACCAGTAGCACATCGCAATGTTCGTCGAGCAATTGCGCCTGGCGCGCGGTGTAGGCGGTCAGCATCACGATCGGCTCGGCGGTGACGCCGTCGACTTTGCGGGCGCGGATCGCGGGTACGGTGAGCCGCCGCATCGGCTGCGGGGTGGGATTGGCGCGGCTGGTCCCGGTGTCGAGCTGGAAGGTGGACATGGCGCGCGTTGTAGGGCGGCGGCGCGCATGTGCAAAGCGCGAGCGTAGCGCTTGCCTTGGCGGGGGATGCAGGTAGCCTTGGCCGATCTGAGGGATCGGGCGCGCCAAACTGCGCCGCGCTGTGAAGGGACTTGCGCATGTTCGGCCGCGTCAAACCACTCGATGCCATTCTCGAAACGGCGGAGCGCAAGGCGCTGCACCGCTCGCTCGGCCCGGTCCAGCTGACCCTGCTCGGCATCGGCAGCGTGATCGGCACGGGCATCTTCGTGCTGACCGCGGCCGGGGCGCAGAAGGCCGGACCCGGGCTGATGCTGGCGTTCGTCATCGCCGGGCTGGTCTGCATCGTCGCCGCGCTGTGCTATGCCGAGATCGCCGCGATGCTCCCGGTCGCGGGCAGCGCCTACACTTACAGCTATGCCACCGTCGGCGAACTGCTGGCGTGGACCGTGGGCTGGGCGCTGATCATGGAATACGCGATCGCCGCGGCGGCGGTCTCGGTGGGGTGGTCGGGCTATTTCTCCGGCACGATCTTGCACGGCTTCTTCGGCATCAACTTGCCCCCGGCGCTCGCCGCGGGGCCGCTGGCACTCGGCGGCGCCCCCGGCGGCCTGATCAACTTGCCGGCGTTCCTCATCGCGCTGCTGGTCACCGGGCTGCTGATCATCGGCACCAGCGAGAGCGCCAAGGTCAACGCGGTGCTAGTGGCGGTCAAGATCACCGCGCTGACCGCGTTCATCGCGCTGACTTACACCAGCCCCGAATTCTCCGCCGCTCGGTTCAATCCGTTCCTGCCCGCGGGCGTGTTCGGCGGGTTCGGCACCGGGGTCGGCGCGGTCGGCGCGGCGGCGACGATCTTCTTTGCTTACGTGGGATTCGATTCGGTCTCGACCGCGGCGGAGGAAACCAAGAACCCGCAGCGCAACGTGCCGATCGGGCTGATCGGATCGCTGCTGATCTGCACGGTGTTCTACATCGTGGTCGCGGGCGGCGCGATCGCGACCATCGGTGGGCAGCCGATCATGGGGCCGGGCGGGGTGCCGTTCCCCGCGGGTTCGGAAGAACTGGCGCGCCAGTGCGCGTTGCCGCAACATGCCCAGGCGCTGGTGTGCTCGAAGGAAGCGCTCGCCCACGTGCTGCGCTCGATCGGTTTCTCGCGCGTCGGCGACATGCTCGGCATCGCGGCGTTCCTCGCCTTGCCGTCGGTCATCCTGGTGCTGCTGTTCGGCCAGACGCGTATCTTCTTCGTGATGAGCCGTGACGGGCTGCTCCCGGGCGTGCTCAGCACGGTCCACCCGAAGTTCAAGACGCCTTATATCGTCACCGCGATCACCGGCATCGCGGTCGCGGTGGGCGCTGCGTTCTTCCCGGTCGGGCAGCTGGCGGACATCTCCAACGCGGGCACCCTCTACGCGTTCATGTGGGTCGCGATCGCGGTGCTGGTGCTGCGCAGGAGCGACGCCGCGCGGAAACGCCACTTCCGCGTGCCGGGGGTGTGGCTGGTGGCCCCACTGACGATCGTCGGCTGCGTGTTCCTGTTCTTCAACCTGCCGACGCAGGCCATGCTGTTCCTGCCGATCTGGGGCGCGATCGGGCTGGTGCTCTATTTCCTCTA
This sequence comes from Croceibacterium sp., assembly GCA_039920725.1. Classification (GTDB taxonomy): domain Bacteria; phylum Pseudomonadota; class Alphaproteobacteria; order Sphingomonadales; family Sphingomonadaceae; genus Croceibacterium_A. Next base: position 1,027 of record JBDSDC010000097.1, on the reverse strand, counting down.
CGGACGCAGCCACAGCCACTTCGGGCGCGGGCAGGTCGAAGTGCACGAGCCCGAATATGCCGATCTCGAGCCCAACATCCCGGGCGTCTCGGATCCCGACCGGCCCTAGGCGCGCGGCTTCAGCGTGGTTTCGGCATGCCGGCGAAGCCGCGAGCGGTTCTGTTGCCAAGCCTCAATGATGGGAACATAAAGCGAACATCGGAGTCGATTCGCTTATGGACTTGTCCCATTTTCCAACGGCCGGGGCGCTGGCCCGCGGTCCCCAAGCGCCGCGCTGGCGCCCGGGGCTGGGCGGCGCACGGCATAGCGAGGTGTTTGCGAGCAGCCGCGAGGCAAGCGGCGCGGTCGCCGCGCTCGCCCTCGCGCTCGATGGTCTGCGCGCCCGGGACGCGGACAAGGGGCGCGCGGTGCTGTGGGTCCAGGATGCCGCCGCGCTGCGACTGACCGGGCGGCCCTACCGGCCCGGCTTGCCACCCGAGCTGCGGCGGCGGCTGATCCATGTCGTCGCGCGCACTTGCGAAGACGCGCTGTTCGCGCTCGAGGAAGGGGTCCGCTGCCGCGACCTGGCGTGCGTGATCGGGGAACTGGCGGGCAATCCCCGGGCGCTCGACTTTACCGCCTCGCGCCGGCTGACGCTGGCCTCCGAACGGCACGGGGTGCCGCTGGTGCTCGTCCGCCTCGATGCAGAGCGCGATCTCAGCTCGGCGCGGATGCGCTGGCAAGTGCGTTCCGCGCGCTCGCCCGAGCCGCTGTGGAACCCCGCCGCACCCGGCCCCCCCACGTGGCACGCCGAGCTGTTCCGCGCGCGCGGCCACACCCCCGGAGAATGGATTTTGAGCGATGACGAGCATGGGCTTGTCGCCACTCCGGCCGCCGCGCCGGATCATGGCGCTGTGGCTGGCGCGGCTGGCGATCGATCGCTGGCGGCAGGGTGAGGCCGGCGCGCGGGGGGAGGGCGCGGACGCTCACCCGTTCGCGCTGATCGAGGACACCGCGCACGGCCCGCGCATCGCCGCGGCCAATCCCG
>JBDSDC010000096.1:0-14419 GCA_039920725.1 Croceibacterium sp. | reverse complement strand
AAGGCGAAGTGGTCTCGATTGGCAGCGGAACGCGTAGGGATGACGGAGCGATTACCCCACTCGACGTCAAGGCCGGCGACAAGATCCTGTTCGGCAAGTGGTCGGGCACTGAAGTGAAGCTCGAAGGCGAAGACCTGATCATCATGAAGGAAACCGACATTCTCGGGATTGTCGGCTGATTTTCGCAGACTGCCGCGGCACGGCGCCGCCAGTCTGCTGAGCAACTGAACTCAAAGACGAAGGCCAATTATCATGCCAGCCAAAGACGTAAGATTTTCAACCGAAGCGCGCGAGGGCATCGCCCGCGGGGTCGACATTCTGGCTAATGCTGTCCGCGTCACGCTGGGACCGAAGGGCCGCAATGTGCTCCTCGACAAGAGCTACGGTTCGCCGCGGATTACTAAAGACGGCGTCACTGTCGCCAAGGAGATTGAGCTCAGCGACAAGTTCGAGAACATGGGTGCGCAGCTGATCCGCTCGGTGGCTTCCAAGACTCACGACCACGCGGGCGACGGCACAACCACCGCAACCGTGCTCGCCCAGGCGATTGTGCGCGAAGGCTTGAAGTCGGTCGCCGCGGGCATGAACCCAATGGATCTCAAGCGCGGCATTGATCTTGCTGTCACCAAGGTGGTCGACGACCTGAAGGCCCGGTCAAAGCCGGTCTCCAACAATAACGAAATCGCCCAGGTGGGTATTGTCTCTGCCAATGGCGACGAAGTCGTAGGGCAGAAGATCGCCGAGGCGATGGAGAAGGTCGGCACGGAAGGCGTGATCACGGTCGAAGAGGCCAAGGGCATGGAGTTTGAGCTGGAGACCGTCGACGGCATGCAGTTCGACCGGGGTTACCTCTCGCCTTACTTCGTCACCGACCCCCAGAAGATGGAGGTCGAGCTCGAGGATCCCTATATCCTGATCCATGAGAAGAAGCTCTCAAACCTCAAGGACATGCTGCCGATCCTCGAAGCGGTTGCTCAGTCGGGCCGTCCGCTGCTGATCATCGCCGAGGACATCGAAGGCGAGGCGCTGGCCACGCTCGTCGTCAACAAGCTTCGCGGCGGACTTAAGGTCGCCGCCGTCAAGGCTCCTGGGTTCGGCGACCGCCGCAAGGCGATGCTCGAGGACATTGCGATCCTGACGGCCGGTGAGACCGTGTCGGAGGACTTGGGGATCAAGCTGGAAAACGTGACCGTCGGCATGCTCGGCACGGCCAAGCGCGTAACCATCGACAAGGACAACACCACGATTGTCGATGGCGCGGGTGACGCCGGGGCGATCAAGGGCCGCGTCGAGGCCATTCGTCAGCAGATCGAGAACACTTCCTCAGACTATGACAAGGAGAAGCTCCAGGAGCGCCTGGCGAAGCTGGCCGGCGGTGTTGCCATCATCAAGGTTGGGGGAGCTTCGGAGACCGAGGTCAAGGAGCGCAAGGACCGCGTCGACGATGCGCTTCATGCTACCCGCGCTGCGGTCGAGGAAGGCATTGTCCCGGGCGGCGGCACCGCGCTGCTTTATGCGAGCCAGGCGCTGGAGAACCTGAAGGGTGTCAACGACGATCAGACGCGCGGTATCGACATCGTGCGGCGGGCTCTTGGAGCACCGCTTCGCCAGATTGCCCAGAATGCCGGACACGACGGGGCTGTAGTTGCCGGCAATCTCCTGCGCGAAGCCGATCAGTCGATGGGCTTCAACGCTCAGACCGAAAAATATGAGAATCTGATTGAGTCGGGCGTGATCGATCCAACCAAGGTTGTGCGCTCCGCGCTGCAGGACGCGGCGTCGGTGGCCGGTTTATTGATCACGACCGAAGCAGCGATAACCGAGGCGGTTGAGGATAAGCCGGCGATGCCGGCAATGTCAGGCGGCGGAATGGGGGGCATGGGTGACATGGGCTTCTGAGCCCGGTCATCTGATCGGAGTTTTAAAAGGTCACCGAGTGGCACGGCGACGACAGGCTGCCGTGCCACTTCGCTAGGCAGAAATTGACGCTAGCGTTCCAATGAGCGTGTCTCGTTAACCCCGGCCCCTTTTCGAGCAATGATCCGGCCGCGTAAACGCCTACCAATTCATGGACACAAAATAGGACTCGAAGTTCCCTTCAGTCGAGAACCGCCGTAGCCGTATCGCAACATTCAAATTCCTGCTGGCGCTTCGGCTCCGCGCAGACCGATCGCGGTAACCCATTCATTGACCAAGCGCGCATATTGCCCAGGTCGGTGAAGCGCCGTTCCTCACGCAGATGCGGGCCGTTCGAAGCTCTGATGGCACCAACTTCCCGAAGGCACCAAGCACTACTGCTCCTACGATTTGGTGCTTTCGGGGTGCTTGCGCGAGGGGACGAAACTACGTCACGATCGGCGTACTTCATAAAAAATAACATGATATCATGGAGATGGTGGTGGACGCACTAGGGCTCGAACCTAGGACCCGCTGATTAAGAGTCAGCTGCTCTACCAACTGAGCTATGCGTCCACATCCGGCGTCTGCGCGGAACCCGCGAATCGCGGGGAGCGGCTCATATAGCGCGAGACAGCGCGGATGGAAGGCCGCTTCAGCCGAACCGCCGCGGGCTCGCGAGGCGGCTCCACCGCTCGATCATCATGAGCACCCCGATGCAGATCATATTGGTCATCATCGAGGTACCGCCGTGGCTCATGAAGGGCAGGGGAATGCCGACCACCGGCGCCAGACCCATCACCATCGACAGGTTGATCGCGGCATAGAAGAAGATCGTCACTGTCATCCCGCCGGCGAGCAGGCGCGAGAAGCGGTCGGGCGCATTGCGCGCCACCGACCAGCCCCAGCGCAGCACGATCCCGAAGATCAGCAACACGAACAGGCCGCCGAACAGACCCCATTCCTCAGCCATCGTCGCGAACACGAAGTCGGTGTGCGGTTCCGGGAGATAATCGAGATGACTTTGCGAGCCGTGGCCGAACCCCTTGCCAAAAATGCCGCCGGAGCCGATCGCGATCTGCGACTGGGTGATGTGGTAGCCGGTGCCGAGCGGGTCGCTTTCCGGGTTGAGGAACACGGTGACGCGCGAGCGCTGGTAATCGTGGAGCCCGAGGAAGAATGCCAGCGGGGCGACCACCGCGGCGACGAGTCCGGAGCCGATGATCCAGCGCGCGGGCAATCCGGCGAGGAATATCGTCATCGCGGCGCTGAAGGCGATCGCTAGCGCCGTGCCGAGATCGGGCTGCAATATCACGAGGCCGACCGGGAGCCCGATCAGCAGACCCGCCGGGATCAGCGAGCGCCAATTGGTGATCATTCCCGGCGCGAGCGAATGATAATAAGTGGCGAGGGCCAGCACGATGCCCGGCTTCATCAATTCCGAGGGCTGCAAGCGGATGAAGCCGAGATCGAGCCATCGCCGGGCGCCACCGCCGATCGCGCCGAGCACTTCGACGCCGACCAGGAGAACGAGGATCGCGCCATAGACCGGGTATGCCGCCAGTTGCACCAGGTCGCGCGGAAAGCGCGAGATCACCAGTGCCATCGCGAGGAACACGACAAAGCGCACCAGGTGCGAGAACGAATAGGTCCAGAACGATCCACCCGCCGCCGAGTACAGCACGGCCGCGCCGAAGCAGGTCAGCAGGACGAGCGGCAGCAGGACGCGCAAAGGCAGCGTTGCAATCGCTTCGGGAACGAGACCGCGGGCCACTACCGAGGCGACCCGGTGCTTGGGCTGCTTTCGACCGCTTCCGAAGCAGTGGTCGTCAAATCGGGAGATGCCGAGCCCGCTTCACCGCGCTCCGCACCGGTGCTGACGCCGTTGGTCTCGACCGCCGCCTCGCTGCTTTCGGCCCGCGTCATCGCCGCCTCGACCGCCGCGTCGCTTCCGACCTTCGGCGCGGAAGTTCCGTATCGAGCCGCGTAAGCCTTGTATTTGGCCTCCATACGCTCAGCGGGCGTGCCCCCCCAGGTTTTCTCCATCGCGAGCAGGTCGGCCCAGGCCTTCGCCGGATCGAACAGGCAGGTCATCACATCCCTGGCTATCGGCGCCGCGGCGCGAGCGCCGAAGGTGCCGTGCTCGACCACCACGGCCATCGCATATCGCGGCGCTTCGGCGGGCGCGTAACAGACGAACAGCGAGTGGTCGCGCGCCTTCCATTCGCTCACGCTCCCACGACTGGTCAGCCGGCGGACCTGGGCGGTGCCGGTCTTGCCTGCCATCTTGATATCGCCGATCTGAAGCTTGCTCGCTGCCGCGGTGCCCGCGCCATTGACCACGCGAAACATGCCGTCATGCGTCACCGCGAGCTGTTCGGGCGTGAATGGCAGTTCCGGTCCCAAGGGTTTTGGCTGTCCGAACATCAGCGACGGCACCACGTTGCGCCCAATAGCGATCCGCGACGTCATCACCGCCAGTTGAAGCGGAGAGACCGACACGTATCCTTGCCCGATCGACGCGTTGAGCGAATCCGCCGCGGTCCATTCCTGCTTGTAGCGGCGCATTTTCCACTCTGGATCGGGGATCGTGCCGTATCGCTGCTTGGCTCCCGGCAGGTCGAACTCTTGGCCCAGGCCGAGCTGCCGCGCGACAGGCGCGATCGTCTCGTAGCCGACGCGGTGCGCCATGGTCCAAAAATAGGTGTTGCAGCTGTGCTCGATCGCCCCGCGCATATCGAGTGAACCGTGCACCGCGTCGCAGCGGAAAAAGCGGCTGCCGAGCCGGTAGCCGCCCGGACAATAGATGTGTTCGTCGGGGGAGACGCCGTGCAGCTGCAGCGCCAGGGTCGCCATCGGCTTCATGGTGGAACCTGGCGGATAGAGGCCGCGCAAGGCTTTGTTCAACAAAGGGATATGGTCGTCCTCATTGAGCATTTTCCATTCGACCCGGCCGATGCCGTCGGCGAAGCTGTTGGGATCGAAGCAGGGCATCGATACCGTCGCGAGAATGCCGCCCGTCTGGCAATCGATCACCACGACGGCAGCGGATTCCAAGCCGATCCGGCGCGCGGCATAGTCCTGCAACGCCCCGTCGATAGTGAGCTTGATCGACTGGCCCTGGACATCTTCGCGGGTGTCCAGGTCGCGCACGATACGACCCGAGGCGGTCACCTCGACGCGCCGCGCTCCCGGCTCGCCGCGCAGCACTTGCTCGAACTGCTTTTCCAGGCCGTCCTTGCCGAGCTTGAAGCCGGGTGTCACCAGCAACGGGATCTTTTCTTTGTCGTATTCCTCCTTGGTCGCCCCGCCCACATAACCGATCGGGTGTCCGACCGAGGGACCGGTGGGATAGAAGCGCGAGAAACCGCGCTGGGGGATCACGCCGGGCAGGTCGGGCAAGCGCACGCTGACCGCGGCGAAGGTATCGTAGGTGAGCCGATCCGCCACCGGGACGGGTTGGAACCCGGCGGCCGCCTTCAACCGGTCGCGCAGATCCTGGGTTTCGTCGGGTGTGAACTTCAGCAACTGGCTGAGCTCGCTCACCGTGGCTTCGGTGTCGACCAGACGCTTGGGAATGATGTCGATCCGGAAGTCGGCCCGGTTTGACGCCAACGGCGATCCGTTGCGGTCCAGTATCCAACCGCGGCGCGGCGGGATGAGCGTCAGATTGACCCGGTTGCTCTCCGCTTCCATCTCGTATTTAGCGTTTTCGGCCACCGCGATGTAACCCATGCGGGCGGCGAGAAGCAGGCCGAGCCCGCCCTGGACTGCACCGACGACGAACGTCCGGCGGTCGAAACTTTGGGCAAGCGTGCTGGCGGAAACGCGATGGCGCATCGGCTCACGCTAGGCGCCGCACGCGCATCAGCCGCACACGGTCAAGAATGGCGATCAAGCGCGCGACGAGCGGGAACAACACGATCGAGATCAAGACCTGCGGCCCGATGACGGTCAGCTGAACCGGCGTCAGCCGGGCGCCCGAAACTAGTGCCGCGGCCGACAGGTACAGCGCCAAGATCGCCGCCGCGAGCGCCCAGTCGAGCAGGAACCCGCGCCACGGAATCCGCAGCTCGATCAGCTCAATGCCCAACAGCGCGAGCGAGAACAGCAGGATTCCGCTGCCCAGCGGCTGACCCGAATAGAGATCGTCGATCAATCCCAGGGGCAGCCCGGCCCACAGGGGAAACAGGCCCGGGCGCAACAGCCGCCAGGCCAGCAGGACCATGAATCCCAGCGGCGGGACCACCGGAGCGGGCGCAATCACCGGCAGCCAGGGGCACAGCGAGCCGAGCAGCACGGACAGCCACGGCAACCCGATCGCCAAGACCGGTGAATGAGCGCGGTTGATCCGCCGCCCGGACAGGTTGAGGACGTCCATTACTTCGGTTCATCCGGCGCGGGGGCAGGGTGCTCGACGGCCTGGACGGCCGCGGCTTGCCAAACCGGCTCGACCGCGACCACATCGGTCGCCGCGGGGTTGCTGAGCAACTGGCCAATCGCGCCATCCTTGGTCAGCTGCGTGGCAATCGCGACGGGCACGCCCGGCCGATAGAGCCCCCCGGCGCCCGAGGTGATGAACACATCCCCGCGCTTGATCGGATTGATCCCCAGATTGACCAGTCGCAGCCGCAGCGAACCGTCCGAGCGCCCTTCGGCAAAGGCGACCACGTTGTCCTTGGCCCGGCGCACCGGAACCAGGCTTTCGCTGTCGGTCAGGAGCAGGACGCGCGAACTGTTCGCGCCCGATTCGAGCACGCGGCCGATCAGGCCGGAAGGCGAGACGACCGGCATGCCCGCGTGCACCCCGTTGCTGGTGCCTGCGGACAAATAGGCGAAGCGCCGCGCGCTGGCCGCGGTCGATCCGATCAGGCGCGCGAATGCGACCGGTTTGGTGTCACCTGAATTGAGACCGAGCAATGCCGTCAGCCGCGCGTTCTCCTGCTCCAGGGCTTGCGCCTGGACCAGCTTGAAGCGAGCTATTTCGACCTCGCGCTGCAACTCGGCGTTGCGGCTGCCGGCGCGGTAGTATCCGGCGATCGCGTCGAACACGTTGCGAGCGCCGCTGCGGCTGACCGCGCCTGCCGAGCCGGCGGGCGCGACCACGTCCGCGGCCATTGTCCGCAGGCCCGAGAAGGCTTCCGGCCGCCACAGCGAGATGATCAGCAGCGCAGCGCCCAGGAGCACGCCGACGGTGGCCGCGAGGTACCCTGCGAAAAGGCCCATCTGAGCCTTCTTGTTGCTCCCGGTGCGTCGATTTGCCGGCGGCGCCATGCCCGCCTTTCCCTGATTGCGGCCCTTACGCGGACATCAGCACGCCGCGGTAAATCGGATCCTCCATCGCCCGGCCAGTACCGAGCGCCACGCACGACAGCGGATCTTCGGCGACAGTCACGGGCAAGCCGGTTTCTTCGCGCAGATGATCGTCGAGGCCCTGGATCAACGCCCCGCCGCCGGTCAGCACAATACCCTGGTCGACGATGTCGGCAGCCAGCTCGGGCGCAGTGTTCTCGAGCGCGATGCGCACACCCTCGACGATTGCCCCGATCGGTTCGCTCAGCGCTTCGGCGATGTTCGCCTGGTTGATGGTGATTTCCTTGGGCACGCCGTTGACCAGGTCGCGCCCCTTGATCGAGATCGCCAGTCCCACGCCGTCCTCGGGCACGGTGGCAATGCCGTATTCCTTCTTGATCCGCTCGGCGGTGGCCTCGCCGATCAGCAGGTTATGATGGCGGCGGACGTAAGATACGATCGCCTCATCCATCTTGTCGCCGCCGGTGCGGACTGAGGTGGTGTAGGCCAGCCCGCGCAAGCTCAGCACCGCGACTTCGGTGGTGCCGCCGCCAATATCGACGACCATGCTGCCGATCGGCTCGGTCACTGGCATATCGGCGCCGATCGCGGCGGCCATCGGCTCGAGGATCAGGAACACCTCGCTCGCGCCGGCATTGCTCGCGGCATCGCGGATCGCGCGCCGTTCGACCGACGTCGAGCCCGAGGGCACACAGATCACGATTTCCGGCGGGCTGAACATGCTGGTCCGCTTGCCATTCACCTTGCGGATAAAGTGCTTGATCATTTCCTCGGCGATTTCGATGTCGGCGATCACGCCGTCACGCAACGGGCGGATTGCCTCGATCGAATCCGGGGTCTTGCCCATCATCAGCTTGGCGTCGTCACCCACGGCCTTCACGCGCTTGATGCCGTTCAGCGTTTCGATCGCGACGACCGACGGCTCGTTGAGCACGATCCCGCGGTCCTGGACATAGACCAGCGTGTTCGCGGTGCCGAGATCGATGGCCATGTTCTGCGAGCCGAACTTGAACATCTTCCGAAAGAATGAAGGCATCGATCAATCCGTGTCCAACCGCGATGAAAGGCAGGGTCCGGCGGGCGGGCGGCGAGCGCTTGCCGGGGGGTGGCGGTGCCTTAACCGGAGTTAACGGCAAAGGCCAAAAATTTGTGTTCAAAGCGGAGTTAATGCACACTGTTCATCTCGAATACCCGCCGCCTCGCCGCTAGGATGGGTAGATGCCCACAATTCGCCGCCTGCCCGAGACACTGGTCAACCGTATTGCGGCGGGCGAGGTGGTCGAACGCCCGGCCTCCGCGCTCAAGGAACTGGTCGAAAACGCGATCGATGCCGGCGCCAAGCGGATTGCGGTGTCGCTGGTCAATGGCGGCCTGTCGCGGATCGAGGTGACCGACGACGGTTACGGGATGAGTGCCGCCGAAATCGCGCTGGCGCTCGAGCGGCACGCCACCTCAAAGCTCCCGAACGATGCCATCGATCAAGTCGTCACGCTCGGCTTCCGGGGCGAGGCGCTGCCGTCGATCGCGGGCGTAGCTCGGTTGACGATCGAAAGCCGCGTGCCCGGCAGCGAGCAAGGCTGGCGGACGGTCGTCGACCATGGCGCGCGGGTCGACGAAGGTCCGGTCGCGCTGCCCCCTGGGACCCGGATCAGCGTGGAAAACCTGTTCGGCCGGGTGCCCGCACGGCGCAAGTTTCTCCGTTCTGAGCGGAGCGAATACGCGGCGTGCCTCGATGTCGTCCGGCGTCTCGCCATGGCTCGGCCCGAGGTCGCGTTCGCCTTCGAGCATGGCGGCCGGCGAATCCTGTCGCTGCAGGGGGGCGAGGCTGTGGCGGCAAGGGTCGCGCGGATCGTCGACCGGGCGCTGGCCGACAACGCCGTCATGATCGCCGCCGAGCGCGGTGGCCTCAGGCTCGGCGGCGTGGCCGGGCTGCCGACTTTCAATCGCGGCGTCGCCGATCACCAGTACTTGTTTGTCAACGGGCGCCCGGTGAAGGACCGGCTGCTGGTCGGCGCTGTACGCGGGGCCTACGCCGGGATGCTGGCGCACAACCGGCACGCGGTGCTGGCGCTATTCCTCGAGGTTCCGCTCGAGGATGTCGACGTCAACGTGCACCCGGCCAAGACCGAGGTTCGGTTCCGCGATCCCGCGGCGGTGCGCGGGTTCATCGTCTCCGGCTTGCGCGAGGCGCTGGCGAGCGGCGACCGGCGCAGCGCGCAGGCTCCATCGGACATTGCCATGAGCCGCTGGCAGAGCGAGCCCATCGCGCCCGCGCTGGCGTCGATCTTCGCCGGCCGTGACTGGAGCGCGCCGCGGGCTTCGGTCCGCGAGGCCGGTGCGGCCTGGCGTAACGACGATGCGGAAGTGATGGACGCGCCGCACGGCCGTGCCGAACTGGCGCAGCCACTAGTCGATGACGCCGGCCAATATCCGCTCGGCATTGCACGCGGCCAGATCGCCCAGACCTATATCGTGGCGGAAGCGACGGACGGCCTGGTGATCGTCGACCAGCACGCCGCGCACGAGCGCCTGGTACTCGAGCGGCTGCGCGCCGCCGGGGCAGGAGAGGCGCTCGCCGCCAGCCAGGCGCTGCTCCTGCCCGCCGTGGTCGAGCTGGACGAGCCGGTGTGCGACCGGCTCGAAGAAAACGCCCGGGGCTTTGCCGAATACGGGCTCCAGCTTGAGCGCTTTGGCGCCGGCGCCCTGCTGGTGCGCGCGCTACCCGCCGCACTCAAGGACGCCGATCCCACCCGCCTTTTGCAGGATCTCGCCGACGACCTCGCGCAGCACGGCGAAAGTCTGGCGCTGGGCGAGAAGATCGAGCACGTGCTGGCGACGATGGCCTGTCACGGCTCGGTCCGCGCGGGCCGCACGCTGTCGGTCACCGAGATGAACGCGTTGCTGCGTGAGATGGAACGCACGCCCCGATCGGGTCAATGCAACCATGGGCGCCCCACGTGGGTTAAGCTTGCCATGAGCGACGTCGAGAAGTTGTTCGGGAGGCATTGATGCGCAGGACGATCCTTGTTGCGCTTGTGGCGCTGGCGGCATGCAAGGCCGATCCGCCGCCCGAACAGCGAGAGGCCGAGGCCCAGCACGATGTGGCGATGGTCGAAAAGGCCAACGACACTTTGCCGCCGCTTGAGCCGATCGTGCCCGATCCGCTGACCGCGGCCGACATCGAGCGCTATGACCTGCTCGGTGAGGCTTGCGCTTATGCGCCCGGTACAAACTTGGCCACCCGCGTGATCGCGCGCCCGTCGGACGCGTTCGCCAAAATCGGGAAGGACGTCGAACGCTTCGCCGCCGATCCGGGATCGCGCGAATTGCCGCAACACTCGCGCTCGCTTTACAGCAGCAAAAACTACGCGTTGCGGTTGACGATCAGCGGTGCCGGAACGCCGTCGGGGCAGGGCAAGACCGACTACGAAGGCCAGGTCGAGCTGCGCGACCTGCATGGGCGGGTCGTTTACGAAGGCGCGGGCCTCGCGCGCTGCGGTTCCTAGCGGAGCCGCTTTATGTAAATGTTGCCGCCATCGCGGCGATCGACCTGAAAGTTGGGAATGGCCTCGATCAGGTCGATCAACTTGCCGTGTCCGTAATTACGGGTGTCGAACGAGGACCGGTTGCCGGCCAGCTTGCCGACTTCGTGGAGCGAGGCGAATCCCTTCTCGTCGCGTTTGGCGCTTTTCCAGGCATCGCCCAGCAATTTGAGCAACTCGTCGTCGATCGGTCGCTTGGCCGAGGGTTGAGGCAAGCGCGGGGACGCCGACCGTGGCCCCTCTTCGGCAGTCTCGAGCAGGGCCCCGACATCGATAAAGCGCGTGCATGCCTCGCGGAAGGATTCGGGTGTCTTGGCCGTGCCGAACCCAAACACCGGCAGGCCGTCTTGCTTGATGCGAACCGCCAGCGGCATGAAATCGCTGTCGCTCGACATGATCCCGAAGCCGCCGACGCGCCCGCCGTAAAGCAGATCCAGCGCGTCGATCGTCAGCTTCATGTCGGTCGCGCTCTTCCCCTTGGCGACATCGAACTGCTGGTTGGGCTCGATCGCATAGCGATGGAGGATCGTGGACCAGCCCTTCAACGCGGGCTTCTGCCAATTCCCGTAGGCCCGCCGGACATTGACGGTTCCGAACTCCGCCAGAACCGTGAGCACCGCGTCCAAGCCGGCGGCGGAGGCGTTGTCGGCGTCGATCAGTAGCGCGATGTTGCGGTCGGGTTGGTCCATAATCGGTCCCTCATGCCGGCGCGAATCGGCCGGACGTTTCGTCGAGCAAGTGCAGGACGCCGTCAGCGATGGCGAAGAACGCGCCGCGCAGTGTCAACGTGTGCTCGCGTTCCTTCTCGCGGATGCATGGGAAAGTGCGCAAGTTGGCTAGGCTGACCTGGACGGCGGCCTGCTCCATTGCCCGCTCCGCCGCGCTCCCGGTGGTCCCAAATTCCTGCGCGATCGGTTCGCGCACCTCATCGAGCATCTCGATCCAGTCGGCGATGAACCCGCCGCGCCCGGGCTCGGCGCCGTGCAACTCGCGGGTGAGCGCCGCCTTGCACCCGCCGCACATGCCGTGGCCCAGGACCACGATCTCGCGCACTTTGAGCACCTGGACCGCAAATTCGAGTGCCGCCGAGACCCCGTGATGGCCGGGCGTAGTCTCGAACGGCGGGACCAGCGCGGCCACATTGCGGACGACGAAAATCTCGCCCGGGCTGACGTCGAAGATCTGGGCAGGGTCCACGCGGCTGTCGGAACAGGCGATAATCATCACCCGCGGTTCCTGCCCTTCGCGCAAGTCGGCCCAGCGCTGGCGGTTGAGCGACCAGCCACTTCGCCGAAAGCGCCGGTAGCCCAACAGCAGCTCCGCCAGTTCGATGCTTGGCACGATCATCGCGTCGCCATGCCCGGCGGCATTGCCACTGACAAGGCGGTTCCCTAAGTGCACCGGCATGAACGACCTTTCGCCAAAGTCGCTTGGCGCTCCCCGTCCGCCCCGCGAGCGCAAGCCTGACTGGATTCGGGTCAAGGCCCCGGTCAGCAAGGGTTTCCAGGAAACCCGCGACCTGATGCGTTCGCTCAACCTCAACACCGTGTGCGAGGAAGCGGCCTGCCCGAACATCGGCGAATGCTGGACCAAGAAGCACGCCACGGTGATGATCCTGGGCGATGTTTGCACGCGGGCCTGTGCGTTCTGCAACGTCAAGACCGGGATGCCGCGGGCGGTCGATCCGATGGAGCCCGAGCACGTCGCCATCGCGGCCGGGAAGCTCGGGCTGGAGCACATCGTGGTCACGTCGGTCGATCGCGACGACTTGCCCGATGGCGGGGCGAGCCAATTCGTCAAGGTTATCGAGGCGATCAGGCGCGAGGCGCCGGGGACGACAATTGAGATCTTGACGCCCGATTTTCGAGGCAAGATGCGGGCTGCTGTCGAGGCGATTTGTGCCGCTGGTCCCGATGTTTACAACCATAACCTCGAAACGGTTCCGAGGTTGTACCCGACCATTCGCCCGGGCGCGCGCTACTATGCATCGCTTCGCCTGCTCGAAGAGGTCAAGCAGCACGATCCGCGCATCTTCACCAAATCCGGGATCATGCTCGGTCTCGGGGAAGAGCGGCTCGAGGTCCACCAGGTAATGGACGATATGCGCTGCGCCGGGGTCGATTTCCTGACCATGGGACAATACCTCCAGCCGACCCCCCGCCACGCGCGCGTGGCGGAGTTCGTGACCCCGCAGGCGTTCGCCGCGTTTGGATCTATCGCGCGCGCCAAGGGCTTCCTGCAAGTCGCCTCGAGCCCGCTGACCCGGTCGAGCTATCACGCGGGCGACGACTTCGCCGCGATGCGGACTGCGCGCGAGATGCAACTGGCGAAACAATCGCACTGATGCCGGGGATCAGTGAAACGCAGCGGCTGCCTTACAGCGCCGTCCAAATGTTCGACCTCGTCGCCGATGTCGGTCGTTATGGCGAGTTCCTGCCGTGGGTCGTGGCGACGCGTGTGCGTTCGGACAGCGAGACCGAAATGATCGCCGACATGCTGGTCGGGTTCAAGGCGCTGCGCGAGAAGTTCACCTCGAAAGTGGTAAAGCAGCGGCCCAGCCGTCTCGAAGTGATCTATCTCGATGGGCCGATGCGCGATCTCGATAACGTCTGGCGGTTCCGCGACTTGCCCGAAGGCGGCTGCGAGGTCGATTTCTGCGTCGATTTCAGCTTCAACAACAAGATGTTCGAAGTACTCGCCGGGCAGTATTTCGACCGGGCGTTTCGCAAGATGGTCGCCGCGTTCGAGGAACGCGCGCAACAGCTCTACGGCAGCAACAGTTCAAGCGCCCACAGCGTCGCCTGACGCCGCACCCCCGCGCGATCCAGGTTTTCGAACAGTTTGACTTCGGCTTCCGGCGTCTCGTCGCCGCGCCGGGCGCGCGCGAACATGACCGTGCCCACCGGCTTGTGCTCGCTCCCGCCATCGGGTCCGGCCACGCCGCTGATCGCCACCGCGACATCGGCATTGCTGCGCTGGAGCGCACCTTGCGCCATCGCATACACGCATGCGATCGAAACAGCCCCGAAGGCGTCGATCAAATCTTCGGACACGCCCAGATCGGCCGACTTAGCCTCATTCGAGTAGGTCACATAACCGCGGTCGAGCACGGCGGACGAACCCCCGATCTCGGTTAACGCCGCCGCGACCAATCCACCGGTGCAGCTTTCCGCCACCACCACCCTGCGGCCAAGGGCGCGGTTTTCGTCGATCACCCGGCGGGCGAGTGCGACGATCGCTTCAGGCAGCAGCGCTTCGCTCACGACGGCCGCGGCGGACACATCGGCTGGGTCTCGGGAGCGGCGAGGCCGATCAGGTTGCCGATCAAAGCGCCGGCAACTTGCGGATCGATCGGCGCCGTCGCCGCTATCACGCGCTCGATCCCGCCGCACTGCTTGGCCTGGATACGTGCCGAAGCTTCCTGCAGGATCAGCGCATCGAGCAACGGGCGCACGGCGTTGTCGGGCAGGCCTGCGATAATCGCCAGGTTAGCTTGCGCGCCGTTCGCCTTGGCAGCGGCATACTTGAGCAGGCCGGACTTGGCGCGCGGCCACACTTGCGGCTGCAGTTCGGCGTAGCGGCTGACGAAGGCATCCCCGCGGCGCGCGAGAAAGCCGCTGGGCGCGAGTTGTCCGTTACAGCGGGTGCGCACCGCCTGGACCAGGCTG
>JBDSDC010000095.1:0-12257 GCA_039920725.1 Croceibacterium sp. | reverse complement strand
CCAAAAGCGCGGCCGGCCGCGCAAGACCCCGGCCAGCGGCTGACCGCGCAAGCGGCGGCTGTCGGGTTGAAAACCGTCCTCGTCACTTGCATAGTGGCGGGGTGTGCTTCAGCGTGAGTTAGCCGTGCACCAGCCCATCGATCTCGAAGCGCTCTGTGCCGAGCGCGGACTGCGCATCACCGAGCAGCGCCGGGTGATCGCGCGTGTCTTGTCCGATGCCGAGGATCACCCTGACGTCGAGGCACTGCACACGCGCGCCGCCGCTATCGACCCCAAGATCTCGATCGCCACCGTCTATCGCACCGTGCGGCTGTTCGAAGAGGCCGGGATCCTTGACCGACACGATTTCGGCGACTGCCGCTCGCGCTACGAAGCCGCGCCCGAGGCGCACCACGACCACCTGATCGACGTCGAGAGCGGCAAAGTGGTCGAGTTCGTCGATCCGGAGCTCGAATCGCTCCAGCGCCAGATTGCCGAAAAGCTCGGCTATCGCCTCGTCGACCACCGGATGGAGCTTTACGGCGTCCGCATCGACCGCGAAGGCTGAACCGGGCCTCACGCCGGTCCAGCGGCTGCGCATTGCGGCGCGCGTCGCGGGGTGCCTGGCGCTGTTCGCGGTGATCGGACCGGCGCAGCTAGTGGTGAGCGCGCTCGGCCGCCGCGATGTCCTGCCGCCGCCGTTCCTGGCCGCGATCGGCTGGCTATGCGGGTTGCGGGTCAGCGTGCGCGGATCGCCGGCCGCGGCGCCCGTGCTGCTGCTCGCCAATCACGTGAGCTGGCTCGACATCCTCGGGCTGGCGGGCGCCAGCCGCTCGGCCTTCGCGGGCAAGGACGCGCTCGCGGTCCACCCGTTCCTGCGCTGGCTGTGCGAGCAGAACGACACCATCTTCCTCCAGCGCGATCACCGCCAGACGGTGGCGCAGCAAGTCGCGGCGATGCGCGCGGCGCTGGCCCGGCGGCCGCTGACTCTCTTTCCCGAGGGCACGACTTCCGACGGGCGCGCGTTGCTGCCGTTCAAGAGCTCGTTGCTCGCGGCTGCCGAGGGCACCGGGGTCACCGTGCAGCCAGTCGCGCTCGACTATGCCGATGCGGCGGAGATCGCGTGGGGCCAGGAGCCGGGGCTGCGCAACATCTGGGCGATCTTGGCGCGCCGCCGCCCGGTGCGCCTGACCATCCGTTTCCTCAATCCGCTGCCCGAGGCGATGCTGGGCGACCGTAAGGCGCTCGCCCCGGCAGCCCAGCGCGCGATCACTGAGGCGTTGCCGCTTTAAACCCGCGCGCGGATGGCCTATGCGCCCGCTCCCCATGCGTGAGAGCGGCACCCCCCAGACCTACCGGGTCAAAAGCTTCGGCTGCCAGATGAACGTCTATGACGGCGAGCGCATGGCCGAGCTGCTGAGCGCGCACGGCATCGCTCCCGCGCCCGACGGCGAGGACGCCGACCTGGTGGTCCTCAACACCTGCCACATCCGCGAGAAGGCGGCTGAGAAAGTCTATTCGGACATCGGCCGGCTGCTCAAGGGCGCCGGACCCAAGCCGCTGATCGCGGTCGCCGGGTGCGTCGCCCAGGCCCAGGGCGAGGAGATCATGACCCGCGCGCCGGGCGTGTCGATGGTGGTCGGCCCGCAAGCCTATCATCGCTTGCCGGAGATGATCGCGGCGGCGGTCGAGGGCCGCTCGACAACCGACACCGAGATGCCCGCGAACGCCAAGTTCGATGCCCTGCCGGCGCGGCGAAAGTCGGGGCCGAGCGCGTTTTTGACGGTCCAGGAAGGGTGCGACAAGTTCTGCACTTACTGCGTGGTGCCGTACACACGGGGCGCGGAAATATCACGCCCGTTCAAGGCTTTGCTCGGCGAAGCGCAAGTCCTCGTCGAAGCCGGCGCGCGCGAGATCACGCTGCTCGGTCAGAATGTCAATGCGTGGTCCGGCGAAGACGCCAGGGGGCGCCCGATTAGCCTCGACGGACTGATAAGAGAGGTGGCCAAGCTGCCGGATTTACAGCGTATCCGCTACACCACCAGCCATCCCAACGATGTCACCGAGGGGCTGATCGCCGCGCATGGCGAGGTCGCCAAGCTGATGCCTTACCTGCACTTACCGGTGCAGAGCGGGGCCGAACGGGTGCTCAAAGCGATGAACCGCAGCCACACCGCGGGCCAATACCTGGCAGTGCTCGACCGCTTCCGCGCCGCGCGGCCGGACATCGCGGTGAGCGGCGACTTCATCGTCGGCTTCCCCGGCGAGAGCGACGCCGAGTTCGCCGCGACGCTCAAGCTGGTCGGAACGGTCGGCTACGCGCATGCGTTCAGCTTCAAGTACTCGCCCCGCCCCGGCACGCCCGCCGCGGCGATGGACGGGCAAGTCCCGCCCGAGGTGATGGACGAACGGCTGCAGCGGCTGCAGGCGGCGCTTGGCCGCACCCAACTGGCGTTCAATCGGGCGAGCGTCGGCAAGGCGTGCGACGTGCTGGTCCACCGGCGCGGCCGCAAGCCGGGCCAATGGCTGGGCAAGACCCCGTGGCTGCAATCGGCCTTCTTCGAAGGCGCGGCGGCGCTCGGCGATATCGTGCCGGTGACGCTGGAGGCGGCCGGTCCCAATTCGCTCGCCGCGAGGCGCCGCTAAGCCCTGGTCACCGCGCCCGGGCCGGGGCGCAACTGTCGCCTTGCCGCCACAACCGGGGCCGAAAGCCATGACAAATCCACGACTTTCCACCGTTGCGGTCGCTCGCGGCGCTTGCAGCCGGGCCGTCGCTCCCTACACTTGGAGCGACAATTGAAAGGAGCGCATGGCCCGCAAGTCGCACCGCATCGATCGCACCGCGATGCTCGCCCATCCTGAGGACCGCCGCGACTTGTCGCGCCGCGCCCGGGCCGAAATCCTGTTCGACGAACAGGCCATGCTGGCGGCGCTGTTCGGCGAATTCGACGCCAACCTGGTGCAGATCGAAAATCGCCTCGGGGTATTGATCGCGGCGCGCGGCAACCGGGTGGTGGTCGAAGGCTCGGCCGACGACGTCGCCCGGGCGCGCGACGTGCTGGTGACGATGCACGAAAAGCTGCGCGCCGGCGAAGAGTTCGATTCGAGCGCGATCGAGGCGCTGATCGGCCGCTCGAACGAACCGACGCTCGAAGGGATTATCACCGGCGACGCCCCGACCGCGCCGATCATGATCCGAACCCGCCGCAAGACGATCGTCCCGCGCACCGCCAAGCAGGCGGACTACATGCGCCAGTTGGCCAGCCGCGACATCATCTTCTCGCTCGGCCCGGCGGGCACCGGCAAGACTTACCTGGCGGTGGCCCAGGCGGTCAGCCAGCTAATCACCGGCAGCGTCCAGCGCCTGATCCTCAGCCGCCCGGCGGTCGAGGCCGGCGAACGGCTCGGCTTCCTGCCCGGCGACATGAAGGAGAAAGTCGATCCCTACTTGCGTCCGCTGTACGACGCGCTTTACGACTGCATGCCGCCCGAGCAAGTCGAGCGCCGGCTGGCGAGCGGCGAGATCGAGATCGCCCCGATCGCGTTCATGCGCGGGCGCACCCTGGCCGACGCGTTCGTGATCCTCGACGAGGCGCAGAACACCACCCGCGAGCAGATGAAGATGTTCCTCACCCGGTTCGGCCAGAACAGCCGGATGGTGGTGTGCGGCGACCCGCGCCAAGTCGACATCCCCGGCGGCGCGACCCACAGCGGGCTGGCCGACGCGGTCGAGCGGCTAGACGGGGTCGAAGGCGTGGGCGTGGTGTGGTTCGCCCGCGCCGACGTGGTCCGCCACCCGATCGTCGGCCGGATCGTCGAGGCATACGAGGGCGAGGACGCGTAAGCTCGCCGGTCGTGGACCTGGACATCGCCATCGAGGAACCGTGGCCCGCGGGCGAGTGGGAGCGCTTGGCGGAGCGCGCGGCCGAGGCTGCCGCGGCCATTGCGCCCGAGCTGACCAACACGCGCCTCAGTGCCTCGCTGCTGTTCACCTCGGACGGCGAAATCCATGCGCTCAACCGCGAGTGGCGGGGCCGGGACCAGCCGACCAACGTGCTGTCGTTCCCGATGCTCGGCCGTAGCGAGCTGCTTGCCCTGAAGCCTGGCGGCCCGCCGATCATGCTGGGAGACGTCGCGCTGGCGCACGAAACCTGCGCCGCCGAGTCTGCGGCGAAGGACATCGCGCTCCCCGATCACGCCGCGCACCTGATCGTCCACGGGCTGCTCCACCTTGCCGGATACGACCACGAGCTGTCCGAGGCCGACGGGGCGGCGATGGAGGCGCTCGAAACGAAGGCGCTTGCCCGAATGGGCATTGCGGACCCATATGGGGACCGCGGCGCTTGAAACGGGCCGGCGGCAAGGGGAAGCGGCACGGCGATGCCCGACAGTAGATCAGGCGACTCGGGCACCGGAGACGCCGACAGTAAACGCGGATTGTGGACCGTCATCCGCCATTTCTTCGATGAAAAGGACAGCACCTCGCTGCGCGCGCAGATCGAGGAAGCGATCGACGAGCACGTCGACGAACAGCCGGCGGGCGAAACCGCCGTCAAGGGCGACTTGTCGCCGGTCGAGCTGACGATGCTGCGCAACCTGCTTCATTTCAGCGAGCACGATGCCGACGACGTCGCCATCCCGCGCGGCGAGATCGTGGCAATCTCCGCCCAGGCGAGCTGGCAGGACCTGGTCGCGCTGTTCGCCGAGCACGGCCATTCGCGCGTGCCGGTGTTCCGCGACACGCTCGATTCGGTGATCGGCATGATGCACATCAAGGACGTGTTCCCGTTCCTCGCCAACGGCGCCCCGCCCCCGTCCGACTGGACCACCCTGATGCGCCAGCCGCTCTACGTGCCCCAGGCGCGCGGCGCGCTCGACGTGCTGGCCGACATGCGCGCCAGCCGCATGCACCTGGCGATCGTGGTCGACGAATTCTCCGGCACCGACGGGATCATCACGATCGAGGACCTGGTCGAGGAGATCGTCGGCGACATCGAGGACGAGCACGACGAGGTGGCAGTCGAGCTGATCACCGCGATCGACGAGGGTGTGTGGGATGCCGACGCCCGGGCCGAGCTCGACGATGTCGCGCGCACCGTCGGCGATCCGCGAATCGCCGAAGTCGAGGAAGCGGTCGACACGCTGGGCGGGCTGGCGTTCGTCCTTGCGGGGCAAGTTCCCGAAGTCGGATCGGTGCTCCAGCACCCCAGCGGGTGGTGCATTGAAGTGACCGCCGCCAACGACACGCACGTCATCCGCCTGCGCCTCCATCAGCCCGCCGGCGCGGACCAAGTGCCGGAATAAAACAAATCGCGGTTGAAACTTTTGCCGCACTGCACCATTTATTGTGCGATTGCGAACAGGGCCTCGAGACGCCCGCAGAACGGGAGACCATTGCGCCGATGCGCCGCTTGCCGCCTTTACGCGCGCTCGAGGCCTTTGTCCGGGTCGTCCGCCTGGGCTCGGCCCGGGCGGCGGCGGACGAACTGGGGCTGAGCCCGTCGGCGCTGTCGCGGCGAATCGGAAATCTCGAGGACTACACCGGCAAGAAGCTGTTTTCGCGCACCGGCCAGACGATGAAGCTGACCGACGATGGGCGGACCTTTTACGACATCGTCGCCCCGCACCTCGAAGCGCTGGCGATGGCGGTCGAGCTGCAATCGGAAAACCTCCAGTTGCTCCGCTTGAGGCTCGGCGTGCTGCCGCTGTTCGGCACCCAGCGGCTGTTCCCCAAGCTGCCCGAGCTGCGCGCCCTGCAGCCGCGCTTGCACATCGACATCGATACCGGCCCGCACCTGATCGACCGCGTCGGCGACACGCTCGATGCAGCGATCGTGCTGACCGCCCGGCCCAACCACGGCCTGCACGCGGTCCAGCTCGACCAGAACACGGTCCACGCGATGTGCAGCCGCACGCTCGCCGCGGAGCTGGGGGCCACGCCCGATCTCGCCGCGCTCGAGAAGCAGACCTTCCTGATCCACACCGACATGCCGCTCAGCTTCGATGCGTGGAAGGCGGCGCTCGGGCTCGAAGCACTGCATCCGGCGGCGATCGACCATTACGATTCGGGCCAGCTGATCCTCGAGGCCGCGGCGCAAGGGCTCGGCATCGCGATCATGCACGACGACCACCTCAAGCGGAACAACGACCCGCGGCTGGCCAAGCTGTTCGATGCCGAAGTGCGCAGCCCCTACAGCTACTGGTTCGTGTGCCGCCCGGCCGACCTGGAGATGCGCCCGGTGCGGCTGTTCCACGACTGGCTGGCCACCGCCGGCCTGTGACCTAGTCGACAACGATCTCGCCGGTCATGCCGAGCACCGCATGGCCGAGGTGCGTGCAGACCATCTTGTAGCGGCCCGGGGCGGGGATCAACCGGACTGTCTCGCTTTGCCCGCCAGCCAGATCGACCTGCCCGCTGGCGATTTTGGCCGCATCGGCCGGCGCGACGCGAGCGGCGGCGAAGAATTCGGGCGCGGTGAAATCGTGGCCGCCGCTGGCGGCGTTATCGAGCGTCAGCCGATACGCGGTGCCGGCGCGCAAGTGCAGCACCGGCGGGGTGAAATCGAAGTTGGCGAGCGTCACTTCGACCGGTTGCAAACTGGCGAACGCATCCGTGTCGCGCTCCACGTTGGGTGTTATCGCGTGGGTTGTGGCACAGGCGGAGAGCGACAGCGCGGCGGCGGGAACGAGCAGGCGGTGCATCGAGAAGCTCCTCGGTTGCGTGCCTATTTATCGCACGCGGAGAATCGGGCACAAGGGCGCACAAATATAAACTCGAGGGGACTGTCATGAAGCTCACGTTCATCCTGCCGACCATCGCGCTGACGCTCGCCGGCGCCGGGCACGCCCAGCAGCGCGCGCTCAGCGATCCGGTGATCGCCGCAGCCAACCCCGAGGCGCTGTTCACCAGCCGCGACGCCAAGCTCAACCGCAACAAGCAGGCCGCGCTCCACATCGAAAAGGAGCTGCTCCAGTGCAGCCAGTGGAGCCGCGCCGGCGAATGGCTGACGGACAAGTACATCCAGCACAACCCGGTCGCGGCGTCGGGCCTGAAAGGGGTGCAGGACTATTTCATCAACGTCGCCAAGCGCCAGCCGACGCCGACCTGCGACCAGATGACCGCGCCGGTCGTCGCGGTGGTGGCCGAAGGCGACTATGTCACCGTGTTGACGGTGCGCCCGCTGCCTTACGCCGACGATCCGACCAAGACATACACCACCACCTGGTTCGACACCTGGCGGTTCGTCGACGGCAAGGCCGACGAGCACTGGGACCCGATGGCGCTGGCCGCCCCGGCGCCGCGCGCCGCGCCGGTACCTGCCGCTGCGCCCGCCGCTTATCTCGGGACCGAGGCCGACCGCGCGGCGATCGGCCGCCTGATGTGGAACTACGACCGCGCGCTCGATAACTACGACGCCGACGCTTACGTCAATTCGTTCACGCCCGATGGCGCGTTCGGGCGGACCAAGGGCCGCGACGCGCTGCGCACGATGGTCCTCGGCTTCCAGAAAACCCAGGCCGACCGCCGCGCCAAGGGCGAGACGCTAGGCAAGATGCGCCACTTCACGATGAACCAGTACCTCGAGTTCATCGATCCGACGCACGCGCGCTATCACTATTACCACCAGACGGTGTTCGGCAGCGGCGTGGGCGGCAACGACACCGCGCCGGTGGTGGTGGCGGCCGGCAACGGGGCAGACGACCTCGTGAAGGTGGGCGGCCAATGGTACATCCAATACCGCAACGTCGGCCCGACGCTGGCGCAGGAGTAGCGCCGTCAGCCCTCGCTTGCCTTGACGATCTTGCCAGGGCTGCGCGGGGGCTCGCCCTTGGGCAGCGCGTCGACCACTTCCATCCCGCTCTCGACCTGGCCCCACACGGTGTACTGGCGGTCGAGGAAGCGGGCGTCGTCGAAGCAGATGAAGAACTGGCTGTTGGCGCTGTCGGGATCGTTGGTCCGCGCCATCGAGCACGTGCCGCGGGTGTGCGGCTCGGCGCTGAACTCGGCCGCGATGTCGGGCTTGTCGGACCCGCCCGAGCCGGTCCCGGTGGGATCGCCGCCCTGCGCCATGAAGCCGGGGATCACGCGGTGGAACACCACCCCGTCATAAAACCCGTCCTTGGCCAGCTCGGTAATCCGCGCGACGTGGCCGGGCGCGAGGTCCGGGCGCAGCTTGATCACCACATCGCCGCCCTCGCCGTCGCCGGTGTCGATCTGGAACGTCAGCGTGTCGTCGGCCATTAAGTCTCTCCTGAAGGGGCGGCTGCTTGAGCGCCGCCATATAGGCGGGCGCGCGCGGATGTCAGCTTGCTTTTGCGCGATTGCAGCATAGACGCCGCGCATGGCCGACGAGGACCTGCGCGACCTCGAAGTCGACACCGCCCGCGACGACGGCGTCGAGCTGGACGAGGAGAACCGCCTGCGCGGACGCTTCGTCGACGCCGTCAACGACGCGCTCGAGGCGCGCGACGAGGCGCGGGTCTACGAGCTAGTCGAGCCGCTCCACCCGGCCGACATCGCCGACTTGCTCGAGCTGCTGCCGCACGAGCGGCGCCTGGCGCTGGTCTCCGCGATCACCGACCTGATGACTCCCGACGTCATCGCCGAGCTCAACGACTACGTCCGCGACGACCTGATGGAGGCGCTGCCGCACGGGGTCGTCGCCGACATCGCCGAGCAGCTCGACACCGACGACGCGGTTCAGCTGATCGAGGACCTCGAGCCCGAGGACCAGCAGGCGATCCTCGCCGAACTCGACCCCGAAGACCGCGCGGCGATCGAATCCGCGCTCGCCTATCCGGAAGAATCGGCCGGGCGCCTGATGCAGCGCGAGTTGGTCGCGGTGCCCGAGCACATGACCGTAGGCATGTTGATCGACTATCTGCGCGAGCACGACGAGCTGACCACCGAGTTCTGGGAAGTGTTCGTGGTCGACCCGTCGCACAAGCCGGTCGGCACGTGCGCGCTGAGCTGGATCCTGCGGTCCCCCAGGGCCGTAGCGATCAGCGATGTCATGCAGCGCGACCAGACGCTGATCCCGGTTTCGATGGACCAGGAGGAAGTCGCGCTGCGGTTCCAGAAGTACGGCCTGATCAGCGCCGCGGTGGTCGACGAGAACGGCCGCCTGGTCGGCCAGCTGACGGTCGACGATATCGTCCACATCATCTCCGAGGAAGCCGGCGAGGATATCTTGCGCCTGTCCGGCGCCGGCGAAGGCGACATCAACCAGCCGCTCGGGCTGACCGTGCGCGCACGCCTGGCATGGCTGATCATCAATCTCGGCACCGCCATCCTCGCCGCGTCCGTGGTAGGCCTGTTCCAGGGCGCGATCGCCCGCTTCGCCCTGCTCGCGGTGCTGATGCCGATCGTCTCGGGCATGGGCGGCAATGCCGGGACCCAGACGCTGGCGGTGATCGTGCGCGCGCTGGCGACCAACCAGCTGACCAGCTCCAACACCGTGCGGATGATCGGGCGCGAATTCCGCATCGCGCTCGCGAACGGCTTCACGCTCGGGCTTCTGATCGGGGGCGCGACGGCGCTTGTTTTCCACAACCCGCTGCTCGGCGGGGTGATCGGATCCGCGATGGTGATCAATAACCTGACCGCCGGCCTGGCGGGCGTGCTGGTGCCGATCACGCTCGAACGGCTGCGGATCGACCCGGCGGTTTCCTCGGCGGTGTTCGTGACCACCGCCACCGACGTCATGGGGTTCTTCTCGTTCCTCGGCCTGGCGGTGCTCACCGGGCTCGCCTGATGCCACTGTCGATGACCAAGATCGCTTACCGTTCGCGCACCATCGAAACGCTCCAGCGCTGGGTCGAGGCAGGGCCTGAGGCGCTGATGACGACCCGCTATTTGCCCAAGCGGCACGCGGAAATGATCGGCGGATCGCTGTTCTGGATCCTTGCCCACGCGATCGTCGCGCGCAGCGAGATCCTCGGCTTCGAGCAGCGCCCCGACAATCGCTGGACGATCCGCCTCGCGCCGCGGCTGATCCGCGTCCATCCGCGCGCCAAACGGGCGCACCAGGGGTGGCGCTATCTCGAGGAAGCGGATGCCCCGCGCGATCTCGGCGCGGACGAACTCGCTAGCGACGTGCTGCCCGGCAAGCTGATCCGCAAGCTGGCGGCGCTCGGCCTCGACTGATCGGCCCCAAGCCACGCTTCGCATGCGATCATAAGCTTTTGCTGGCCTAGCGGCCGTCGGGGCGGCAAACGGACGCGAGCCGCGCCACGACCGTGCGGGCACAGGGGACTTGCCGCCGCGTGGATGTATTCACCCTCATGGACGTGCCTCACGCGATGGCCGGGCTGCTCGTCGGGCTGATGGTCGGCTTGACCGGGGTCGGCGGCGGTTCGCTGATGACCCCGCTGCTGGTGCTGATGTTCGGGGTCAGCCCGCAGACCGCGGTCGGCACCGACTTGCTGTTCGCCGCCTTCACCAAGACCGTGGGCATGGGCGTTCACCATCGCGGGCGGACGGTCGACTGGAAGATCATGCGGCGCCTGGCGATGGGCAGCATTCCCGCCGCGGTGCTGACGCTGATCGCGCTCAACTCGTTCATCCACATCGGCAAGAACACCAGCGGCGTCATCCTCGACGTGCTCGGCTGCCTGCTGCTGGTGACCGCGGTCGGGATCCTGTTCCAGCGCAAGCTGCTTGCTTACGGCGCCACGCATCATCCGCTCGAACAGGAAAAGGCGCTGTTCGGCACGATCGCGCTAGGCGCGGTACTGGGCGTCGCGGTGTCGATCTCGTCGGTCGGCGCGGGTGCGATCGGGGTCACGGTGCTGCTGATGCTCTATCGCCGCCTGCCGATCGCCAAGATCGTCGGCACCGACATCGCCCACGCGGTCCCGCTCGCGCTGGTCGCCGGGCTTGGCCACTGGCTGCTCGGCAGCGTCGATTTCTACTTGCTCGCGAACCTGCTGGTCGGGTCGATCCCGGGCGTCATAATCGGCAGCCTGCTGTCGAGCCGCGCGCCCGACCGGCTGCTGCGTCCCGCGCTGGCGGTGGTGCTGACGATCTCGGGCGTGCGCCTGCTTATGCAGTAGGGTTCACGGTGACCGGCGCGGCGGCGGCTTGCCGCAACGCTTGCGCGTAGTCCGCCGGCTCGCGCGCACCCTGCACCAGATACTGGCCCGCGATCACGAAGCTGGGGACCGAGTTGATCCCCAGCTCGCGCCCGCGCTGTTCCTCGAGCCGGGTTGCGATAGCGAGCGCCTCATCGGCGAGCGCGGCGGCGGCGGCGGCCCGGTCGAAGCCTTCGGCGGCGGCGATATCGAGCAGCACTTCGCGGTCGGAAACATTGCGGCGCTGCTGGAAATGCGCCTTGAGCAGCGCCAGCTTGAGCCGCGTTTGCGCCTGCGCCCCGTGCGCCGCGAGCGCCCAACGGAGCAGCTTGTGTGCTTCGAACGTGTTCCACATCATCGCCGGGGGCTCGGCGCCGTCACCGGTGTAATCCATCGGAAAGCCCGCGCGTGCGGCGGCGGCGTGGAGCTGTGCGCGCATCGCCGCCACTTCCTCGGCCGAGCGGCCGTAAACTTCGGCCAGGTGTTTGGCCTGGTCCTTGCCCTCTGCGGGGGCGTCAGGATTGAGCTCGAACGGCATGAACCGCGCGTCGACCGCGATCCCCTCTCCTTTCAGCTGCTCGGCAGCCTTGGCAAACTGGGTCCAGCCGACCGCGCACCACGGGCACATCACGTCCGACCACACTTCGACGGGCACCGTTTTCATCGCGCGTTCTCCAGCCACCAGGCGAGCAGGCTGTGGGCAATCGCCTGCCGGGGCGGTCCGACAAAGCTGGTGCTTTGCTCGCCCGCGTCAAGTGCCTCGGCCACTTCGGCGCGGGTGAACCAGCGTGCGTCCTCGAGCTCGCTGGGATCGACGGTCAGCGCCGGATCGTCGGCCAGGGCATGGCATCCGAGCATCAGCTGGCTGGGAAACGGCCACGGCTGGCTGGCGACATAGCGCACCTCGCGGACCCGCACTCCGGCTTCCTCGAACACCTCGCGCGCGACCGCGTCCTCGACCGATTCGCCGGGCTCGACAAACCCGGCGAGCGCCGAATAGCGCCCGGGCGGGAAGCGTGGGGCACGGCCGAGCAGCAGCTTGCCGGCGTGCTCGACGAGCATGATTGCGACCGGGTCGGTACGCGGAAAGTGCTGCGCGCCGCACGCGGGGCAATTGCGCTGCCACCCGGCTTTGGCCGGTAGGGTCGGCGAGCCGCAGCGGGCGCAGAATCGGTGCCGCGCGTGCCAGTCGGTCACCGAGCGCG
>JBDSDC010000094.1:0-8928 GCA_039920725.1 Croceibacterium sp. | reverse complement strand
GTACCCGTCGTTGCGTACTGCCGAGGCGAAGGCGGGAATCCTGCCCTATCTGGGCCGGGTCGACGAGGCCATTGCCTTGCTCAAGGAGCAGAACGGAACCGCCGCCGAACGCCGTGACCTGGCAACGACGCTCAGTGATCTCGACGCGCTGGCCGGACGCAAGAACGAAGGGCTGAAGCGCCTGGACGACCTGCTCTCCGAGCGGCCGGGCGATCCTGACTTGCTCAACGCCAAGTGCTGGTACGAAGGGACCTGGAACCTTCATCACGAGGATTTGCAGACCTTGTGCACCGAAGCGGTCGAGAAAGCCGATTTCTCGCCGCCGGTGCTCGATAGCCGGGCGATGGGATACTATCGCCTTGGCCGCTTTGCCGACGCGCTCAAGGACTTGAATGCCGCGCTTTCGGCCAGTCCGACCCAGACGCCCACTTTGTTCATGCGCGGGATCGTGCGGCGCGAGATGGGCGATCGCGAAGGAGATAGCGACATTCGCGAAGCGCTCGCTCGCCAGCCTTCGCTAGAACGCTATTTTGCGCGTTTCGGTATTGCAACCAACCCTAGATAAGCCCCTTCGCCCGCAGCGAGACATGCCCTTCGCGCCCGACGATCACGTGGTCGTGGACCGCGATCCCGAGCAGGCGGCCTGCCTCGGCGATGCGCTGGGTGATCTGAATGTCGGCGCGGCTCGGCTCGGGATTGCCGCTCGGGTGGTTGTGAACCAGGATCAGCGCGGCGGCGCCGATGTCGAGCCCGCGGCGGATCACCTCGCGCGGATGGATCGAGGCTTCATCGAGCGAGCCATCGCCGACGTGATGGTCGAGGATCAGGCGATTCTGGGTGTTGAGGTAGAGCACCCGCACGCGTTCGACCGTCAGGTGCGCCATGTCGATCGCCAGATAATCGAGCAACGACTGCCAGCTGGCCAGCACCGGCTTCTGGTGCACTTCGCTTCGCGCCATCCGCCGCGCCGCCAGCGCCGCGATCTTGAGCGCGCCGATACCCGCATCGCTGATGCCCTTGACTTGCCTCAGCGCCCCGGGCTCGGCATCGAGCACGCCCGCCAGCGAGCCGAAGCGCGCCAGCAGGGCCTTGGCCACCGACTTTGTATCGCCGCGCGCCTGGGCGCCGAACAGCAAGTATTCGAGCACCTCGTAATCGGCAAGCGCCTCGGCCCCGCCGCCCAGCAAGCGCTGGCGCAGGCGCGCGCGGTGCCCAGCCGCGCCGGCCGGCGGCTTCGAGCCCGGCTTCGGGGCACGTTCAGCTTCGCCGGGCAAAGGGAAACCTGACCATGGTTGGCGCATTGCCTTCACCAGGGCGGTCGCGCAAGGGAGGGACATGGCTGAAGACGCCGCGATCGAAGCGCCGCCGGTAAGCCCTCGCCGCCGCCGTACCGGATGGTGGGCCGCAATAGCGGTGCTGGTGGTCCTCGCCGCGAGCCTGACATTCGTATGGCTCGCCCGCGAGCGGATCGCCGGCAACGTCATCGGCGGCGAGCTCGACAAGCTCGGGATCCACGCAACCTACCAAATCGAGCGCATCGGCACCCGCGATCAGGTGCTGCGCGATGTCGTGATCGGCAACCCGGCGCACCCCGATCTGACGATTGAGCGGGCGGTGGTACGGATCAATCCCCGCTTCGGCGTTCCCACCGTGGGGCGCATCAGCCTGACCCGGCCGCGCCTGTTCGGGATTTACCGCAAGGGTGTTCTCAGCTTTGGCGAGCTTGACCCGCTGTTGTTCCGCAAGACCGCGAAGAAGCGGTTCGAGCTGCCCGACCTCGATCTGGCGATCGAGGATGGCCGCGCGCTGGTCGAAACCACTTTCGGTCCGCTCGCCGCCAAATTGACCGGGCGCGGGAACTTGCGGGACGGGTTTGCCGGTGAATTGGCCGCGATTGCGCCGCAGCTGGCGGTGGGCGGATGCGGGAGCGGGCGGACCACGCTTTATGGCCGGCTGTCGACCGCCAGGCGCAGACCCCGCTTCGCGGGCCCGCTGCGCTTCGACCGGCTCCACTGCCCGGACAGCAGAGCGGCGGTGAGCGGCGGGGCGCTGCTCTTGCAGCTGACCGCGGACGAACCCCTGCGCAAGTTCGACGGTCGGGCCCGGCTCGCGCTCGGAGCGGCCGAAATTGCCGGGAGCCGCATGGGCGGCGCCGAGGGAACCAGCAAGTTCACTTGGCGCGACGAGGGCCTGACCGCGAATTTCCAGCTTACCGGCAGGGGCTTCCAGAGTGCACCAGTGAACGTTGCCCGGCTTGGCCTCAACGGCACGCTCCGCGCACGACGGAGCTTCGACCGCCTTGAGCTCGAAACCGCGCTCGATGGCACCGGGCTGCGGCTTGGTAGCGGGCTCGACGCCGCATTGGGAAGCGCGGTGCGCGCCGCGCGGGACACATTGCTGGCGCCGT
The DNA here is from genome assembly GCA_039920725.1 of Croceibacterium sp. Lineage (GTDB taxonomy): Bacteria > Pseudomonadota > Alphaproteobacteria > Sphingomonadales > Sphingomonadaceae > Croceibacterium_A. The sequence continues at coordinate 6,521 of JBDSDC010000094.1, read as the reverse complement.
TGCTGGCGCAAGTCCGCGCGCAACTCGCTCGCGAAGGCCGCGGCAGTGCACTGTCGGGCCAACTCACGCTAAGGCGGACCGGCGCGCGCGTGGCTGTCGTGGTGCCGAGCGTCACGGTTCAAGGGTCGAGCGGCAGGGCCTTGCTGCAGGTCTCGCGCTTCCAGCTTTCCGACGGGCCGGGCGCGGCGCCGGAATATTCCGGCTCCTTTGCAACCGGCGGCCCGGGCTTGCCCCGGATCGTCGGCACGCTGGAGTTGCGCGGTGCGGGCGGGGTGCAGGGCCGCCTGGCGATGGCCGAGTACGCCGCCGGTGGCTCGCGCCTGGCCATTCCCGAGCTGGTGCTGGTCCAGCGCCGCGACGCCGCTATCGGCTTTGCCGGCACCGCGCGGGCGAGTGGGCCGCTGCCTGCCGGGCGCGCCGAAAACCTGCTGCTGCCAATCACCGGCAACCGCACCGCCGATGGACAGTGGGTGTTGTGGCAAGGCTGCGCCCCGGTCAGCTTCGATCGTCTGCAATATGCCAACCTGACGCTCGAGCGGCAGGCGCTGACCCTGTGCCCGCAGCGCGGCGCGCCGATCTTGCGTTATGGTCCCGGCGGTTTGCGGCTGGCGGTAGGCGCGCCATCGCTGCGGCTGACGGGACGGCTGGGTCAGACCCCGATCGCGATCCGCAGCGGGCCGGTCGGCTTCGCATATCCCGGCACGCTCAGCGCGCGCCAGGTCGATGTCGCGCTGGGCCCGCCGGCGACGGCGCAGCGGTTCCTGATCAGTGGTCTGACCGCGCGGGTCGGCAAAGACATTGCCGGGCGCTTCGAGGGTACAGACGTACGCTTGTTCTCGGTCCCGCTCGACGTTCATGGGGCCAGCGGCAACTGGCGCTACGCCGGCGGGCGGCTGACCCTGAGCGAGGGCGACTTCCGCCTCGTCGACCGCCAGTCGCCGGCGCGCTTCGAACCGCTGGTGGCGCGAGGAGCGTCGCTGGCACTGGAGAACAACCTGATTACGGCGCAAGCCGTGCTGCGCGAGCCCAAGGGCGGCCGCGAAGTGACCGCGGTCGTCTTGCGCCACAGCCTCGTCACCGGGCGCGGGCGAGCCGATCTGGCGGTCGCAGGGCTCGATTTCGGGCCCGGCTTCCAGCCGCTTGACCTGACGCAGATTGCTTACGGCAAAGTTTCCAATGTGCGCGGCAAGGTGCGCGGCACCGGCGTGGTCGAATGGGGTCCCGGCGGAGTGACCAGCACCGGCCGGTTCAGCAGTACGTCGCTCGATTTCGCGGCCCCCTTCGGTCCGGTCAAGGGCGCGTCGGGAACGATCGAGTTCACCGACCTGATCGGCCTCACGACCGCCCCCGGCCAGCGCATCCATGTCGCCTCGGTCAACCCCGGCATAGAGGTCACCGACGGCGATGTGCTGCTGTCGCTGAAGAGCGGACAGATCCTCGCGGTCGAAGCCGGGACTTGGCCGTTCCTCGGCGGCACGCTGACGCTGCGCCCGGTGATCATCACCTTCGGCGCGGCCGAGGAACGCCATTACGTCCTCGAAGTGAACGAGCTCGACGCCGCACGCTTCATCGACCGGATGGAGCTCGCCAACTTGTCTGCGACCGGGATTTTCGACGGCACGCTGCCGATCGTGTTCGATGCCAAGGGCGACGGCAAGATCGTCAACGGGCTGCTCGCGTCGCGCCCGCCGGGCGGCAACCTGGCCTACGTCGGCGACCTGACTTACAAGGACCTCTCGACGATGGCGAACATGGCCTTCGGCGCGCTCCGCTCGCTCAATTACCGCGAAATGACCATCGCGATGAACGGCGACCTGACCGGCGAGATCGTCACTCGCGTGCGCTTCGACGGTGTGAGCCAGGGCAAAGGCGCGACCAAGAACGTGGTCACCCGCGCCCTCGCCGGCTTGCCGCTGCGCTTCGACGTCAACATTCGCGCCCAATTCTACCAGCTGATCAGCTCGATCCGCGCGATGTACGATCCCTCGGCGATCAAGGACCCGCGCACGCTCGGACTTCTCGATGCCCAGGGAAACGTGATCCGCCGGGAAACGACGGCCGTGCCGCCGGTGGTGAAGCCCAACAACCTTTCCCCTGATGAAGCCCCCATTCAGCCCCGCGAAAGTGAGAAAGTGCGATGACAGCTGACAAATTGACCAAGCCGCCGTGCGCGGCGCATAGGGCCCTCAGGATGGGCAAGCGCAGGGCACTGGCGGGGTTGATGGTGGTGGCGGGAATGATCCCGGCCGGATGCGTCAGCGTTAGCGCGCCCGACAAGCCGATCGTGATCGAGCTCAACATCAACATCTCGCAGGAAGTGATCTATCGGCTGGCGGACGATGTGCGCCAGAACATCGACAAGAACCCGGGGATTTTTTGACCATGGCTCAGTTCTCGAACCGCACTTTTGCGAAGGGCCTGCTCGGCGGGCTGCTGCTCGCCGGCCTGTCGCTGGGCGCACCGGTGTTGGCGCAGGGGCGTGACCCGGCGTACCAGGCGGCGCGTTCGGCGGGCCAGGTCGGCGAGATGATGGACGGATACCTCGGCGCGGTCGGCAATCAGCCGGATGCGATCGACAGGCTGGTCTCGGCGATCAACATCCAGCGCCGCCTGAACTATACCGACCGCGCGCAGGAGCAGCACGCCACGCTGCAGGAATACGCCATCACCCAAGGCTGTGCGCTGATCGCGCGCACGGTGCCGGGCGAGAAATACCAGGCGCCCGATGGCAACTGGCAGTCCCGCACCGCGAGCCCGCCGCAGCGTCTGTCGAAGTGTCCGTAATCCTGCGGTCTAGGTAGCGCGGCCGCGCGCCCGGGCGGGTGCGCGGCACCAGCGGTTGACTCACTGAAGTCCCATCCTTAAGGGCGGCGCATTCGCCGGCCGGGCGCCTCGACGGGCGTCCTTTTGGCCGTGCACTTTTCGAACCCCTTCGCAGCAAGGACGACGTTTCCGCCGTGGCCGACGAACGCAACGATCCCCCCGCACCGACGGTGAAGGAGGACCCGGCTTTCGCTTCGCTCGAACAGCGGATCGCCGCGGCGCGGACGGTCGAGGATGTGCGTCAGACGCAAGAACATGCGCCCTATGCCGACGGGCGCGGCGGGGCGTTTCAGATCGCCTCGACATTGGTCGGCTATCCGGTCGGCGGGATCGTTATCGGGTTCGTGCTCGACAAGATTTTCGGTACGCTGCCGTGGATCACGATCGGGCTGATGTTCCTCGCCTTCATCGGCGCATGCCTGCAGGTCATGCGCAGTAACTCCACCCGCGCCAAGTAGCGCGCAGCCAGACGTAGGGAACGACGCGAAGTGGCCGCGGCCCCAAAAATTGATCCGATGCATCAGTTCATGATCGAGCCCATCGGCTCGCATGGGCTGGCCGCTAGCCCGTTCCAGTTCACCAACTCGGCGTTGTGGATGCTGATCGTGCTGGGCACGGTGATCCTGTTCATGTGGGGTGGAATGCAGCGCAAGCTGGTGCCGGGCCGCTGGCAGGCCGCGGTCGAGGTCCTAACCGGCTTCGTCGACAACATCGCCCGGCAGAACATCGGCAAGGAAGGGCGCGCCTACCTGCCTTGGATTTTCACCGCGTTCGTGTTCATCCTGTTCGCCAACTGGATCGGCGCGATGCCGTTCGCGATCGTGCCCGGCGGACATCCGTTCACCGTTACTAGCCAGTTCAGCGTGACCGGGGTGATGAGCCTGATCAGCTTCGGCATCGTGCTGGCGGTCGGGTTCTGGAAGCACGGGCTGCATTTCTTCAGCCTGTTCGTGCCCAAGGACACGCCGTTCGTTCTCAAGCTGCTGATCGCGCCGATCGAATTCATCAGCTTCATGGTCCGCCCGTTCAGCCTCGGGCTGCGGCCGTTCGTGGCGATGTTCGCCGGTCACATCCTGCTCGACGTGTTCGGCAATTTCGTCGTCCAGGGGCTTAACGCGGGCGGGTTCGGCTACGCGATCTCGGCGCTGTGCTTCGTGTTCGTGGTGTTCGTCAATGCGCTCGAGCTGCTGGTCGGGGCAATCCAGGCTTACGTGTTTGCGCTTTTGACCGCGCTCTACATCAACGACGCGGTCCACCTTCACTGATCTTCTTCCAACGGGTTTAAAACGGAGTTACGACTATGGATCTCGCTTCAGCTCAAGTCATCGGCGCCGGCCTCGCGGCCATCGGCGTCGGCGCGGCCGCTGCCGGTGTCGGCAGCGTGTTCGGCAACTTCCTCCAGGGCGCGCTGCGCAACCCGGCGGCGGCAGACGGCCAGCAGGGCCGGCTGTTCATCGGCTTCGCCGCGGCGGAACTGCTCGGCCTGATGGCGTTCGCCGTCGCGATGATCATCCTCTACGCGCGTTGATCGCCGATGCCCGGCGGTTTGGCCGCCGGGCGTTGCAGTTACCGTAAGAGAGACCGATGCCTCAGATTGCCCAACTCGCACTCGTCTATCAGTCGCAGTGGTTCTGGCTCGCGCTGACCCTGGGCGCGATCTACTTTTTCGTCGGTCGCGGGATTGTCCCCAAGGTCGAGGCGACGGTCGACGCGCGCGACGCGCAGATCGCGCGCGATCTGGCCGAAGCTGAGCGTCTGAGGGCCGAAGCCGAGGCAGACGAGGAAGCGTGGCGCGCACGGGTCAATGCGGCCCATGCCGAAGCGCAGGGCTCCGCGGCCCAGGCCAAGGCGTCTTCGGCGATCTCGGCCGAACAGCGCGTCCACGCCGCCGATGCCGAGGTATCGGCCAAAGTCGATGCCGCGACTGCGGCGCTGGCCAAGGCCCGCAAGCGCGCGCTGGCGCAGATCGAGGATGTCGCCGCCGAGGCCGCGCGCGACATCGTCGCCCGTCTGACCGGCGGCAAAGTCACCGAACAAACGGCGCGCGCCGCCGTCGCGGAGGCGTTGAGCCGTGCTTGAGTTCCTGACAGCAGCATCCGAGCATGCCGAAGCCAGCGCGTTCGGGATCGCGCCCGGCGGGTACGTGGCGCTGGCCATGCTCGTGGTCATAGGCATCATGCTCTACGCCGGGGTGCCGAAGCTGGTTGCCAAGGGCCTCGACGCGCGCATCGCCGGCATCCGCCAGCAGCTCGACGAAGCCGCCCGGCTGCGCGCCGAGGCCGAAGCGCTCAAGGCCGAATACGCCAAGAAGGCCGCCGAGATCGATGGCGAGATCGCCGGCCTCAGGGCCGCCGCCGAACGCCAGGCGAGCGAGATCGTCGCCAAGGCCAAGTCCGATGCCGAAGCCCTGGTTGCGCGCCACCAGGCGATGGCCGAAGCCAAGATCGCGGCCGCCGAACGCGCTGCGATCGACGAACTGCGCGCCAGGACAGCGGAAGTCGCCACCATCGCCGCGCGCCGCTTGATCGCCGCCCAGCATGATACCTCCGCCGACCGCAAGCTGGTCGATGAGGCGATCACCAAGCTCTAGGCGCTAGAACGCGTCCTTCGCGGCTCTCAGCTTGGCGAAGGTCTCGGCCGCGTCGGCGCCGCCCCAGCGGTTGCGCAAGGCTTCGCTGTCGGCGCGCAGGAACGGGTTGGTGACCAGCTCGCGCGCCAGCTGCATCGGCACCGTCGGCTCACCCCGCGCGCGCCGCGCAGCGACGTCGGCGGCGTAGAGCTGCAGCTCGACATTGTCGGGATCGGCATGGAGCGCAAAGCGCGCGTTGCCGTGCGTGTACTCGTGCGCGCAATAGAGCGTGGTCTCCGGCGGGAGGGCCTTGAGGCGCGATAAGCTTGCCCAGAACTGTGGCGGGGTGCCTTCGAACATCCGCCCGCACCCGAGCGCGAACAGCGAATCACCGACGAATGCGATCGCGGCCTCGGGCAAGTGATAGGCGATGTGGCCCATGGTGTGCCCGCCGACGTCGATCACCTGCGCGGTCCATTCGCCGATCGCTACTCGGTCGCCGCCCGACACGGTCCGGTCGACCCCGGCGATCTTGGGCGCATCGACCGCCGGGGCGATCACCTGGCAGCCGGTGGCGGCCTTGATCGCGGCGTTGCCGCCGGCGTGGTCGGGGTGCCAGTGGGTGTTCCAGATCGCGCTGATAGCCCAGCCCCGGGCCGCCGCCTCGCGCAGGCAGGCCGCTGCATCGGGCGTGTCGATACACGCTGTCTCGCCGCTCGCCGGATCGTGGAGCAGGAAGCCGTAATTGTCGGACAGGCAGGCGAACTGATGGACTTGGAGCATCGACCGATCCCCTAGCGTGCCTGACGGGGTCCCGGCTTTCGCCGGGACCCCGCGCGGTTACTGCTTCTTCAGCGCTGCGCCCAGGATGTCGCCCAGCGACGCGCCCGAGTCGGACGAGCCATACTGCTCGACGGCCTGCTTCTCTTCGGCGATCTGGCGCGCCTTGACCGAGAAGTTGGGCTTCTTCGAACGATCGAAGCCGATCACCATCGCGTCGAGCTTCTGCCCCGCCTTGAACCGATCGGGGCGTTGCTCGTCGCGGTCGCGGCCGAGGTCGCTGCGCTTGATGAAGCCGGTCGCGCCGTCTTCACCGGCCTGTACTTCGAGGCCGCCATCGCGGACTTCG
>JBDSDC010000093.1:0-5987 GCA_039920725.1 Croceibacterium sp. | reverse complement strand
CTTACGCCGCCGATCGCGCCGCGATCGAGGACCTGATGGCGCGTTACCTGTTCGCGCTCGACTATAACGACATGGACAGCTTCATCGCCATGTTCACGCCCGACGCGGAGTTCGAATTCGCCCGCGGGCGGGTGAGCGGTGTCGATGCGATCCTCTCCGCGGTAACCGGCTTCAAGCAGCGTATCGGCGAGCTTTACCAGGCCGAGGACGGCAACCCCGCCACGCTTCGCCACGTGCTCGCACACGCCGCGATCCGGATCGAGGGCGACCGCGCGTGGACCCGCGCGCAGTGGTTCGAGATGGCCAACGACGGCCCGGGCAAGACCCTCAAGATGGGCACCTTCGGGATTTACGAGGACCAGCTGCGCAAGGTCGATGGGCAGTGGCTGTTTTCCGAGCGGCGGATCTTGAACGAATTCCTGCCCGGGCGTGAAAGCGGGCCCGGCAACCCGGTCCGCGGCATGGACGCCGCCGCGTGAGCTACGCGGCCGATCGCGCGGAGATCGCCGACCTGATGGCGCGCTACTTGTTCGCGATGGATTACCTCGACGGCGATGCTTACGCCGAGTGCTTCACCGAAGACGGGGTGCTCGACTATGCGATGGGCACGACGCGCGGCCGCGAGGCGATCCGCGCCGAGGCCGCGGTGTTCCGCGCCAACATCGGGCGCATCTTCGTGCGCGAGGACGGCACCCCCGCCAAGCTGCGCCACCTGGTCCAGCACAAGTCGATCCGCGTGGCCGGCGACAAGGCGTGGCACGCCGGGCTGTGGTGGGAAATGAGTGACGGCGGGCCGGGCGGGGCGCTCAAGCCCGAAAGCTTCGGCACTTACGAGGACGAGCTGGCGCGCACCGGCGGCCGCTGGCTGTTCGCCCGCCGCAAGATCTACAACGAGTTCCTCGCCGGGCGCCACTCGGGACCGGACAACCCGGTCCGAGCGCTGCACGCGGCCGGAGGGGAGTAACGATGATCGACTTCGCCGGGCGCACGGCTTTCGTCACCGGCGGCGCCAATGGCGTGGGGCTGGGCGTGGTGCGGGGCTTGCTCGAAGCCGGAGCGAAAGTGGCCATCGCCGACATCCGCCAGGATGCGATCGACGCCGCGCTCGCCGGCCTCGACAACCGCGAGGTCATGGGGGTCCGGCTCGATGTGATGGACCGCGCCGGGTTCGCCGAAGCGGCGGATGCGGTCGAGGCCGCGTTCGGGCCGGTCAGCCTGGTGTTCAACAACGCCGGGATCAACCTGTTCCAGACGATCGAGGACAGTTCCTACGACGATTGGGACTGGGTGCTCGGGGTCAACCTCGGCGGGGTGATCAACGGGGTGATGACCTTCGCCCCGCGGATGAAGGCGCGCGCTCAGTCGGGCGAAGTCGCGGGCGGGCACGTGGTCAATACTGCGAGCATGGCCGCGTTCGTCGCCGCCGGTGCGCCGGGCATCTACAACACCGCCAAATTCGCGGTGCGCGGGCTGACCTACTCGCTGCGCCATTCGATGTATCCGTACGGGATCGGCGTCTCGGCGGTCTATCCCGGGCTGGTCAAGAGCCTGATCTACGCCAGCGACGATGTCCGCCCGGACGGCCTCAAAGGCGCCATGAAGCCGGTCGATCCCGCCGCGGCCGCGCGGCTCGCGGGGATCCACGAATTCGGCATGGAACCCGATACGATCGGCGCGCGCATCCTGGGCGGAGTGCGCGAGAACCGCGCGCACATCTTCACCCATCCCGATCACAAGGCCGAGCTCAAGGAGCTGTTCGGCGAAGTCATGGCCGATTACCGCGATTATCCCGAGGACGCCGGGTTTGCCCAGCGGGTCGGCTTCGAGCACCGTCGGATCGATACCTTCCGCGAGGTGCGCCGCAAGGCGCGCGAGGTCGGGTGAGGTTAATCCAGCCCCGCTTAGGCACGCCGGGATGAAATCGCTAATCGCTGTTGCCGCCGCCGTGCTGGTCGCCTCCCCCGCCGCCGCCCAGACGCCTGCGCCGCTGACGCTCGAGCAGACGATGCTGCTGCGCTGCTCGGCCGCGTTCGCGATCGGGGCTGCGGCGCAGCAGCGCGGCGATCTGGCGAGTGCGGGCTATCCCCCGCTGGCGCAGCGCGGGCGCGAATACTTCGTCCGCGCCAGCGCCCGGCTGATGGACGAGCTCAAGCTGACCCGCGAGGAGATCGCTGCCCGGTTGCGCGGCGAAGTCGCGGCGCAGCAACAAGCGGCCGCCGGCGTCGCCAGCCCCAAGGCCTATGCCGACAGCGTCATGCAGCCGTGCCTCGTCGCGCTCGAGGCCTCGGGATTGTAAGCGTTCATCGCGGGCTAAGCCGGACGGGACCACACTTTTTGCCCCTGGTCCGGCCGAACAAGGTCCTGATTCGATGCGCGCTGCCCTGATCGCCGCTGCTGCTGCCGCCGCGCTGCCCGTGCCCGCGCTGGCGCAGGACCGCCATGACGATTCCCATCGCGCCGCGGCGGACCGCCAGGACGACGCTCACCGCATGGCCCGCGAAATGAACGACCCTGCGCGCCAGGCGGAAATGGCCGCCACGGTCGAAGGCATGGCGGGCGTGCTGCTCGAGATGCCGGTCGGGCCGCTGATGCGCGCCGCGGCGACGATGGCCGGCGAAAACCCCGATTACGTCGATCCCGATACCCGGATCGGTGACGTGGTCGGCCCCGAAGCGGCCGACGTTCCGCGCGAGATCGCGCAGCGCCTGCCGCGGATGATGGGCGCGATGGCAGAGATGACCGTCGCGCTCGAAGACATGCTCCCGCAGCTCGCCGAAGTCGGCGCCCGCGCGCGCGCCGCTGCCCGCGGCCACCACGACTGAACTCGCGGTTCCGCCGCGCTGGACGCGCCCCGCCGCTTACGGCTAGGGCGGCAGCCAGCGATGTGGCAGCTGTTCTACTTTCCGTTGTGTCCGTTCAGCCGCAAGGTCCGCCTGGCGCTGAGCGAGAAGGGCGTCGCTTATGAGCTGCAGCGCGATTATCCGTGGGCGCCGAGCGAGCGCTTCGTCGCGCTCTCTCCCGACGCGCGCACGCCGTTGCTGCGGATGGACGACCGCAAGCTCACGCTGATCGACAGCCAGGCGATCTGCGAATACTTCGAGGAGACCGTCGACAAGAGCCCGCTGATTCTCGGCAGCGCGGTCCAGCGGGCCGAGATCCGTCGGCTGACGGCGCTGTTCGACCAGACCTTTTTCGCCGATGTCACGCACCCGCTGCTCAACGAGAAGATGCGCAAGCGGATCGTGCTGCGCCAGTCGCCCGATTCGGTTCAGCTGCGCCGCGCGATGCGGCTGGCGCACGAGCATCTCGACTACATCGACTGGCTGACCCAGACCCGCCGGTGGCTGGCGGGGGCGCAGCTCAGCCTCGCCGATTTCGCCGCCGCCGCGCAAATCTCGGTCGCCGATTACCTCGGCGGGATCGACTGGCAGGGGCACGAAGGCGCGCTCGACTGGTACCGCGTGATGAAAAGTCGGCCCAGCTTCCGCCCGCTGCTGACCGAGAAGATGGAAGGCATCCCCCCGCCCAGCCACTACGCCGATGTGAACGCGTAATGGTCTTTTGTTTTCGCCTCAGACGCCGGTGGGCCCGTCCGGGCCCTTAGGCTTCCGCGCCATAAGGCGCGACGCGCGTTCGCGCTTGCGGGCTGCTGGTCGCAGCCCGATCCATTCCAGACCCTCGTTGCGGAGCGCTGATCCGGTCCGCGACCAGCGGACCGCAGGCCGAACGGCCGCCCGAGCTTATGCGAGGAAAGCCTAAGGGCCCGGATGGGCCCGCCGGCGCTTGAGGCTAACAAGCAACGCATTATCTATCTCCCGACAAGGAGATAGTGGATGCCCGAAAAGATGAACCTCACCGACGCCGAGTGGCGCGCCAAGCTCTCGCCCGAGCAGTACCGCGTGCTGCGCGAGGCGGGGACCGAGCGGGCGTTCACCGGCAAGTACGAGACAAACAAGGCCGCCGGCGAGTACGTCTGCGCGGGCTGCGGGCAGCCGCTGTTCGAGAGCGACGCCAAGTTCGACAGCGGCTCGGGCTGGCCCAGCTTCACCCGTCCGGCGGACGCCGGCGCGGTCCAGGAACAGCGCGATGGCGCGCTCGGCATGGACCGCACCGAAGTTGTCTGCGCGACATGCGCCGGGCACCTCGGCCACGTGTTCCCCGACGGGCCGAGCGAAGCCGGCGGGCTGCGCTATTGCATCAACAGCGCCGCGCTCGAGTTCAAGCCAGAGGATAACTGAGGCGCCCCGCCGCATCGCACGTTAACCTCGCGTTACGATTGACCTATGCAAGCCGCGCCGCCGCGAAGGCGCAGCCGGACGGCGGGGAGTAACGGGATCGATGGCGATACAGCGCGGCGCGCGCTCGGCTAACCGCAGGAAGGCGCCGCCGCCCCGGCAGGAGCAGCGCTGGAAGCTGTGGCTGCGCCGGATTCTCGTATGGGGCGGCTCGATCGCGCTGTTGCTCGCGCTCGCGCTGGCCACCGCGGTCTATTTCGCCGCGCGCAACATGCCCGGCTACACCACGCTGATGAACAGCCAGGTGGGGCAGACGATCACCGTCCGCGCCAACGACGGCAGCGAGCTCGTCTCGCTCGGCCCGAGCTACGGCCAGTGGCTCGATTCCGACCAGATCCCCCAAGCGATGAAGGACGCGATGGTCGCGGTCGAGGACCGGCGGTTCTATTCGCATTTCGGGATCGACCCGATCGGTCTGGCCCGCGCGGTGGGCGTCGCGCTGGTCCGCGGCACCTCGATCCGCGCGACCTCGACCATCACCCAGCAGCTGGCGCGCAACATCTTCCTCAATTCGAACCGCACGTTCGACCGCAAGCTACGCGAGGCGGTGCTGGCGATGGCGCTCGAGGCCAAGTTCTCCAAGGCCCAGATCCTCGAGCTGTATCTCAACAAGGTCTACTTCGGCGGCGGCGCTTACGGCGTCGATTCGGCCAGCCGCAAGTTCTTCAGCCACTCGGCGCGCGACTTGTCGATCGGCGAGGCGGCGATCATCGCCGGGCTGGTCAAGGCGCCGAGCCGCTATTCGCCGACCGCCGATGTCGAAGCCGCGGTCGGCCGCGCCAACGTCGTGCTCCAGCTGATGCGCCGCTATGGCGCGATCGGCGCGGCCGAGGCGGCTGCGGTCGACATCAGCCAGGTCAAGCTGCGGACCGAACAGGGCCAGGACGCGGCGCGCTATTTCACCGATTGGGCGTTGCCGCAGCTCGACATCCTGCTGCCGTCGGACAGCACCCAGCCGATCGAGGTGTGGACCACGCTCGATCCGGCAATGGAGCGCGCCGCGGTCGCCGCCTTGCGCGCCAACGTCCCGGGGGGTGCGCAGGGCGCGCTGGTCAGCCTCGACCGCGACGGGGCGATCCTGGCGATGGTCGGCGGGACGGATTACGTGCGGACCAGCTACAACCGCGCGACCGAGGCGGTCCGCCAGCCCGGCTCGGCGTTCAAGCTGTTCGTCTATCTCGCCGCGCTCGAGGCGGGCTACAAGCCGAGCGACCGGGTGGTCGACGAGCCGGTCAAGTTCGGTGACTGGAGCCCGCGCAATTCGAGCGGCCGCTTCGTCGGGCCGGTCGATCTGCGGACCGCGTTTGCCTATTCGATCAACACCGTCGCCGCGCAGCTGGGCAACGAAGTCGGGTTCAGCACGGTCGCCTCGATGGCCCGGCGGTTCGGGATCACCACGCCGATCTCGACTTATCCCTCGATGGTGCTCGGCACGTCGGACGTGCGGGTGATCGACATGACCCGGGCCTTCGCCGCGGTCGCCGCGGGGGGCAATTCGGTCGAGCCTTACGGGATCACCAAAGTCACCTCCACCGCCGGGCAGGTCCTGTACCGCAATCAGCTGCGCCAACAGACCCCGCTGGTGCCCGACTACGTCGCCAAGAGCATGACCGACTTGCTACAGACCGCGGTCTGCACCGGCACCGGGCGCGCGGCGCAGATCGGCCGCCCGGTGGCGGGCTAGACCGGCTC
>JBDSDC010000092.1:0-13858 GCA_039920725.1 Croceibacterium sp. | reverse complement strand
CGGCGCGGGATCGCCCTGGTAAAGCACGATCACGCTGAACGCGCGCGCCCGCTCGGGGCTTTCCACGTCGACCACGACGTTGGCGATCGTGTGCCGCTGGGCGCGCGGCGGGCGGGCGCGGAAGCTGCCGAGGATCGCCTCGCGGCCCACCACGGCCTCCCCCCCGCTAGGCCGCCCCATGCGCGCGTCCGCGGTATAGAGCGCGGCGACCGCGGCCCATTCCTGCGCGTCGTTCAAGTTGACGTAGCGCTTGATCAGCCGCTCGCAGTCCGCTTCGATCGCGCGCCGCTCGTCCTCGGTCATGCGCCGGAGCCTTCTGTGTCCGTCATCGCCTTGGATCAGCCCCTGTCCGGGCGGGTCCGCTCGATGAACAGCGAGCGGCCGGCTTCATCGCGGGCTTCGAGGGTGTCGATCAATTTGGTCACCAGCCGGTCGAGCATCACGGTTTCGTCTTCCGACAAGGCGGAGAACAGATAGTTCGCCACGTTTTCGCTCTGCGGGCGCATGATCTCGTACAGGCGGCGGCCTTCATCGGTCAGCGACAGCCATTTGCGCCGCCGGTTGGCGGGATCGAGCGTGACCGAAATACGCCCGTGCCGCTCGAGGGTGGCGACCGCGCGGCTCACGCTCATCACGTTGACCCCGGTCAGCGCGGCTAGTTCATGGCTAGCGCTGCGGCCCAGCTCGCCGATCGTCATCAGCAGGCGAAATTCGTTGAGGCTGATGCGATAGCGGTGCGCGAGGTGCGTGGAGAACGGCGCCATCAGCCGGTTGGTCAGCTTGAGCAGCTGGTGGAGCAGGACCTTGCCCGGCTCGCCCTCGGTCTTCTTCAACATCTGTGACCCCCTTGGCGCTTCCGGCTTCGGTGCGCCTTCCCAATGATTATAACAGTCGTTAGCGTTGCGCCACGGCAGAATCATCGCAGGAGAGAAGGTATGAACGCCTTTCCGCAAAGCATTCACTTCATCGGCACCAACACCCCCCGGCGCACCGAGCTGTCGGTCCGCAACCTCGAAGTCGAGGGCGAGATCCCGTCCGAGATCGAAGGCGCGTTCTTCCGCGCGGTGCCCGACAACGCCCACGCGCCGCTGTTCGATGACGATGTCGCGCTCAACGCCGACGGGATGATCGCACGCTTCAATTTCGAGGGCGGCGCGGTCGATTATGACATCAAATTTGTCGAGACCGAACGCTATCTCGCCGAACGCAAGGCTCGCCGCGCGCTGTTCGGGCGCTATCGCAACAAGTTCACCGACGATCCCAGCGTCGAGGGAGTCGACCGCACGCTCGCCAACACCACCCCGGTGTGGCACGCCGGACGGCTGTTCATGACCAAGGAGGACGGACGCGCTTACGAGATAAACCCGCACACGCTGGCGACCATCGGCAAGTGGGATTTCTACGGCGCGCTCCGCTCGGAAACGTTCACCGCCCACCCGCGGGTCGATCCGGCGACCGGTGAGCTGTTCTTCTTCGGCTACGAGGCGGGCGGGCTGTGCTCGCTCGATGTCGCGTACGGGATCGCCGACAAGGACGGCAAGCTGGTGTCCGAGCAGTGGTTCGAGCAGCCCTATTGCTCGACCATCCACGATTTCGTGATCACCGGCAAATACGCGGTGTTCCCGATTTTCCCGACCACCGCCGATCTCGACCGGCTCAAGGCCGGCGGCGCGCACTGGGCCCATCAGCAGGACCTCGAAAGCTGGATCGGGATCATGCCGCGCTATGGCCAGGTGAGCGAAATCAAGTGGATCAAAGGCCCGGTCGGCGTCAGCGCGTTCCACGAAGTCAATGCGTTCGACGATGGTGACCTGGTCCATATCGACATGTGCCTGAGCGACAGCAACGCCTTCAGCTTCATGCGCGAGGCCGGCGGCGTGCACCGCGACCAGCGCAGCCTGCAAGGCGCGCTGACCCGCTGGACGATCGACATGAGCAAGGCCGAACCGGCAATCGAGGAGCGCCCGCTCGGCCCCCCAGGCGATTTGCCGCGCCTCGCCGATGCCGACCAGGGTCGCGCCTATAACCGCGCGTGGTACCTGAGCATGAACCCCGAGGCGCAGGGCCCGCCGATGCTGGGCGGACCGGTCGGGGCGAACTTCAATTTGCTGCTGCGGATCGAGCCCGGCAATGGCCGGCTGACCGCGCTGGGCCTGCCGCCGGGCGCCGGAATCAGCGAACCGGCGCATGTGCCGTCCGCCGATCCGCACCACGGCGGGTGGCTGCTGGCAGTGGTCGACTTGCCCAACGGCCCGCCCGGCGCGGGGCCGCCGCACGATTACGCCTCCGAGCTGTGGATCGTCGAGGCCGACGCAGTCGAGCGCGGCCCGATCGCCAAGGTCAAGACCGGACTCTCGCTGCGCAGCCAGGTCCACGGCGCATGGGTCAGCCGCGAGCGGCTGGAGGCGAGCAAAGTCCGCTAGACCCTTCCCGTCGCTCGGCGACAGCGAGGATTGCAACCGCGGTGATCTGAGGCATACTCCCGAAAAGCACCGGGAGAGGATCGATGAAGCTGCGTTTGCTGGCCGCCGTGCTGCCCTTGCTGCTGGCCGTTCCCGTGCTGGCCGACGATCCGGTGCCCTCGGCCAAGGATTATCCGAAAGCGCCCGCGGGGTGGAAGGTCAAACGCACCGCGTGGGGCGATCCCGATCTACGCGGGATGTGGCCGGTCGACTATCTTTCGGCCACCCCGCGCGAGCGGCCCGCCGATATCGGGACCCGCCGCGAATGGAACGAGCAGGAATACAAGCAGCGGCTGTCCACCGCCGAGGACGCGCTGGGCCTGCGCGACAAGCAGGACAAAGTCGGGATCCTCGGCATGGGCCACTGGACCGAGCGCGGCCTGCCGCTGTGGCAGACGTCGATGGTCACTGAGCCGGCCAACGGCCGTTACCCCGCGCTGACCGAAACGGGCCGCAAGGCAGCGGCCGCGGTCAAGACCTCGTGGAACACCGAGGTGTTCGATTCGCTCGGCGACTTCGGCATCTGGGACCGGTGCCTGACCCGCGGCCTCCCGTCGTCGCTGCTGCCCGGCGCCTACAACAGTGGCATCCGTGTGATGCAGAGCCCTGGGCTGGTGGTCATCGCCATCGAGATGGTCCACGAAAGCCGCTTCGTTTACCTGGACGGCCGCGCCGCGCCGCCGCCCGAGGTGACCCAGTATCTGGGCTATTCGCGGGGCCACTGGGACGGCGACACGCTGGTCATCGAGACGACCAACTTCACCCCCGGCATGAGCAACGGCGTATCGCCCAACAGCGCGCAGATGAAGTTGACCGAGCGGCTGACGCCCACGGGGCCCAACCAGATCCGCTACGAGGCGTGGGTCGAAGATCCCGCGATGCTGACCGCGCCCTACAAGATCGACATCCCGTGGAAGCGCAACCCGAAATACCAGTTCTTCGAATACGCCTGCCACGAAGGCAACGTGCAGGTCCGCGGCTATATCACCTCGACCAGCCCGCGGTTCGAAAAGCAGCGCCAGGCGACGTGGGCCGCTCAGGGCGAGCGAACGCCCGGCGCCCCGACCTTGGCGGTCCCGCCCGGCTGATCGGCGGCGAGGATAGGTTTCAAGTGGCTCTATCACGTGTGCCGCGTGGTGTTCGGCGGCGGGTGCTCGACAGCGGCGTCGTCGAATGGACCTTCGGCGCGTTCAGCGGTGTCATCAACGCGGTGCTGGCATGGCCGTGGTGGCGCTATTTCTGGCCGCTGCTCGTATGGCAAGGCCGGCCGGACTACTCGCTCGAGCCCGGCCGTCCCTAATCGCCGCTACAGCCGCGCGGCGCACCTCAGGCTCACATATGCGACATCATCATGCCGGGGTGCATCTTGGCCATGTCGCTGCACTTGGCGTCGGCCATCATCTTGTCGTGGCTCATCGCCGAGCACATCCGCATCGTGTGCACTTGCATGGCCGACATCTTCGCCATGTCCGGGTGCATCTTCATCATCTTGGTGCAGCTGGCCCGCTTCATCATCTTGCCTGCCGACATCATCTTGCAGCTTTCCATTTTCTTCATGTCGCCGCTCGACATCGAATCCATCGCGACCACCGGCGTGGCGCTAAGGAGCGAAGCGGTGGCGAGGGCAATCAGGATATTACGCATGGAACATCTCCTTGGTGGCGCCGAAAGGTGGGAGGAGCCGGGGCGCCGCCGGCCGCATTTCCGGGGTGACTATCGGCAATTCGCAAGGTCGGCGGCGGTGGTTACGGGGGGTGCGCAAAAGATTATTGGCCCGCCCGTGTAACGCTTCCCTCCTCCTCGCCGAAAAACCCTGTAGGAAGGCCCATGCCGGTGAGCGACGACCAGCTCAGGACGTGGATGGCCGAGGGGCTGGCCGGGAACGCGGCTTCGCACGCCGCCCTGCTGCGCGCGGTCGCGCCGGTGCTGCGGGCGTTCTACCGCCGCCGGTTCGGCCACGAAGATGCGATCGAGGATCTGGTGCAGGAAACGCTAATCGCCGTTCATACCCGCCGAATCAGCTATGACCCGTCGCGCCCCCTGTCACCGTGGCTGTTTGCGATCGCGCGCTATAAGATGGTCGACCACTTTCGCCGCTCGCGCAGCACCGTTCCGCTGGAAGATGCCGAGCACGTGGCGTCCGACGCCGAGACCGAACAGGACATCCATGCCCGGCTCGACATCGATCAACTGCTGGCGACCCTGCCCCCCAAGCAGGCGAGTTTGATCCGCGCGATGCATCTCGAAGGGCACAGTGTGGCCGACGTCGCGCGCAGCCGGGGGATCGGCGAATCGGCGGCCAAAGTCTCGGCCCATCGCGGGATCAAGGCGCTCGCGCTGCGCATGCGGCAGTCGGGCCCATGAACACCGACGCGCTCATCGACCGCTTGGCGAGCGACGTGAAAACGGTCCCGCGCCACGCCGCCGCCCGCCAGCTGGTGCTGAGCCTGGCGGGCGGCGCGCTGGTGACGCTGGTGCTGGTCGTGCTCGTGCTCGCGCTGCGACCCGATCTTGGCCAGGCGGTGCGCGGTTTCGCGTTCTGGATGAAGGCGATTTACACCGGCGCGCTTGGCGTGGCGGCGACGCTGGCTGTCGCGCGCCTCGCCCGGCCCGAGCCGATGAGACTGGCCGCATTGTGGCCGGTCGCGCTGCCAGTGCTGGTCGTGGCGGTGATCGCGGCGGTGCAGATGGCGCAAGCCTCGCCTGATAGCTGGCGCGCGCTGTGGCTGGGCAGCACGTGGAAGGTTTGCCCGGTCAACGTGCTGCTGCTGTCGCTGCCGATTCTCGCCGTGCTGCTCGCGTGGCTGCGCCGCCTCGCACCGACCCGCCTGGCCGCTGCGGGCGCTCTCGCCGGCATCGCAGCGGGGGCGTGGGCGGCGACGTTGTACGGCCTCCATTGCCCGGAGTTTTCCGCGCTGTTCGTGGTCACGTGGTACTCGCTCGGGATATTGCTCGGCGGCGTTGTCGGCGCGCTGCTCGGGCCGCGGGTCCTGCGCTGGTAGTTTACTCGGCGGCTTCGGCGAGCGGGTCGAACGTGCGCCAGTCGCCGCCCTGGGGATAAGCGAAGCTGACCGCGCGGATCGCGGCGAAATCGATCTCGTCGCCGGTGAACGACAGCTCGCCGGTGTCGCGGTGGCGCTTGACCGCGTCGAGCAGCAGCCGGCGCGCGCGGTAGATCACCCGGTCGCAAGTGCCGAGGTATTCATGGCTACGGTCGACGATCGGCCCCATCGATTCCTGCACCGCGAAATCCTCGTAAGCGTTGCCGCGGTCGAGGATTCCGCTCCAGTGCCCGTCCTTCATCGCCTGGCGGTCCTGCAGCCACAAGTTGCCCGCATCGCCCATATCGGCGTTGAAGTGGTCGGGATTTTCGGACCACGTGCCGAACGCGCCCATCAGATTGCGCGTCATCGGCGCATCGGTGTCATAGGCGATGTACCACTGCGCGGTGGTAACGTCGTCGATCGGAATCGAGCAGCACACGATTCTGGGCCCCGTGGGCGCACTGGGGATGAAGCTGAAAAACGGCAGCGAAACCTCGCGCACGCGGGCGTAGGCGCGGCCCGCCGACTCCTCGCGAATCGCGCCTTCGCGGAAGCCGTAGGCCCGCTCGTCGAACTCGAACACCGGCGCGCCATCGGCGAGCATGAAGTCGCTCTCGTCCTTGAAGTAATCGCGCCCGACGGTGCTGGCGAGATTGGCCGAGTGGAGAAACGTCACGTGGGCCGAATCGAGCAGCGCCTCGAGCCCCTGGAGCCAGTTGGTGCGGATGATCCCGCGATAGGGCTGGACGTGGCTGTCGGGCAGGCCGGTGAATTCGTAATCAGGAAACCGCGGCGGGGTCGCCTGCTCGCCCATGTAGACCCACACCAGCCCGCCCGCCTCATGCACTGGATGGCTGCGCACCGGCACGCTTGCGGCAAACCGTTCGCGCTGGCCGCGCGGCTCGGTCGGCGCGTCGACGCACTGGCCCTCGACGTTGAACTTCCACCCGTGGAAGATGCACCTGAGGCCGCCCTCCTCGTTGCGGGCGAGCGCGAGACTGGTGCAGCGGTGCGGGCAGGCTTCCTGCAAAAACCCCACGCGGCCATCGGTGGCGCGGAACGCCACGAAGTTCTCACCGAACAGCCGCACCCGCTCAGGCGCGCCATCGGCCTCGAGCTTGACCGCGCGGCAAGCCGGGACCCAGTATTCGCGCAGCATCGCGCCCATTGCGGTGCCCGGTTCGACGCGGGTCAGCAGCTCGTTGTCGGCCTTGTTGAGCATCGCCCTGCTCCTCTCGCTCGCCGCCGCAGCCGCGTTGGGACGAAGCCTAGCAGGATTCGCCGCGAGCGAAAATCACCCCGGGTCGCGGCGCGCGGCGGCTTCCTCTTCCGGAGTGCGCACCGGTGCGACCGGATCGACGGCGGGCGGAGGGGCCTGCGCCTGGATCTGCCGGACCGGCTCGGGCTCTTTCTCCGCTTCGGCCATGCCCTTCTTGAAGCTGGAGATGCCCTTGCCGAAATCGCCCATCACGTCGGCGATCCGGCCGCGCCCGAACAGCAGCAGCACGATCGCGGCGACGATGATCCAGTGAAACAGCGAGAATGAGCCCATCGGGAATACCTTTCGGGTGCTAATTTAGGCCACTTACGCCGCGCGTCAAAGGCTGTCGGGCCCAAAAGCATGGGGCAGCAGCGCCGAAAGCCGCGTTTGGCGCGTTTCAGCAGGCCCGGTGCACCACACCACGGGATCGGTCCGGCCGAGCGAGGCGAGCTCGTGCAGCACCTGGCGGCAGCGCCCGCACGGCGTCACGACCTCCGGCCCGCTCGCCGCTACCGCGACTTCGACCAGCCCGCCGCGCCGCCCCTCGGCCAGCGCCTTGGCCACCGCGACCGTCTCGGCGCACAGCGACAAGCCGTAGCTGGCGTTCTCGACATTGCTGCCGGTCACCACTGCGCCGTCGGCAAACCGCAGTGCCGCGCCGACGCGGAACTTCGAATAAGGCGCATAGGCGTGGTTGAGCGCGCCGCGCGCGGCGGCGATCAGGTCGTCGGTCGCGCTCATGGCTGGGCCACCACCCACCGCAGCGGCGCCTCGCTCGCCTCGGTCCGGCGCGCCGAATTGGCGGTCCACAGCGTCCACGGCCGGCCGCCGTAATCGGGCTGGAGCCAGTCGCGCGTCAGCCACAGCGCGCGGTCGAGCCGAGTCGCGACATGGTAGTGGCTCTCGAATCCGGGCGACAGCAGCAGCACCGCGGGCTGCCCGACGTGGCCTTCGATCTGGTTGAGGAACGTGGTCAGCTCGCTCTCCATCGCCGTTTCGCTGAGGCGGTCCTGACAGGTCTCGGCGGTGCGCGAAAGAGCGACGGCCGGCGGGAGCAGCGCGCGGTCTCGTGGGACCAGGGTCATGAAGTTGGCGGCCTGGCGCTCGGCCGCCGCGCACGCGTCGTAAGCGTGGACCACACCGTAGCGGAATCCCGCCTCGCGCGCCGCCTGCAGATTGCGCGCGAACTGCGGGTCGCGCCCGCCCGCACCCGAGCTCGCCTCAAGATAGGCGAAGCGGGCACCGACCGCGCGCAAGGCGGCGAAATCGGGCGCGCCGTCGCGCGCGCCGATGAGCACGCCCTGGATTGGGAATTCGCGCCGCGACGGGGCCCAGTGCTGGCCCTGCCACCACAGCCAGCCGCCGCCCACCAGCGCCGCCAGCGCCAGCGCCGCGGCGGCGCGCATACGCCATGAAAAAACCTTCTTTCGGCCCATCCCGCTCCGCCCCGTCAGGCCCTGATATGGAGCACGCAGATCAGCGTAAAGAGCCGCCGCGCGGTGGCGAAGTCGGTTTCGACTTTGCCCTCGAGTGCTTCGAGCAACTGCCGCGTGCCGCGGTCGTGGATCGCGCGGCGGGCCATGTCGAGGGTCTCGATCTCCTGCGCCGAGGGGTTGCGCAGCGCCTTGTAGTACGAATCGCAGATCGCGAAATATTCGCGCACCACCCGCCTGAACCGGACCAACCCGAGCCCGATCGTACCCGCATCGACGCCCGCCGCATCGCCTAGCGCCATCGCCAGCCGTCCCTCGATCACCGACAGACCGAGCGACCACGGCCCGTGATGACCGCGCTCGGCCGCGCGCAGCGGGCGAAAGCGATTGTCCGCCACCAGGTCGCGCAAGGCGACCTCGCGCTCCTGCTCGACCGCGGCGCTGCGCGACAGGATCGTGGCTTCGTCGAGCTTAATCTGAACGATGCGGTCGGCCGGCACCGGGCCCATCTCGCAGATGCGAGATCAAAGGGGAAGGTTCATCCCCGCTTTCCACAGGCCCTAATCCCCGTGCGCATCTTGCGGGCCACGTGAGCCGGGCGCATCAGCGGGCGCATGGCCGATACCGCACTCATGACCCGCCCCGCCGCCGATTCTCCGGTCGCCCGCGCCCTCCCGGCAAACCTCGAGGCCGAGGCGGCGTTCCTCGGCGCGGTGCTGATCGACAACAGCGTGCTCGAGGAACTGGCGGTGCCGCTGCGGCCCGATCACTTCTTCGAGCCGCTCCACGGCCGCATCTTCGAGCGCGTGCTGGTCCAGATCGACAAGCAGATGGTTGTCAGCCCGGTCACGCTCAAGCCTTACTTCGAGAGCGACCCGGCGATGGCCGAGCTGGGCGGCACCGGCTATCTCGCCCGCCTGACCGCCGATCCGCAGGGCCTGCTCGCGCCGCGCGGGCTGGCTCAGCAGATCTATGACCTGGCGCTGCTGCGCGAGCTGGTCAAAGTCGGCCGCGACCTGGTCGAAAACGCGCTCGACACGTCCGAAGACGTCGACCCGATGGGGCAGGTCTCGGCGGCCGAGGCCGCGCTTTACGTGGTGGCCGAAGGCGCGCTCGAAGGAAACGAGGCGGAAAGCTTCCGCGGCGCCACCAACCGCGCGCTCGAAATGATCGAGACCGCCATCAATTCGGGCGGGCACGTCTCCGGCAAGACCACCGGCTTCGCCTCGATCAACGAGAAGTGCGGCGGGCTTCACAATTCGGACCTGGTCATCATCGCCGGGCGCCCGGGCATGGGCAAGAGCTCGCTCGCCACCAACATTGCCTTCAATTGCGCCGACCGGCTGCTGCGCGACCGGCGCGACGGGATCGACAAGAGCGTCGGCGCGGGCGTGGCCATGTTCAGCCTCGAAATGTCGAGCGATCAGCTCGCCACCCGGATCCTCGCCGAGCAGGCCGGCATCCCCAGCGAAGCGCTGCGCATGGGCAAGATCAGCCGCGACGATTTCCAGCAGCTATCCTACGCCAGCCAGCGCCTTTCCGAACTGCCGCTGTACATCGACGACACCCCGGCGCTGACCATCGGCGCGCTGCGCAGCCGCGCGCGCCGGCTCAAGCGGCGGCACAATATCGGCCTGATCGTGATCGATTACCTGCAGCTCCTCCAGGGCAGCGGACGCAGCCAGGACAACCGGGTCAACGAAATCTCCGAGATCAGCCGGGGCCTCAAGACGCTCGCCAAGGAGCTGCAAGTGCCGGTGATCGCGCTGTCGCAGCTGAGCCGCGCGGTCGAGCAGCGGGAGGACAAGCGGCCGATGCTGTCGGACTTGCGCGAATCGGGCTCGATCGAGCAGGACGCCGACATGGTGTGGTTCATCTACCGCGAGGATTATTACATCCAGTCGCGCGAGCCCAAAGTGCCGCGCGGCGACGACGACATGAAGACCGCCGAGGCCCATGCCGCATGGCAGGCCGAAATGGAGAGGGTCTACGGCCTGGCCGAGCTGATCATCGCCAAGCAGCGCCACGGAGCGACCGGCAAAGTCCGCCTCCGGTTCGAGCCCAAGATCACCAAGTTCAGCGATCTTGCCGACGGCGAATACCAGGACACCGGATACGATTGAGCGGCGCCGCAGGGCCCCTCACAGCGCTGCAAAACCTTGACTTGGCGCGGGTACGTGCCTAAGTCGCCCGCTTTCCCGACACCCTTGATTTGCGGAGTGCCCGATGGCGCGCGTTACCGTCGAAGATTGCGTCGACTAGATTCCCAACCGGTTCGACCTGGTGCTGCTGGCGTCGCAGCGTGCGCGCGAAATCTCCGGCGGGGCCGAGCTGACCATAGACCGCGACCGCGACAAGAACCCGGTCGTGGCGCTGCGCGAGATTGCCGAGAGCACCGTGCGCCCCAAGCAATTGCAGGAAAGCCTGGTCCAGTCGCTCCAGCACGTATTGCCCGACGAAGAGGACGAGGCGGACGACATCGGCTCGCTCAGCCAGTCGGCCGAGGCGATGCGCCTGTCCGCCGCAGCGCCCGCGCGCTCGACCACGATGGGCTCCGATTACGACGGCTGACCGCCGTTAGTCCAATCACCAAAGGGGCCGAGTTCCGCAAGGATCGCGGCCCTTTTCGTTCGTGTGGACTCACTTCGCAGGAGCGCGCTCAGGCGCCCTGCGGTGCTTCACCCCCGAAGCGCTTGCCGGCCTTGGGGATCGCCGAGCCGCGCACGGGGCGCGTGATCGCCGGCCCCGCGGGGAAATCGGGGCGGTCGATCTTGCCGGTGGCGAGCAGCTGCTTGATCTCCTCGCCGGTCAGCGTCTCGTACTCGAGCAACGCCTGGGCAAGCAGGTGGAGGTGGGCTTCCTCAGTCTTGAGGATAGTGGTCGCGCGGGCATGCGCGCCGTCGACCAGGCCGCGGATCTCCTTGTCGATCAGCTTGCTCGTCTCATCCGACATCATCACCCGCTGGTTGGCGCCATAGCCGAGATAGCCTTCGCCCTGCTCCTCGTACTGGAGCGGGCCCAAGGCTTCGGACATGCCCCACTTGGTGACCATGTTGCGCGCCAGCCCAGTGGCGTACTGGATGTCCGACGAGGCGCCCGAGGAGACTTTGTCGTGCCCGAAGATGATTTCCTCGGCCACGCGCCCGCCCATGCTGACCGACAAGTTCGCGTGCATCTTGTCGCGGTGGTACGAATAGCTGTCGCGTTCGGGCAGCCGCATGACCATGCCGAGGGCCCGGCCGCGCGGGATGATGGTGGCCTTGTGGATCGGGTCGCTGGCCGGTTCATGGACCGAGACGATCGCGTGGCCCGCCTCGTGATAGGCGGTCATCTTCTTCTCGTCGTCGGTCATCACCATGCTGCGGCGCTCGGCCCCCATCATGACCTTGTCCTTGGCGTCCTCGAACTCCTGCATCGCCACCAGCCGCTTGTTGCGACGGGCGGCGAGCAGCGCCGCCTCGTTGACCAGGTTGGCCAGATCGGCGCCCGAGAAGCCCGGGGTGCCGCGCGCGATCGTGCGCGGATTGACGTCCGGCGCCAGCGGCACTTTCTTCATGTGGACGCCGAGGATCTTCTCGCGCCCGTCGATATCGGGGATCGGCACCACCACCTGGCGGTCGAACCGGCCGGGGCGCAGCAGCGCCGGGTCGAGCACGTCGGGCCGGTTGGTCGCGGCGATAATGATGATGCCTTCGTTGGCCTCGAACCCGTCCATCTCGACCAGCAGCTGGTTGAGCGTCTGCTCGCGCTCGTCGTTCGAATTGCCGAGGCCGTGGCCGCGGTGACGGCCGACCGCGTCGATCTCGTCGATGAACACGATGCACGGCGCGTTCTTCTTGGCTTGCTCGAACATGTCGCGCACCCGGCTGGCGCCGACGCCGACGAACATCTCGACGAAATCCGAGCCCGAGATGGTGAAGAACGGGACATTGGCCTCGCCCGCGATCGCACGGGCCAGGAGCGTCTTGCCGGTGCCGGGCGAACCGACCAGCAGCGCGCCCTTGGGGATCTGCCCGCCCAGCTTGGCGAAGCGCTGGGGATCCTTGAGGAATTCGACGATTTCCTCCAGCTCCTCGCGCGCTTCGTCGATCCCGGCAACGTCACCGAAGGTCACCCGGCCCTGCTTCTCGGTCAGCAACTTGGCCTTCGACTTGCCGAAGCCCATGGCGCCCGATCCGCCGCCCTTCTGCACCTGCCGCAGCGCGAACGCGGCGACCCCAATGATCAGCAGAAACGGCAGCGATTGCAGCAGAATCGCGGTCAGCAGGCTCATTTGTTCCTGCTGGACGCCGGAATAGCGAACTTCGTTATCCTCGAGCAGCTTGGTCAGAGTGGTATCGTTGGGCACCGGGACGGTCGAGAACGCCTGCCCGCCCTTCAGCTTGCCGGTGATCCGTTCGGGCGCGATCTGTACTTCGGACACGGTGCCGGCGGCCACGCGCGCGCGGAAATCGGAATACTGCAGCTGGCTTCCGGGCACTTCGCGCGGGCCACCGAACATCGACACCGCCACCAGCAGCGCGACAAAGATCCCGCCCCAGATCATCAGGCTCTTGATCCACGGGTTACCGCCGCCGCTCTCAGGCTCGCGATTGGTGCTCATCGAGTGAAACCTTTCTGTCGTCCGCCAATGTAGGCGCGGACCCCTGAATGGCAAGCTAACGCAGGCCTCACGGCCGCGCGTGCAGCGCGACCAGCTTTTCCGACAAGTCGGCGCCCTGCTGGCCGGTGATCTGGTACAGCGCCTCGAAGCTGCCGGTGCGCGCCACCTTGTCGAGCGGCGGGGGCAAATCGTCCGCGAGCAGCGGGGCGAGGCCTTTGAGCCCGGTGTCGCGCGCCCCGGCGACGATCGCCACCAGCGCGCCGCCGGACGCGCGATAGCGGGTGACGAAGCCGTAATCCCGATACGACACCGGCGAGGCGAGGTTGCGCGCCTCTTCGCTGACATAGGACTTGCCCGCAGCGGTATCGACCAGTTCGTCGTAGCTCTCGCCCACCTGGAATGCCGAATCGGCGAACGACTGGTCCTCGAGCATGCCCATCCCGCTGACCAGCCCGATGTAGATGATGTCGGACGTGCGCAGGGCATCGGCCTGGAGCTGCGAGGCCGGCACGATCTCGATCGGCCGGTGCGCACGCGCCAGCACCGGCATGATCTCGCGCAGCGCGTAGGCGGCCGACAGCGGCAGGTAATAGAGCCCGACATCTTCGGCCGCGCCGTAGCGGTCGGGTTCGGTCTGCTGCATCCGCGCCAGATCGGTCGGCGAGCCGACCCGGAAATCGCGGATCAGCCGGCCGCGCTCGGGCCGCAGCTCGTCGATCTCGCCGAACATGTAATAATCGCCCACAACGATCGTCAGCGGACGGGTCGATTGCAGGAACGGCTCCCATAGCGCGTTCGCCCGGGGTTCCGCGGAAGCAAGCCAGCGGCTCGCGGCGAACGCGCCCGCGACCAGCGCGAGGGCAGCCAGCGCAAGCAACGCCAGCCGAGGACCCCGCAAGCCCGCCGGTTCGACCGGCATAACCTCGCCCGCAGGAGTCGCCAGCCGCAGGACGTAAGATCCCGCCGGAATCGTCAGCCGCCCGGCTGCGGGGGGGTGCGCCGCGTAATGGTCGTCAAGCCGCTTGCGCAGGCGGTGGATATAGACCCGGACCGTG
>JBDSDC010000091.1:0-5727 GCA_039920725.1 Croceibacterium sp. | reverse complement strand
AGTATTCTGGTTCAGCGCCAATAGCCCGCGCGGCGAATCGCCCGCAAGGCCCAAGCATCGCCGCCGTGACCGCCGATCGCCGGCAAGGCCTTTCCACCGCGCGCGTTTGGCCATAGCTTCGCCTGCTAAGGACTCGGGCACCGCGCGCCGGGCAGCGGGAGAGAAATCATGAGAGCCACTTTTGCCGCGCTTGCGCTGGGCACCGCCGTACTGACGGGCTGCGTCACCTCGGACGAACATCGGGGGAGGAATACTGTCGCCGAAGGCCTGGCGGTTATCGAAGCGCATGATGCAATCATGGCCGCGATTGCCGATCCGCTGCGGCCGGCGGCCGACACCGCGCGCGATGTTAATCGCAAGCCGATGGACACGGTGATGTTTGCCGGTGTCAAGCCGGGCGCCGTGGTCGCCGAGCTGGCGCCGGGCGGGGGTTATTACACCCGCATCCTCGCTCGCGCGGTCGGCCCAAACGGGCACGTCTATGCGCTGGTGCCCGCGGCATTCGCGCAGCGGCCGGGCGGGCTCGACGCGCTCAACGCGCTGGCCGCGCAATACGGCAATGTCACGGTCATGGCGGCCGACTACACCGCGCTGTCGCTGCCCCGGCCCGCCGACGTGGCGTGGACCAGCGAGAACTGGCACGATTTCCACAACGGCCCGACCGCCAACCCCGCGGGCATCGCGCGCGGGGTTTACGCAGCGCTCAGGCCCGGCGGTCTGTTCTATATCGAAGACCATGCCGCCCCGGGTACCGGCGCAACCGCCACCAGCACGCTTCACCGGATCGATCCTGCGCTGGTCATAACGGAGCTCACCGCGGCCGGGTTCAAGCTCGACGGGCAATCGAGCGTGCTCGCCAATCCGAACGACCCGCACAGCGCCCGGTCGAACGATCCGGCCATCCGCGGCGAGACCGACAAGTTCGCGCTGAGGTTTCGCAAGCCGGGCTGAGCCGCGGCGTCAGGCCTCCGCCAGGCTAGCGGAGCGGAACCGTAGCCGCGTCCCGTTCATTGGGGTTCCTGCCAGGTCATCAGGAAGCATGCCCATGCCCGTCTCCGAAACCAACATCGTCGAGCGTATTGCGCGGGTGCTCGCCGGCGAGCAGGCGAGCGCGAATGCCGCCGGCTTGCTCACCTCGGCGGGCGGGGAGGTCGACAATTCATGGCGCGAGCAGCTCGCCCAGGCGCGCGCGGTCCTCCACACGCTGCGCGAGCCCGACCGGGCGATGGCCACGGCGGGCGACGTCGATGTGTGGCGGGCAATGGTCGAGGCCGCGCTGGCGGCCGACCAAGCCTGATCAGATACCCCCGGCGACGAGGCGCAACCGGGCCGCCGCGGCGCGCCGGGGGAATGCCACATCGGTCGCGGTCAGGCGCGCGACCAGTGCGGGCACCTGACGTGCGGGCGCCGCGCGCGAGAACAAGTAGCCCTGGCCGAAATCGCACTCCATCGCCACCAGCCGCTCGGCCTGCCAGCGCTTTTCGATGCCCTCCGCGACGACCTTGATTCCGAGGCTCTTGCCCAGATTGACGACCGCGCGGACGATCGCCTCATCGCCCGGGTCGCTGTCCATGTCGCGGACGAAGCTGCGATCGATCTTGATGATGTCGACCGGAAACTCCTTGAGGTGCCGCAGCGAGGCATAGCCGGTGCCGAAATCGTCCAGTGCGATCTTCACCCCATTCACGCTGAGCAGGGAGAGTGCGCGGTGGACGTATTCCGCGCCGCGGCCGAGGAACACCGTCTCGGTCACTTCGAGCTGGAACCGGTGCGCGGCGATGTCCGCCTGGAGCAGGCTGTCGAGCAGCCGCTCGGCGAAGTTGTCGCGCCGGAACTCGGCCGCCGAGGCGTTGACGGCGATGTGTCCGAAATCGATCCCGCGGTCGAGCCACCGGCGCATGTCGGCGATCGTCAGCTCGATCATCCGGTCGCTGATCGCGGCGGCGACCTCGAGATCCTCGAACGCGGCTTCGAGCGAGGCCGGATGTTCGACGCGCCCGCCGGGCCGGCGCCAGCGCAGCAGCGCCTCGAACCCGTCGAGCGCGCCCGTGGCGAGATCGAGCTTGGGCTGGTAGTAAGCGTAAACCCGGTTGTGGCGCAGCGCGTCGCGCGCCAGCTGGACCATCGAGCTGCGCCGTTGCAAGTCCTGCCTCATCTTCGGCTCGAAGAACCGCAGCATTCCCCGCCCCCCGGATTTGGCGGCATAGAGCGCCAGGTCGGCGCTCTTGAGTAGCGCCTCGGACGTGGCGCCGTGGTTGGGGAACATCGTTGCGCCCATGCTCACGCGGCAATCGAGCAGCCGTCCGTCGTGCACGAACGGCTCGCGCAGCCGGTCGAGGATCGAATTCGACATCGCGGTGAGCAAATCGGCGCTGTCGAGCTGCGGCATGATGATCGCGAATTCGTCGCCCCCGAAGCGGGCGACCGTGTCTTCCTTGCGCACCGCGCCGCGCAGGCGCTCGGCAAAGCGCCTGAGCAGCTCGTCGCCCGCGTCATGGCCGAGCGTGTCATTGATCTGCTTGAAATCGTCCATGTCGAGCAGCAGCATGCCGAACGAAGTGCCGCGGGCGGCCGCGACCTGGGTCGCCTGGTCGAGCCGGTGCTGGAACTGCGCGCGGTTGGCGAGGCCGGTCAGCTGGTCGTGGTCGGCGGTCCAGCGCACGCGCTCCTCGACTGTCTTTTCGGCGGTGATGTCGCGCACCGTCAGGATTATCCGCGGCGAACCGCTGATCGCCTTCACGGTCTTCCACCCGTGGAGCGCGATCCACCGCAGTTCGTGGTCGCTGGCGCGGCGGATGCGCAGCGAGGTTTCGAAGCGCGCGAACGTCGGGCCGGCGAGCAGTTCGTCGAGCTGGCGGCGGAATTTGCCGCGGTCATCGCGGTGAACGCAGGCTTCGACAGTCTCGAGAGTGGCGGGGGCCCCCTGGGCAATGCCGAATATCTCACGCAAGCGCCCGGACCATTGCCGGGTCGCGCTGGCGACGTCGAAGTCCCACACGCCGAACCCCGCCGCTTCGGAGGCCAGGCGGAAGCGTTCCTCGCTTTCGCGCAGCGCTTCGTCGGCCCGCTTGCGCTCGGTGATGTCGAGATGCGCGCCAATGCCGCGGCCGCTGTTCCCGTGGACATCCCGCTCCACCCGTGTGCGGCTGTAGATCCACCTCACGTCGCCGTTATCGGGGCGGATGATGCGGAACTCACATTCGACGGTGTCGTGAACCTTTCGGCTATCGGCGATGTGGCGCTCCAGCTCCGCGCGGTCGTCCGGGTGAATGATCGTCATCCACTGGTCGTGAGTGAGCGTCCGCGTTCCGGCGGGCAATCCGGTCTGCTCGATGAAGCGGTCGGAGATGTGCGAAACGAAGCCGGGCCCCATCTCGAAGTCGCCGAGGCTGGCGGTTTCCTGGACCAGCCGGAGGCGCTTTTCGCTATGCCGCAAGGCATCGTCCGCTTCCTTGCGCTCGGTGACATCGCGCGTGATCGACAGATGCGCCGGAGTTCCGTCGGGCAACTGGAACGGCACCGCGTGGGCCTCCACGCTGCGCCGCCGACCCTGCATGCCGATGACGTCATAATGCCAGACGACCGATTCGCCGGCCATGACCCGCCCGTGCACGGCGATGGCTTCGGGTAAATGCTCCGGCGGCAGCGGGCTATGGCCCGAAGCGGTCAGAGTCGCGAGGTCGGGCGCCTGGAGCAGCTCCAGGCCATTAGGATTGATGTAGATGAGCTGCCCGGCCTGATCGAAGATCTTCACGCAGTCGGGCATCGCGCCGAGCATGGCGCTGAGGCGGGCCTCGCTTTCGCGCAGCGCTTCTTCGGCGGCGAGCCGGGCGGTGATATCTTCGCACGTGGCGACCATATTGCCGGTCGGGGTCGTCCACCGCCTTATCGCGTAACTGTGATCACCGCGGACCATCGGCCTCGGCAAGGCGGAGCCCGAGTGGAAGTGCGCACGTATTTCCGCCTGGATTTGTTCAGCGGTCTTGTCTGCCGGAAAATCGCCGGCGGCGATGCCCAGGCGGATTACGTCCAGCCCGGTCATCCCGGTGTGAACCGAGCCCTCGGGCAGCCGCAAGATTTCGCCATAACGGCGATTACAAAGGATGATTGTGCCGTCTTCGTCATACATGCACAGTCCCTGGTGCATGTGCTCGAGAGCATCGCGATGGAGCGCGAGTTCGCACTCGAGCTCGCGATTTCGCGCCTGCAGCGCCTCCAGTTGCACGGCGTCCGCCAATATGTCTCGGCCTCTCCCCATCGGTTAAGGCATCGCATACAATTGATTAATTTATATTTATTGCGGTCAGGGTAGGTTTACGCAGCCTTTCCGCGAGCTTTAACGGCCGCGCGCACTTCACTTGGCGTTCACGCCGGCGCTGGCTATAGGCGGCGCATGATCGCGCGAACCACCGGGCACAGGCCTGCGAAACCCGTCCTTTTGGCCGCCGCCGTATTGGCCGTAGTGCCGCTTGTCGGGGGCTGCTCGCTGCTCGGCCGGGGGAAGCGCCCGGCCGATACCGCCTATGTCGCGCGCGACGTGGAATCGCTTTACACCCGCGCGATGCAGTTGCTCAATCAGGACCACGATTCGGCGGCGGCGGCCAAGTTGTTCGACGAGGTCGAGCGGCAGCACCCTTATTCGCCGTGGGCCCGCCGGGCGCAGCTGATGAGCGCCTATGCCTATTACGTGCACAAGGATTACACCCAGGCGATCCAGTCCGCGCAGCGGTTCCTGTCGATCCATCCGGGCAACAAGGATGCGCCCTACGCCTATTACCTGGTGGCGCTGTGCTATTACGAGCAGATCAGCGACGTCGAGCGCGACCAGAAGGTGACCCAGCAAGCGCTGACCGCGCTGCAGGAAATCCAGCGCCGCTATCCGAACAGCGAATATGCCGCCGACGCGCGGGTCAAGGTCGACCTGGTCAACGATCACCTCGCCGGCAAGGACATGGAGATCGGCCGGTTCTATGAGCGCACCGGCAACTGGCTGGCAGCGCAGCTGCGGTTCCGCAACGTGGTCGACAAGTACCAGACCACCAGCCACGCGCCCGAGGCGCTGTT
Organism: Croceibacterium sp.; assembly: GCA_039920725.1. Lineage (GTDB taxonomy): Bacteria > Pseudomonadota > Alphaproteobacteria > Sphingomonadales > Sphingomonadaceae > Croceibacterium_A. The sequence goes on along the minus strand of JBDSDC010000091.1, from coordinate 663 downwards.
CCGGCTGACCGAGACGAACCTCGCGCTGGGCATCCCCGAGGAAGCCAAGAAGTACGCCGCCGTGCTCGGCGCGAATTACCCCGGCAACGTGTGGTACCAGCGCGCGTTCGAGCTGATGCAGAAAAAAGCGCCGCAAGTCGCGACCGCGGGCTAGCCGGGGTCCCGGCGTGCGCCGGGATGACGAGCGGGGCGTTAAGAGGCCATCTGCAACGGCGCCGCGGGCCGGCCGCCCTGTTCGAGCAAGCCGGCGATTTCGTGGCCATGAAGCGCCCGGTCGAGGCGCACCCCGGCGATCCCGTCGTGCGACCAGCGCACCACGCCGGCATAATCGGTATCGCCGATCACGACCGTTACCGGCTGGGCGATTTCGAAGCGCGCGGGGTGCAGGTTGCTGATCCGGCAGCCTTCAGACGACAGTTCGATCAGCAAGCCGTCGATGCATGGGCCGGGGCTGGATCGCAGCCGCACGGGCTGCCGCGTGGCGTAGCGCTTGTGCGACCTGATTGTGAGAACCGTCATCGCCCCCGACCCCATTCCTTCCCGACGCCGCAGTAAGGACATAGCTTTGTTAACAAAGTCTTCCCGTCGCTGGAGAAAGCGGTTCGCCGCCTTCGCCGCACGGGCGGACGCCGCGGCGGGGAAAGGCGATCGGGGGCAGCCGCG
>JBDSDC010000090.1:0-7566 GCA_039920725.1 Croceibacterium sp. | reverse complement strand
ACGGCGTAAAGACGACGCCGCAGACCTTCATCGATGGCCAGCGCATCGGTGGCTACGACGATCTGCAGCGCTTCTTCGGCAAGCCGGTGCCCGATCCCGATGCGACCAGTTACACGCCCGTTGTCGCCGTATTCGCGGTCGCCGCCGCGCTGGCGTTGGCGGTCAGCTTTACCATGTTCGGCACCCCGTTGACCGTGCGCGCGGGCGAATGGTTCATCGCCTTTTCGATGGCACTGCTGGCGATGCTCAAGCTGCAGGATGTCGAGCGCTTCTCGACCATGTTTCTCAATTACGACCTGCTGGCGAAACGCTGGGTGCCGTACAGCTACGCCTACCCGGTCGCCGAGTTCACCGCGGGCGCGCTGATGGCGGCGCATGCGCTCGCCTGGCTGTCGATCCCGCTGGCACTGTTCATCGGAACGATCGGGGCCGGTTCGGTTTTCTACGCCGTCTACGTTCAAAAGCGCGAACTCAAGTGCGCGTGCGTCGGCGGATCGAGCCGGGTGCCGCTCGGCTTCGTCTCGCTCACCGAGAATCTCGCGATGGTCGGCATGGCGCTGTGGATGCTGGCCCCGCATGTCTAAGGGTCGAAGTTATCGAGGAGATTATCGTGCAAAAAGCGAATGCTGAACATGAAATGACGTCGCCGGCGATGATGCGCAAGCATTACCAGATGCTCGGCCTGAACCTGCTCGTCAGCTTCGTCATCATGTATTTCGTGATGTTCACGATGATCTGGAGCTTTGCCGAGTTCTTCAACAATCTCAACATGTTCTACATGGCGCTGATGATGGCGACGCCGATGGGGGCGCTTATGCTGTTGACAATGCCCATGATGTACCGAAATTTCCGGCTCAACGCCGTTCTCTACTCTGCCTTCGCACTGACGTTCGCCCTCTCCTTTTACGCAATGCGCGACCAAACCCTGATCGGCGACCGGCAGTTTCTCCGCTCGATGATTCCGCACCACGCGGGTGCGGTCCTGATGTGCCGGCGGGCCTCAGTTCAAGATCCGGAGTTACGCGCTCTTTGCACCAATATCATCGCCTCCCAGACGCAGGAGATCGGCCAGATGAAGGCCATTCTCTCCGCTCGCTAACCATCCACCGTACCAGGGACTTCAGGTCAGGAATTCGAGATTAAGAAGCAACGACTTGCCGGCGCCGCAATGGCCTTCGTAGCGCCCATGAAAAATCTCGCCATGGCCGGAATGGCGCTGTGGATGCTGGCCCTCCATGTCTAAGGGATTGTCGATGAAATTGAGCTTACTTGTCGCGGGCGCCGCGCTCGTCACCGCCGCTCCCGCGGCCGCGCAGGACCATTCGACGATGACGATGCCAATGTCGATGCCGATGCCCAAGGCGGCGCCGAAGCACGGCCAAAAGTCGGCGCAAAAGCCCGCCACCAAGCATCATCCCAAAAAGGCGGCCACGAGGAAGAAGCCAGCGCCGCGCCGCGCGCCCGCTGCCGCCGTGCGGCCGAGGGCAGCGGCCGCGCCGACAGTGGACCACGCCAAGATGCCGGGTATGGACCACAGCGCAATGCCCGCGATGGATCACTCGGCAATGCCGGCAGCCGGCCAAGCCCCGATGCCTGCCATGAACCATTCCGCGACGCCCGCGGCCGACCATTCCGCGATGCCCGCGATGGATCACTCGGCAATGCCGGGGATGGACCATTCGAGCACGCCAGCGGCGGATCACTCCACCATGCCCGGCATGGATCACTCCGGCATGGCCGGGATGGATCATGCCGCGATGGGCCACGCGCTCGGCGAAGGCTCGGGCACCTCACGCGTGCCGCGGGCCGAGGGGGCCATGCCCGGCGTCCACTTCGATATCGGCGGCGGGTGGATGGGAATGGCGCACGGCTACGCGTGGGGCGTCTATACCGACCAGACCGGCCCGCGCGGCGACGACGGGGTCTACGTCCAGTCGATGGCGATGCTGATGGCCCAAAAGCCGTTCGAGTGGGGCAAAGTCCAGCTCCGCTCGATGGTGAGCGCCGAGCCGCTGATGGGCGCGCGCGGCTATCCAAACTTGTTCGCCACCGGCGAGACCGCCGGCGGCCTACCGCTGGTCGACCGCCAGCATCCGCACGACCTGTTCATGGAGCTGTCGGCGCGGGTCGATGTCGCTCTCGCACCCGGTACGACCGGGTTCCTTTACGGCGGCCCGGTGGCGGAGCCCGCACTTGGCCCCTCGGCGTTCATGCACCGCGCCTCGGCCCGGCTGAACCCCGAGGCGCCGATCAGCCACCACTGGTTCGATTCGACCCACATCACTTATGGCGTGGTCACCGCCGGTGCGGCGGGCAAACTGTGGCAGCTCGAAGCCTCCGCCTTCCGCGGGCAGGAACCGGACGAGCAGCGCTATGACATCGAGACGCCCCGGCTCGACAGCTGGAGCGTGCGTGCCACGCTAATGCCGTCGCCCAACTGGGCGCTGCAAGTCAGCCACGGATTCCTCAAGGCGCCCGAGGCGCAGCATCCCAACGAAGACGAAGCGCGCACCACCGCCAGTGTGCACTATGCGTCAGGAAGCGGTCTGAGCGCGATGGCCGCGTTCTCGGCCAAGCGCCATCTGCCCGGCGAAACGCTGACCGCGTGGCTCGCCGAAGCCAACTGGGACTTGACCGAGCGCCACACGCTGTTCGGCCGGTTCGAGAACGTCGCCAATGACGAGCTGTTTCCCAATCCCTCAAGCCCGCTGCATGATGTGAAGTTCCGCGTTTCCAAGGCGCAAGTGGGCTATGCCTACACGCTGCCGGTCGGGCCGTTCGGGCTGTCGCTCGGCGGCACCGCGGCCAAGTTCTTCAAGCCCGCCGCGCTCGATCCAGTCTATGGCAAGGATCCCATGGGCTACACGCTGTTCGCCAAGCTGACGCTCAGCCGCTGACGCGCCTGAACTGGGACCCTATCAGGAGTTCAGGGCGCGTGCAGCGAAGCGGAGATAATACTGTCGCCAATGGGCCCGCGATGGGCCACAAACACCGGAGTTCGACCATGAACCGTTTTCTTACCCTTATCGCCATTGGCACCGCAGCGACGCTCGCTACCGCGAGCCCGGCCCTGGCCCACGCCAAGCTGGTCAAATCCAACCCGGTGGCCAATTCGACGGTCCATGTCGGGCCCAAGTCGATCACCCTGACGTTCGACGAACGGCTGGTTCCGGCGTTCTCCAAGTTCGACGTGACGATGCCGGCCCACAAAATGAACGTGCCGGTCAAGACGGTCGTTTCGCCTGACGGCAAGCGCATCGTCGGCACGCTTGGCAGCAGGCTGACCGCGGGCGCCTATAAAGTCACGTGGACCGCCGCCGCGGCCGACGACGGGCACAAGATGACCGGTGAACTGAGCTTCAAGGTCGGCTGACCTTGCTCGAGCCTGCGGTCATCGCCGTCAGGCTGCTGCAATATCTGGGAGCGATGGTCCTGTTCGGATCATCGCTCTTTTTCGTTTATGCGCGATCGCTTGCCGGTCCGCCGCGCGGCGCGCGCGCGCTGGTGGCGGTGGCGGGCGCGATCCTGGCCATCGCCGCGCTGCTGAGCATCGCCGCCCAGGCGAGCCTGTTCGCGGGATCGTTTGCCGAAGGGCTGACGGCCCCGTCGATCGGCGCGGTGATCGCGTGGATGCCGCTAGGCAAGGCGGCGCTCGTTCGCGCACTCGCGGCGGCAGCGGGCGTCGCTGCGGTGGCGCTGTCTCCGCGCGCCCGGCCCGCCTGGCCGCTTGTCGCGGCGTTCGGCGCGGTCGCCGCTGCGAGCCTGGCGTGGATGGGTCACGGCGGGGCCACCGAAGGCCCGCTCGGCTGGGCGCAGCTGATCGCCGACATGCTCCATGCGCTCGCCGCCGCCGCCTGGCTCGGCGCGCTGGCGGCGTTTGCCCTGCTGCTGGCCGCGCGCGACCGAAGCCCGCCGGCGGTCGACGCGCTGTACCGCGCGCTGCATGGTTTTTCCGGGATCGGAACCGGGCTAGTCGCGGTGCTGGGCGCAACTGGGCTGGTGAACGGATGGGTCCTGGTCGGGCCCGCGCATCTCGGCGGCATGATCGGCACTCCCTACGGGCGGCTGCTCTCGCTCAAGCTGGTGCTGTTCGCGGCGATGCTGGCGCTGGCGGCGCGCAACCGCTTCCGGCTGACCCCGGTGCTCGCCATCGCGCGCGCCGGCGATCCCAGTGCCGCGCTGGGCGGGCTTCGCCGCAGCGTGCTGCTCGAAGCGGGCCTGGGACTGGCCGTGCTGGCGCTGGTCGCCTGGCTCGGCACGCTGGCGCCGCCCGCCGCCGCGTGACCCGCTAGGGCACGTTCGCGCGCAGTTCGTCGAGCCACACCGCGGCCACCGCGTCGCTCGGCGCGCGCCAGTCGCCGCGCGGGGATAGCGCGCCGGCGGTCGAGACCTTGGGCCCGTTGGGGATCGCGCTGCGCTTGAACTGGCTGAAGCCGAAGAATCGCTCGAGGAAGCTTTCCAGCCACCGCTTGATCGTCGGCAGGTCGTACTGGTTCTTGCCCGCGTCCGCGAACCCGGCGGGCCACGCGCCGCGCGCCTTGTCGCGCCACGCGTGCCACGCGAGGAACGCCGCGTGCGACGGCAGCTGGCCGTAGCGCACCGTGTGGTGGAGGAAGAAGTCGCTCAGCTCGTAGGGGCCGATCTTCTGCTCGGTCGACTGGACCGCGCCGTCCTCGCCGATCGGGACCAGCTCGGGGCTGATTTCCTGGGCCAGGATCGCCTCGAGGATCGCGTCGGTCGCCGGGTCGAACTGGTCGGTCCGGGTGGCCCAGCGCACCAGGTATTGGATCAGCGTCTTGGGGACGCCCGCGTTGACAGCGTAGTGGCTCATCTGGTCGCCCACGCCGTAAGTGCACCACCCGAGCGCCAGCTCGCTGAGGTCGCCGGTCCCGATCACGAACCCGCCGTGCTGGCCGGCGAGGCGGAACAAGTAGTCGGTCCTGAGCCCCGCCTGGACGTTCTCGAATGTCACGTCGTAAACCGGCTCGCCGCGCCCGAACGGGTGGCCGATGTCGCGCAGCATCGTCGTCGCGGCGGGGCGGATGTCGATCTCCTCGGCGGTCACGCCAAGCGCTTCCATCAGCTTCCAGGCATTGGTCTTGGTGCCCTCGGTGGTGCCGAAGCCGGGCATCGTGTAGCCGCGGATGGTGGTGCGCGGCAGGTCGAGGCGGTCGCACACTTTGGCTGCGACGATCAGCGCGTGGGTCGAGTCGAGCCCGCCCGACACGCCGATGACCATGCACCTTGCCCCGGTGCTCTCGAACCGCCGCATCAGCCCGTCGACCTGGATGTTGAACGCCTCGAAGCAATCGGCATCGAGCTTGTCGGGCCGGTTGGGCACGAACGGGAAGCGGCGGATCGGGCGCACCAGCCCGATGTCGCCCGCCGCCGGGCGATGATCGAACCGGACCACGCGATAGCGGTCTTCGGGGCGTCCAGCGGCCTCGGCGGCGTCGTTGAATGTCGGCAGGCGCTGGCGGTCGCCGAGAATGCGGTCGCAATCGACGTCGGCCACCGCAAGTTCGGGCGACAGGCAGAAGCGCTCGCTCTCGGCCAGCAGGTCGCCGAGCTCGTAGATCATCCCTTGGCCGTCCCACGCGAGGTCGGTGGTGCTCTCGCCGTGGCCCGAGGCCGAATAGACGTAAGCGCTGGCGGTGCGGGCGGACTGCGCCCGGCACAGCAAGTGGCGCTCATCCGCTTTGCCGATGACGATGTTGCTGGCCGACAGGTTGGCGAGGATCGTCGCCCCGGCAAGCGCGGCCATGGTTGAGGGCGGATCGGGCGCCCAGAAATCCTCGCAGATCTCGATCCCCAGCTTGAAACCGGGGAGTTGGTTTGACGCGAACAGCACGTCCACGCCGAACGGGATATCGGCCGCACCGACGCGGATCGTTTGGCCGCGCACGTTAAGCCCCGAGGCGAACCAGCGCTTCTCGTAGAACTCGCGGTAATTGGGCAAGTAGCTCTTGGGCACCGCGCCGAGCAGCTTGCCGTCAGCCACCGCCAGCGCGCAGTTATAGATCCGGCCATTGTGGCGCAGCGGCGCGCCGATCAGCAGGACCGGCGAAAGGCCCGCGCTGGCAGCCGCGATCGCACCGATCGCCGCCTCGACCGCGTCGAGCAGCGCCGACTGCAAGTGCAAGTCGTCGATCGCGTAAGCCGACACGCACAGCTCGGGATAGACCAGCAAATCGACATGCGCGGCGTGCGCGCGGCGCGCCTCGGCGATGATCCCGTCGCGGTTGTAGCTGACGTCCGCCGGGCGGACCTTGGGCGTGCTGGTGGCGACGCGGACGAAGCCGTGGCTGTGCATCGCATAGAACGGGTGCACGCCTGGGTCCGCGGCGCCGGCGGCGGGCAGCAGCCAGTCCTCGGGTAGGCAGATACCGAGCTCCGCCAGCCGGCGCTGGGCGGCCGCGCGCGGGACTTTGCCCCTGGCTTCCCAGCCATAGACTGTCCGGCTGGGCCACGGCCCCGTCACGCCATAGCGTTCGCCGAACTCGCCCGCGGAAAGCGGAGGGTGTTGCGCTTCGCGCCAAGCGCGAATCTTCTCTCCGGCACGATGCATACCGGCGGGGTATCCCAAAAGGATACTGGATTCAAGCCTTCCTCCTCATCGACTTGCGATGGGGAGGAGGGCCGCCAAGCTGCAAGCTTGGGGATGGAGGGGAAGCGGAGCCACTGACCTCATCAGCAAGCCCCTCCGTCAGTCGCTGCGCGACTGCCACCTCCCCATCGCAAGTCGATGGAGAGGAAGTTTAAGCCGCGACCTTGTGCCCCACGTCGAGCTTCGCCCGCACCGCCGCTTTGCTCAGGTCGAGCCCGTAGAGCTTGGCCGCGTTGCCGCCGACCAGGCCGCGCACTGCCTCAGGGTCCATGTGGCCCATTGTCTCGCCGATGGTGCGGACCGAGTTGGGCCAGATCGAATCCGGGTGCGGATAGTCGCTCGCCCACAGCAGGTTGCCCGGGCCCCAGAACTCCATCAGGCGCATCGCCGTGGGGCTTTGCTGGAAGGTGCCGTAAACCTGGCGCTTGAACACGTCGCTGGGCTTTTCCTTGTGCGGAATACCGCCCTTGTCGTCCCAGAATTCCTTGCATTCCCACAGCCGCCAGTAGCGATAGTCGAGTTCTTCGACCACCCACGGCACCCATCCGACGCCGCTTTCGGCGATGACGATCTTGAGCCTGGGGTGCCGCTCGAGGATGCCCCAGGCGAACAAGTCGACGAAAGGGTCGAGGAACTGTTCGATAAACATCTTGGCGTGGAGGAAAGTCGCGCCGGGGCTCCCCTTGTACTTGTCGAACGCGTCGCCCGCCTTGGGGAACACGGTGACGTGGAAGCTGAGCACGATGCCCGATTGCTCGAGCAAGTCGAACAGCGGCTCCCACCGCTTGTCCTCCAGCCGCGGCTCGGCGACCGCAATCTGCAGGTTGGCCTGGCGCACGCCGCCCTTCTTGGCGAGCCGCTGCAGTTCCTCGAACGCGGCCTCGGGATGAGGGGGAAGCATCGCGACGCCGATCAGCCGGTCGGGCGCGACACTGCAGAAATCTTCGTACAGCCAGTCG
>JBDSDC010000089.1:0-16582 GCA_039920725.1 Croceibacterium sp. | reverse complement strand
CGTCAACAACGAGAGCGCCGACATCATCCACATGCTCAACTCGGTGTTCGACCACCTCACCGGCAACCGGCTCGACTTCTACCCCCAGGCGCTGCGCGGCGAGATCGAGCGGTGGAACGCGCTGATCTACCCGGGGCTCAACAACGGCGTCTACCGCGCCGGCTTTGCCACTTCGCAAGACGCTTACGAGGAAGCCGCTCGCGAGGTGTTCGCGACGCTCGATGCGATGGAAGCGCAACTGTCGCGGAGCCGCTACCTCGCGGGTGAATACGTTACCGAGGCGGACTGGCGGGCGTTCACCACGCTGGTGCGGTTCGATGTCGGCTATCACGGCGCCTTCAAGTGCAACTTGCGGCGGATCGAGGATTATCCGGCACTGCGCGGATATTTGCGCGAGCTATACCAGTGGCCAGGCATCGCTGGGACGGTCGAACTCGAGGAGATCAAGCGCAATTACTACGCGCTCACCGACAAGCACCGCGTCTATCCGATAGGGCCCGAGCTCGATCTCACCACCCCGCACGATCGCGGCAGCCTGCGCGGGCGCGGGGTGATGGAGCGCGCGGCGTGATGCGCGGCGATCCGGACCTGATCGTGGTCGGCGGCGGTTCGGCCGGGATCGCGTGCGCCGCGCGGCTGGCCGAGGGCGGGCTGAAGGTGCTGCTGGTCGAGGCGGGCAAGGACCATCACGACTTGCGCGTGACCGTGCCTGCGCTGATGAGCGGGATGGTCCACAAGCCCGCGTTCGACTGGTGCTACAGCGCTGAGCCCGATCCCTCGGTTGGCGGGCGGCCCGACGTGTGGCCGGCGGGCAGGCGCCTCGGCGGGGGCAGCGCGATCAATGGGATGATGTTCATCCGCGGGCACAAGTGGGACTATGACGAGTGGGCCCGGCTCGGCGCAAGCGGGTGGGATTATGCCTCCGTGCTGCCGTACTTCCGCCGGCTCGAGCACAACGAGCGCGGCGCCGACCAATGGCGCGGGGAAGGCGGGCCGATCCACGTGTCCGAAGTCCGTTCGCGCTACGAAATCACCGAAGACTGGGTCGAGGCCGCCGAGGAGGCGGGCATCCCCCGCTCGGCCGATCTCAACGGCGAAACGGCGGAAGGCGTCGATTTCATCCAGCTGTCGCAGCGGCGCGGCCTGCGCTGCTCGACCGCGCACGGCTACCTCGAGCGCAAGCCGCCCACGCTCGAAGTGATGACCGAGGCACAAGTGCTGCGCATCGATACGGCTGGCGGCCGGGCAACCGGTGTCACCGTGCGCCGGGGCGGCGAAGTCATCACGCTGACCGCACGCCGCGGGGTGGTCCTCAGCGCCGGGGCGCTCAACACGCCGCGGCTGCTGATGCTGTCGGGCATCGGTCCGGCGGCGCATTTACGCGAGCACGGGGTCGGCGTCGTCGCCGACCTGCCGGGCGTCGGTCAGAACCTGCAGGAGCACATCGGGTGCCACCTGGTGAACGCGGTTTCGGCACGCACGCTCAACAGTGATGCGCGGGGTCTCGCAGGCGCCGGCCAGGTGCTGTCGCTGCTGTTCGCGCGCAGCGGGGCGCTGACCACGGGGATCGGCCACGCGCAGGCGTTCGTGACGAGCCGCTCCGGGCTGCCGGCGCCCAACCTCCAGCTCGCCTTCAGCGCTTTCGCGTTCGAGATCACGGCCAAGGGCAACCTGGCACTGGCCAGGGATGCGGCGGTCAGCACGTTTGTCGCGCTGATGCGCCCGCGGTCGCGCGGGCAAGTGCGGTTGCGCTCGGCCGACCCGGACGCGGCGCCGGTGATCGAATATCGGCTGCTGGGCGACGAGGACGACGCCGAGCAACTGGTCGAAGGTCTGGAGCTGGCGCGCCGGATCATGTCGGCGCTGGTGATCGCGCCGCATGTCACCGGCGAAATTCGCCCCGGCGCGGCGGCGGACAGCCACGCGGCGCTGCGCGGCTATGTCGGCGCGGCGACGATCCCGATGTTCCACCCGGTCGGGACCGCGAAAATGGGCGCGGTGGACGATCCGCTGGCGGTGGTCGGGCCGGATTGCGCGGTGCGCGCGTTCGCCGGCCTGTGGGTGGCCGACGCTTCGATCATGCCCACGATCCCGCAAGGCAATACCAACGCCACCGCGATCATGATCGGCGAGCGCGCCAGTGACCTGGTGCTGGCCCGAGTGCGCGAACCCACGGCGGCCTAGCGGGTCCCCACAAAGTACTACCTTGTGGGGTGCCCTTAGGCGGTTTCGAACAAGTCGAGCGCGTGAGCGGGCAGGCGCACGCCGGTGGCGCCCTCGCGCACCCATACGATCGTCCCGGCCATTGGCGGGAAGCCGGCGAAGGCGACCTCGACCGGTGCTCCGATCCCGCCGCCCAGTTCCGCGCCGAGCTTGACGCCGCTCGGGGAAATGTCGTGCATGCTCAGCGGCCGACCGGCGGCGCGAAAGCCAAGGATCGCCGCGGACGGCGGTGGGAAGCGCCGCTCTAGCCGCTGATCGACGACCCTGGCGAAATGGCGCCGAACCAAGTGGCCGAGTGTGGTGGTGCGGTCGCGTGCCCGGCTGGCCGTCAGCGGGTCGGTTGGCCGCGGGCCCTTTCCGTGCAGGATGTGCTCGCGGCGGGAGCCGGTCCATTCGGGCGTGCCCAGGACGCCCAGCGGCGGCTCGCGCGGCGGCACCGGCGTCGGCGGTTGGCCGATGAACCGCCGGGCGACCGCCGGGTGCAGCGGGTGGTCGAATTCGAAGCCGCCCATGGCCAGCGTGCTCCAGCAGCGGCGGGCGGGCAAGCTCTCGAGCCCGGGAAGCCGAATCCACACCGCCGAAGGGGTGCTGCTCAGGCTCGAATCGGCGACGCTGCAGCCGCGGTGGGTCAGCGTGGTGACGGTCGCCGGGACCCGAGCGCGGCCCGCCTCGCGCAGGCTGGCTGTCAGCGTCAGGGACACGCGATCCGATTCGCGGCGTTCGGGACCGGAATAAGCTTTCAACATGGAACCACTCCCATCGACGGGGCGAGCGCCGGCTTGCGGGCGTCGGCGGATGTCTCGCTTAACATTGTCCGGTCGTGGACCGCCGTCCCCGGCGCGATCAATCGGCCCGCCGGCTGCGTCCCGGAGAGGGATTAACAAGTGGCGGGGGGTTAACGCGGCATTTACCATGGCGCCATCGCTAACCCCTTGATTAGGGGGCGCGACCTGGCAGGCGTGCGGTCCGGCAAGCGGAGCGGACCGCGCCGCCGCGCCGAATTCGCCGCAGCACAGCCGGCTATTCGATGCGGGTAACCCACCCGTGGGTGTCCGGCGCGCTGCCGCGCTGGATCGCGACCAGCCGCTCGCGCAGCCGAGTGGTCAACTGGCCGGGGCCGCCGGAGCCGATCGTGAACTCGCCGGCGGCGCCGGCGACCCGGCCGATCGAGGTCACCACCGCGGCGGTGCCGCAGGCGAAGCATTCGACCAGTCGGCCGCTCACGGCATCGTCGCGCCACTGGTCGAGGCTGTAACGGTCCTCGCGCACCTCGAGCCCTTCCTCACGCGCCAGCTGGATCAGGCTGTCGCGCGTGATCCCGCGCAAGATCGTGCCGGTCAGTGCAGGCGTGAGCAGGCTGCCGTCGTCGAACACGAAGAACACGTTCATCCCGCCCAGTTCCTCGACCCAGCGGTGCTCGGCCGCGTCGAGGAACACCACCTGGTCGTGCCCGCGCGCGATCGCCTCGGCCTGGGGGACCAGGCTGGCGGCGTAGTTGCCGCCGCACTTGGCCGCACCGGTGCCGCCCGGCGCGGCGCGGGTGTAATCCTCGCTGACCCAGATCGACACCGCCGGCGCGCCCGCCTTGAAGTAGCTGGCCACCGGCGAACAGATCACCAGGAACTTGTACTGCTTGGCCGGTCGCACCCCGAGGAACGCCTCGTTGGCGAACATGAACGGGCGCATGTACAGCGACCCGCCGGAGACTGGGGGGAACCACGCCCGGTCGGCCAGCGCCAGCTGGCGGACGGCTTCGACGAACGTCGCCTCGGGCAGTTCGGGCATCGCCAGGCGGCGCGCGCTGGCGTTGAAGCGCTCGGCATTAGCGTCGGGCCGGAACAGCGCCATCGCCCCGTCTTCGAGCCGGTAAGCCTTGAGCCCTTCGAAAATCTCCTGCGCATAGTGCAGCACCGCGGCTGCGGGATCGAGCGTGAGCGGCTCGCGCGCCATCAGCCGCGCGTCGTGCCATCCGGCGTCCGCCGACCAGTCGATCGAAACCATGTGGTCGGTGAACACTTTGCCGAACCCGGGATCGGCGATCGCCTGCTCGCGCGCGGCATCGGCCGCCGGCGCCGGGTGGGCGATGCGGGTAAACTTTAGGCGCGGTGCGGCGAGAGTCGCCATTTTATTCCTTTCTTGCTTCAGGGCGCCTGATTACGTTCTAATATTATGTAATGGCAAGAGCATTTGAAACAAACGCATTGATGGGGTGGGCTTGCGTCAACTGCCTACCTGCGCACTTCGCAAATGAGAAGGGCGGCCCCGGTATCCCGAGAACCGCCCTTCACATGGTCAGCGGCCTGGTGGAGCCGCCCACGAAGCCTTAATCGGCGAAACCGAAGGTTACCGATTATGCTCCGCGAGGGTCGTCACCGACCTCCCTGCTGAACCATGAGACATCGGATCACCTCCTTTCGCGCTTGAGAGCCATGCCCGTGCGTTTCACCGCCGGGCCAGGCCCGCGTGGACCGCTGGCCTGCGCTGAATGTGAGTCACGAACCGCAACAACGCAAGACTTGTAATTTTGTTTTTCCCCGTCAGAATCTTCGGCTTCGCGTCGGGCTCGCGGCGCTCCCCTTAGCGACAGTCCTCGATCACCCGGGCAACTTCAGGCCACGCGGGAATGTATAGCGCTGCCGAACCGGGGACTTCGACCGCAAAGCGCCCTCGCGAATAAGCGATTGCGTCGAGCAGTGGGTCTTGCGCCGCGATGCGGGCGACGAGCTGGGTGGCGGTGGGTGCCGCTTCGACCAGGCGGACGCCGTTCTCGGTCCGGATCGTCATCGGACCGGTGCCCGCGCCGCCGCGCGCAAGCTCGACCACGCCTGCCGCCCGGTCGCAGCGCAATGTCAGGGCCGGTGCCGCGCCCGGCTGGCCGAAGCTCGCGAGCCCGCCGGAATAGTGCCAGTCGCCCGCGGTCTGCGGCATGTCCAGCCAGTTGCCCGGCGTTGTGACGGGCATGGGCGCGGGCGGGGGCGACGGCATCGGCGTTGGGGCGGGCGCGGGGGCCGGGGCGGGCTGGGGCGGCGCGACGCAGCCGCTCAGCTGGGCCGCAACGATGACTGCCAGAATACCAGCGCGCAGGATCTGGGGGCGTCTCGGCATCGGTCAGGCTGCTCCGGGTATTGTCACTGGCAACAAGCGGCTGGCCTGCCCGGTTCCGCCGCCCTATCCGCCGATGCGGCATGGCGAAGAAACGGATCGACCAGGTGCTGGTGGAGCGCGGGCTAGCCGAGAGCCGCACGCGCGCGCAAGCTCTGGTGATGGCGGGCCTGGTGTTCGTTGGCGAAACGCGCGTCGACAAGTCCGGTCAACAAGTGGCCGAGGATGCGGCGATCGAGGTGCGCGGGCGCGACCATCCGTGGGTCGGGCGCGGGGGTGTCAAGCTGGCGCACGCGATCACGCAGTTTGGCCTCGATCCCAAAGGGGCGGTGGCGATGGACATCGGCAGTTCGACCGGCGGTTTCACCGAAGTGCTGCTGGCCCACGGCGCGGCGCACGTGTTCGCGGTCGATGTCGGCACCAACCAGCTCGCCTGGAAGCTGCGCCAGGACCCGCGGGTCACCGTGCTCGAGCAGACCAACGCCCGCACGCTCGCCGCGCAGCAGATCGATCGCCCGTGCGACTGGGTGGTGTGCGACGCCTCGTTCATCGGCCTCGCCAAAGTGCTCGAAATCCCGCTGATACTGGCCGAACCGCGCTGCACGCTGGTGGCGCTGATCAAGCCGCAGTTCGAGGTCCGGCGTGAGGAAGTGGGCAAAGGCGGCATCGTCCGCGACCCCGCGCTGCACGCGCGGGTCTGCGGCGAAGTGCGCGGCTGGCTTGAGGCGAGCGGCTGGCGAATCGAGGGCGTTACCGAGAGCCCGATCACCGGCAGCGAGGGCAATGCCGAGTTCCTCGTAGCCGCGCGGCGCGGGTAGCGTGGCCGGCAAGTTGCGCGGTACCCGGCGGGCGGCCACTATCGGGCCCGAATCGCCCGGAGGGACAGCATGAACCGCTTTGCCTCGCCCGCACAGTTGCGCGCCAGCCTGCTGCGCTGGGCACTGTTCGCGGTGCCGCTGGTGCTGCTGCTCGGCTACCTCTCTGGCGCCGCTGCGGGCAGTTCCGCCGATAGCCCGTGGTTTGCCGGGCTGGCCAAGCCCACCACGTTCCCGCCGCCCGCGCTGTTCGGGATCGTGTGGAGCGTGCTCTACGCGATGATGGGACTGGCGCTGGCGCTCATCTGCGCCGCGTGGGGCGCGCGCTACCGGTTGCCGGCGATCCTCGCGTTCATCGTCCAGCTGGCGCTCAATCTCGCATGGTCGCCGGTGTTTTTCGCGGGGCACGAGATTTCGCTCGCACTGTGGATCCTAGTCGCGCTCGACATCTCGGTGATTGTCACGATCGCGCTGTTCGGGATGGTCCGCCGCTCGGCCGCGCTGCTGCTTCTGCCGTACCTTGCGTGGATCGCCTTCGCGACGGTCCTCAACTGGCAGTTCCTCCAGCTTAACCCGCGGGCCGACGGGGCAAACCCGTCTTATGCAGTGCAGCGGATCGCTTTTTAGCGCCTTGCCGAACCGGACGGGCGCGGCCACAGTGCCGCGATGCAGAGCGAAAATCCCCTGATCGCCGACTTCGTCAAGATGGCCAACTCGGTAGCCGGCACGTTTGCCGGAATGACCCGCGAAGCGCGCGACGGCGCCCGTGAGCGGTTCAAGGAAGCGCTCGGCGGGCTCGATTTCGTCAGCCGCGAGGAATTCGACGCGGTGAAGGACATGGCGAGCAAGGCCCGCGAGGACACCGCCAAGCTCGAGGCCCGTCTGGCCGCGTTGGAAGCGAAACCGAAGCGCTGATCGTTCCGCTCGCAAGGTGCTAGACAGCGCGCATGCATCTGCGCGCCCCCGCCGTCCTGCTCGCCGCCCGCCACCACGGCGAGACGGCGGTGATCGCCCGGCTCATGACCGAGGAGGCAGGCGTTGTCGCCGGCTATGTCGCGGGCGGGCGCGGGCGGCGGCTGCGGCCGGTGGTGATCCCCGGCAACCTGGTAGAGATGGACTTGCGCGCCCGTTCGGACAGCCAGCTGCCGTTCGCCCGGCTTGAGCTGACCGCGAGCCGCGGCCCGTGGCTGAGCGAGCCGCTGCCCGCCACCGCGATCGGCTGGGCCTGCGCGCTGACCGCGACCGTTTTGCCAGAGCGGCAGGCGTTTCCGGCGCTTTACAAGGCCCTGGACGGCCTGCTTGATGCGATTTGTCACGCGCCTTCGGCGCGCGGGTGGGCCGCCGCGCTGGTCGGCTACGAAGCGCTGATGCTGCGCGAGCTCGGCTACGGCGAGGGCGAAGTGCGCCCGCTCGGCGAGCTGCCCGAGGTGCTCGCTGCGATGGACCGGCTCGGCCCTGCGCTGGAGCGCAACCTCCTTGCCGACCGGCGCGGCGATGTTATGGCGGCGCGCGCTCGCCTGAGGGACTTGCTGGACCGCTTATGAAAATTGCTTGCCTCGCCGGCGACGGGATCGGCCCCGAGATCATGGCCGAGGCGCGCCGTGTGCTGGACGCGCTCGATCTGCCGGGCGTGACGCTGTGGGAGGGCGATGTCGGCGGCGCGGCCTACAAGCGCCATGGCCTCCCGCTCCCGCCCGAGACGCTGGCAATGGCCAAGGCCGCCGACGCGGTGCTGTTCGGCGCGGTTGGCGATCCCGAGTGCGATGCGCTGCAGCGCCACTTGCGGCCCGAGCAGGCGATCCTCGGCTTGCGCCAGGCGCTCGACCTGTTCGCCAATTTGCGCCCGGCGAAGATGTTTCCGGGCCTGGAAGATTTATCCGCGTTGCGGCCCGAGATCGCCCGCACCATCGACCTGCTGATCGTGCGCGAACTGAACGGTGACGTGTACTTCGGCGACAAGGCGATCCGTATTCTCGGCGACGGTCGGCGCCAGGGTTTCGACCTGATGTCCTACGCCGAGGATGAAGTACGCCGCATCGCTCATGTCGGGTTCAAAGCCGCGCTAGGTCGTAGCGGCAAGCTGTGCAGTGTGGACAAGGCCAACGTGCTCGAAACCAGCCAGCTGTGGCGCGACGTGGTGTGCGAGGTGGGCGCCGATTACCCCGAGGTCGCGCTGAGCCACATGTACGTCGATAACGCGGCGATGCAACTGGTCCGCGATCCGGGTCAGTTCGACGTGATCGTCACCGGCAACTTGTTCGGCGACATCCTGTCCGACCAGGCGAGCATGTGCGTGGGCTCGATCGGGCTGCTCGCTAGCGCCTCGCTCGGCGAGACGGGCACCAAATTCGGCACCAAGGGGCTTTACGAACCGATCCACGGCAGCGCGCCCGACATCGCCGGGCAGGGCGCGGCCAACCCGCTGGCGATGATCCTCAGCCTGGCGATGTTGCTCCGCCACAGCCTCGGCCGCGAAGCCGAGGCCGGGCGGGTCGAAGCGGCGGTGGCGAAGACGCTGGCGGACGGCATCAAGGGCGCGGACCTGGGCGGCAGAGCCGGCACCCGCGAAATCGGCGAGGCGGTCGTTGAGCGCCTCTGAGCCCTTGGCCGCGGCATCTCTCCAACTCGCCATAGTCCTGCCGACTTACAATGAGCGCGGCAACGTCGCTGCGATGGTCGCGCGGATCGAGGCGGCGCTCGGGCCCAAGGGGTGGGAGGCGATCTTCGTCGACGACGACAGCGCCGACGGCACCGCCGACGAAGTGCGCCATATCGCCCGCGGCGATCCGCGCGTGCGGGTGCTCCAGCGGATCGGCCGCCGCGGCCTCGCCAGCGCGGCGATCGAAGGCATGTGCGCCACCGCCGCGCCGGTCGTGGCGGTGATGGACGCCGACCACCAGCACGATCCGGCGCTGCTGCCGCAGATGCTCGCCGCGCTCCGCTCGGGCGAATTCGACCTCGCTTATGCTTCGCGCTTTGCCGAAGGTGCGAGCACCGCGCAGTGGAACCGGCCCGACCGGGTGCGCGCCTCGGGCCTGGCCAACAGGCTCGCGCGCAAGGTTACCGGGATCGCGCTGTCGGATCCGATGAGCGGCTATTTCATGCTCCGGACCGAAGTCTTGCGCAAGGATGCGCACCGCTTGTCCGGGATCGGCTTCAAGATCCTGCTCGACATCCTCGCCACCGTCGAGGCCCCGCTGCGCATCAAGGAATTCCCGCTCGACTTCGCCGCCCGCGCCGAGGGCGAGAGCAAGCTCGACCGCACCGTGGTGTTCGAATTCCTGGTCGGGATCTACGACAACTGGCTGGGCCGCATCATCCCCACCCGCTTCGCCTTGTTCGGCACCATCGGCGCGGTCGGCGTGGTGGTCCACATGGCGGTGTTGAGCGCCTTCCTGGGCGAGGTCGGGGGTGCGCTGCGCGATAACCTGGTGACCGATTTCGAGATCGGCCAGACGCTCGCCGCGCTGGTCGCGATGACCTTCAACTTCGTCCTCAACAACGCGCTGACTTACGCCGACCAGCGGCTCCGCGGGGCGGGCCCGTGGCTGCGCGGGTGGCTGCGGTTCGCGCTGACCTGCTCGGTCGGTCTGCTCGCGAATGTCGGCGTGGCGGCGGTGCTGGTGCGGCTAGGCATGCATACATATCCCGCCGCGCTGGCCGGGATCGTGGTCGGCTCGGTGTGGAACTACGCGCTCTCCAGCCGCTTCGTGTGGGGCCGCTTCGGCTAGAGCCAGCTGGCAAGCCAGGTGTAGTCCTCGAACGACCGCTCGTTCGCCAGCGGAGCGGCGGTCAGAATCGGCCAGAACCAGGCGAGCAGCAGGGTCCCGCCGGCAAGTACCGCGAGCGGAATGACCCGCCAGTTGCGCCGCCACAACTCGGCCAGCGCCAGCGCCAGCGCGGCGAGCGCGAAGCAGCCGGGCAGCGCGTAATGGTAATAGAACTGCACGTTTTTGCCGGCGACGATCCACAAGCCGAGGCTCGCCGCATAGAGCACTACCACCGTCAGCGCGTCCCACCGCCGCCGGGCCGCGCCCGCCCACGCGCACCACGCCAATGCCGGCAGCGAAAGCCAGAACGTCAGCGGGTTGCCGAGCATGACCACCCCGCGCTGCGCGCCGCCGGTCCGCTCGTACAAATACCAGATCGCGCGCCAGTCGAGCATCCATTGCCACCACACGCTCTGGTAGGGATGCGTCGGCAGCGGCTGGTCCTGGAGCGCGAGCATCTGCCGGTGCAGCTCGATCAGCCCGGTCGGCGGCGTCGCGCCCTCGTGCAGGAAGAACAGCGGCCAGAACGCGGCGATGTAGGCGGCGATAGGCACCAGGCCGAGCCACAGCCCCGCCTGCCACAGCGTGACCCCGCCGATCGGCGGCCCGCGCCGCACCGTCAGCGCGCGCCATCCCGCGCTTCGGAGCCGGACCGCGAGGAACGCCAGCCCCGGCAGCACCGCGACCGGAATCGCGTTCCACTTGGCCGCCATCGCCAGCCCGAGCGCCGCGCCCGCGAGCGGCAGGCGCCAGTGCGCGGTTTCGGGCCCGCGCACCGCGCCTGCCACTTGCCACAGCCCGGTCAGCGTCAGGCCGAGCATGAACACGTCGAGCATCGCGATGCGGCTCTGGATCAGCAACGGGAATCCGGTGACCAGCAGCACGCCGTAAGCGAGCGTTGCGAAGCGCGAACCGCTCGCGAACCACAGCGCCCGCATCGCGGCCAGCAGCCCCAGCGTGCCGAACGCGGCCGACATGATCCGCCACCCGAGCGGGCGATCGCCGAACAGCGCGATGCCGAGCGCGATCAGCTCCTTGCCGAGCGGCGGATGCTCTGCGTTGGCGGGGTGCGACAGCGCGAGGATCGCGCGCGCGGCGGGGAGGTAATGAACCTCGTCGAACATCGGCTTGCCCGGGATCGTCAGCCGCACCGCGCACAACGCTGCGAACAGCGCGGTCAGTGCGATGCACCACCCAAGCGGGTCGGCCCGGTGCGCAGGTGGGGCGTGAGCGGGCGGGGGATCCATTCTCGACTAGCGATAGCGCGCCCGGCGCTTGCCCGGCAAGGCGCGGCCCCTTACACGACCCGGCGATGAAGAAGACCACCGGCCACGACCGCTCGATCACCTCGAAATGGCGCCCGCGCACCCGCGCGGTGCGCGCCGGCACCTGGCGCTCCGAGCACGGCGAGACCAGCGAGGCGTTGTTCCTGACCAGCGGCTATACTTACGACGATGCTGCAACGGTCGCCGCGCGCTTCGCCGGCGAGGCCGAGGGGATGACGTACTCCCGGCTGCAGAACCCGACCGTGGCGATGCTCGAGGAGCGGATCGCGGCGATGGAAGGCGCCGAAGCGTGCCGCGTCCAGGCGACCGGCATGGCGGCCATGACCACGGTAATGCTCAGCCAGCTCAAGACCGGCGACCACGTCGTCGCGGGCAAGGCGGCGTTCGGATCGTGCCGCTGGCTGGTCGATAACCTGCTGCCCAAGTTCGGGATCGAGACCACCGTGGTGGACATCGGCGACAACGCCCAGTGGGACGCTGCGGTGCGGCCCAACACGCGGATGTTCTTCTTCGAAACACCGGCCAATCCGACGATGGAGATCGCCGATCTGGCCTACATCTGCGGGCTCGCCCGGTCGCGCGGTATCACCAGCGTGGTCGATAACGCGTTCGCCACCGCGGTGCTCCAGCGCCCGCTCGAATTCGGGGCCGACGTGGTCGCCTATTCGGCCACCAAGCTGATGGAAGGGCAGGGCCGCGTGCTCGCCGGCGCGGTCTGCGCCAGCCGCCAGTGGATCGACGAGGTGCTGCTGCCGTTCCAGCGCAACACCGGGCCCAACTTGTCGCCGTTCAACGCGTGGGTCGTGCTCAAGGGGCTCGAGACGCTGAGCTTGCGCGCCTTCGCGCAAAGCGAATCGTCGCTCAAGGTCGGGCGGTTCGTCGAAGGCCGGGTGCCTAAGATGCTCCACCCGGGCCTTGCCAGCCATCCGCAGCACAACCTGGCGATGCGCCAGATGGACGCCGCAGGCCCGATCTTCAGCTTCGAGCTCGCCGGCGGCCGGGCCCAGGCCCACGCGGTGCTCGACGCGCTGCAACTGATCGACATCTCCAACAACATCGGCGATTCCAAGTCGCTGATGTGTCACCCGGCGAGCACCACGCACGCCAACATGGGGGCCGAGGCTCGCGCGGACATGGGTATCGGCGAAGGCATGCTGCGGCTCAACGTCGGGCTCGAAGATCCAGACGATCTGATCGAGGATCTCGACCAGGCTCTAGGCCGGGCGGGACTGTAATTCATCCAATGCCCTTTGCTACCCGGCGGCAAACCGGTTAGCACTCGCTTGATGCAGGATGTTCTCGCCCGCCTTTTTCAGCACGCGGCACTCACCGCCGGAGTCACGGTGCGGGTGGCGGCCAATTTCATGCCGGACCAATCGCGGGTCGAGGCGGGCCGCTGGTTCTGGGTCTATCACATCCGGCTCGAGAACCACCGCGACGACACCGTCCAGCTGCTGACCCGCCACTGGCGGATCACCGATGCGCGCGGCAACGTCAACGTGGTCGACGGCGAGGGCGTGGTCGGGGAAACGCCGATCCTGCCGCCGGGCGCCGCGCACGACTATGTCTCGGGCTGCGAGCTGACCACGCGCCACGGAACGATGGAGGGCCACTACACGTTTGCGCGGGAGGATGGGACGCTGTTCCCGGTCGCGATACCGTTCTTTCCGCTTGCCGCTCCAGCCACGACCACGAGCTGATTCGCGAAGGTCGCCCCAATGCTTGCCTGGTTCCGCCATCGTTACCTCGACTTGCTCGGGTCGATTTACATCTACAACGAGCATCGGGGGTACACCGCGATCGACCGCGTGCTCCAGGCGGTCAAAGTCCGTTCGCCGGGCGACCATGCGCTGATCGATGCGATCGAGCGGCACCGCTCCGACGAGCGCAAGCACTACCTGATGTTCCGCCGCTGGTTCGAACGCCGCGGAGTCATGCCGCTCGCGCTCGACCGGACGTTCGGCCACATCGACCGGTTCGTCGAGATCATGTTCGGCCGGACCATCGACCGGCTCGATACCCAGGACGTGATTAACCGCGACGCGCTGTTCGAGCGGCTGTGCCGGGTCATCGTGCTGACCGAACGGCGCGGTTACAAGCAGGTCGAAGTGCTGCTGGCCAACAAGGCGGTGCTCAGCGACCCGGTCCTGACGCGCATCTTCAAGATCATCCAGGCCGATGAACCGAGCCACTGGGCGCCTTACGAAGGCTGGCTCAAGCGCAGCGGCCGGCGTCCTCCGACATGGTGGGAGCGGCGGATCGATGGTCTGGTCCATTCCGAGCTGCTGCTTCTCAAGCTGCCGTTGCTGTTCCTCAACCCGTTCATCGGCCGCCGGACCGAATGGGCCGACGCGCGCGAGCCCGCCTCGGGCGGGGTGCCGGTCCCGGCGTAAGCGCGATCCACGGTCCAGACGTCTCGATCGCGAGCCCCCCGCCCGCGGCGGCTCCGCACCGCGCAGGCGGCTTGTGGGCGCGCCTGGCCTCGATCCACGTCGGCAAGATGCTGGCGCGCAACACCGCGGTCAGCTGCTTCGTGTTTGTGGTCGGGCTCGGCGTGCTGTGGACCCTGGTCGAGCGCCTGCACATCAATGCGACCGTGGCCGCCGGGATCAGCTTCCTGGTCGCCAACAGCCTCCATTACCTGCTCGGCCGATCGTGGATTTTTCGCGGCACCGAGCGGCCCTTTGCCAGCGGCTTCGTGTTCTTCCTGATCAACGGCGGGCTCGGGCTGGTGGTGACGATGGTGCTGTTCAACTTGCTGATCCGGTTCACCCCGCTGCACTATCTGGTCGCGCGCGCGGCGGTCTCGGTCGCCGCCGGGCTGCTGATCTTCGTGCTCAACGCGGTTCTCAATTTCCGCCGCGTGTAACGGCCTGCGGGCCTCGCCGATTTACTGCCGAAAAGCGCGGGAACTTTCGCGGCCGGTCGATGTTCGGGTCGCATCAGGGGACAGGACGCGCGATGCTTGCCGAACGCACTGCTAGCCAGCTTGTCGGCGAGGCGGCCGAGATCATTCAGGCCGGGATCGACGATTTCAGCGGCGCGCTCGATGCGATCGACGCGCCGATCTACGTCACCGACAAGGACGGCACGATCACGTACTACAACAAAGCGTGCATCACGCTCGCCGGACGCCGCCCGCGAGTGGGCGTCGACAAATGGTGCGTGACGTGGAAGATCTTCACGCTCGAAGGCGAATTCCTGCCGCACGACGAGTGCCCGATGGCGGTCGCGATCAAGGAGCGCAAAGCGGTTCGCGACGTCGAGGCAGTGGCCGAGCGGCCCGACGGCACGCGGGTCAATTTCGTGCCCTATCCCACGCCTTTGTTCGATGCCGAGGGCAATTTGTGCGGCGCGGTCTACCTGCTGCTGGACGTGACCGATCAGCGCAAGCCGGAATACCTGAAGGCGCAGGCGGCGCAGTGCCGCAACCTGGCACTCTGCGTCAACGATCGTCAGGCGGCCGAATCGCTGCACTTGCTGGCTGCGAAGTACGATCTGCAGGCGGGCCGGCTGTCGAACTAGCCACGCGCGGAGCCCTTGCCAGCGCGCGCCGGCGGCATAGACTGCCGGCATAAATCGGGGAGAACGGCCATGCAGGGCACGCGATTTGCGGCGCTCGGTGCGCTGCTCCTGGCAGCAGGCGCAGTGCCGCTCTGCGCGCAGGAAACGGTCGGCAAGCCGCCCGCGTCCGCGCCGGGCTGGGCCGTCAAGCGCACCGCGTGGGGCGATCCCGACTTGCGCGGGACTTATCCGCTCGATGCGGTCGGCAGCACCAAGATGCAGCGCCCGGCACAGTACGGCGAGCGGCTGGTGATGAGTGACGCGGAGTACAAAAAAGCGCTCGCCGATGCCGCCAATGTCGCCGGCGGAGCCGACCGCGAGGACGCCAGCAACAAGCTCGGTAATGGCAACTGGTTCGAATACGGCAGCGCACTGCGGCAGACAGCGCTGATCGTCGAGCCCGCCGCCACGGGGCGTATCCCGCCGCTAACCGAGGAGGGCAAGCGCCTCCAGTCCGGCATGAACAGCAGCTGGAAGGGGCTGGTGTTCGAAGGGCTGCAGGACTTCAATTCGCTCGACCGCTGCATCACCCGCGGGATGCCCGCGACGATGCTGCCGTTCCCCTACAACAATGGCGTTCGCGTGTTCCAGGCGCCGGGCTACGTGGTCCTCAATCACGAGATGATCCACGAACAGCGGATCATCCCGCTCGATGGCCGGCCGCAATTACCGGGCGCGATGGGTACCTGGCTCGGGAGCAGCCGCGGGCATTTCGAAGGCGCGACGCTGGTGGTCGAGACGGGCAACTTCAACGGGCTGTCGCCGATGGTCATCGTCGGTCCCAGCAACGGCACCGCGGGCATTCCCACCAGCACCCGAATGAAGATCGTCGAGCATTTCACGCCCTACGGCCCGGGCAAGCTCTATTACGAGGCGTGGGTCGAGGATCCCTTGGTGCTGACCGGGCCGTTCAAGATCGCCTTCCCGTGGACCCGCAACGACACCTACAAGCCGTTCGAATACGCGTGCCACGAAGGCAACACGCTGGTCATCGCCAACATCCATTCGACCAGCCCGCGCTTTGCCGAGTGGCGCGCCGAGCGCGAGCGCAAGCTGGCGAGCGAGCTGGCCGCGGCAACCCCCGCGGCTCGCTAGCGCGCTAGCGCGCGTCGACCAGCACCAGCTCGCTGTCTTCCAGGGCGGTCACCTCGATCCGCGCCAGCCCGCTGATCGCCGCGCCGTCGCGGGCGTTCATTTCCATCTCGCCCACCCGCACTTTGCCTGTCGCGGGCACCAGGTAGAGGTGGCGCGCGGGCGCCGTATCATAGCCGATGGTGTCGCCCGCCTTGATCGTGGCGCCCAGCACGCGGGCATCGGCGCGGATCGGCAACGCGGCATCGCCAGGCTGGCCGTAGGCGAGGGGCACGAACTGGCCCGCCCGATTGTCCTTGGGGAACGGACGCGCGCCCCATCCAGGCTCGCCGCCGCGCCCGTCGGGCATGATCCAGATCTGGAACAGCGTGGTCGGCTCGTCCTCGAGATTGTACTCGGCGTGCTCGATGCCGCTCCCCGCGCTCATCACCTGGACGTCGCCGGCGCCGGTGCGGCCGGTGTTGCCCAGGCTGTCCTTGTGCGTGATCGCCCCGCTGCGGACGTAAGTGATGATCTCCATGTCGCGGTGGGAATGGGGCGGAAACCCGCTCTTGGGCGCGATCACATCGTCGTTCCACACGCGGATCGCGCCCCACTGGGTGCGCTTGGGGTCGAAATAGTCGGCGAACGAGAAATGATGCCTGGTGTCGAGCCAACCGAGGTCGGCGCCGCCGAGGCTGGCATAAGGGCGAAGTTCGATCACGGGCAATGTCCTGCGCTGGGTGCGTTC
>JBDSDC010000088.1:0-5736 GCA_039920725.1 Croceibacterium sp. | reverse complement strand
CCCGGTCGAGGCGTGGCGGGCGTTCGAGCAGCGCGCCGGGCGCGTCCTGCCCCGCGCCGCGGCGATCGCCATCGCCGGGCCGGTCAATTCCGACACCGTGCCGATGACCAACAGCCCCTGGGTGCTGCACATCGCCGCGTTCAAGGCGGCGCTTGGGCTCGAAGCTGTCACCGTGCTCAACGATTTCGGCGCGGTGGCGCACGCCGTGGCGCGCGCGCCGGCGGATCAACTGGTGCATATCTGCGGCCCCGATCAACCATTGCCCGACCACGGCACGGTCAGCGTGATCGGACCCGGCACCGGGCTCGGCGTCGCGCATTTCCACCGCCATGCGGGCGATTATCACGTCCAGGCGACAGAGGGCGGGCACATCGGCTTTGCCCCGCAGGACGCGATCGACGACTCGATCCTAGCGCATTTGCGCGCGCAGCACGGGCGCGTGGCGACCGAGCGGGTCAACGCCGGGCCGGGGATCGTGCCGATCTATCACGCGCTCGGCGGGCACGCACTGGACGGCGACCGGGCGATCTGGAGCGCGGGCCTCGAAGGCACGGACGAGCTGGCGGCGCTGGCGGTCGAGCGGTTCTGCGCCGCGCTCGGAGCTGTTGCGGGCGACTATGCGCTGGCGCACGGGGCGAGCGCGCTGGTGCTGGCGGGCGGGCTCGGGCTCAAGCTGCGCGAGGTGCTGCCGCGCTCTGCCTTTGCCGCACGGTTCTGCGCCAAGCCGCATTACGAAGCGATGATGGCCACGATCCCGGTCAAGCTGATCGTCCACCCACAGCCGGGGCTCTACGGCGCGGTGGCCGCGTTTCACAAGGAGCACGCCCGATGAGCCCCATCGAGACCGTGATGCGCGCCGCGCCGGTGATCCCGGTGCTGGTGATCGACGACGCGAGCCACGCCGGCCCGCTCGCCCGCGCGCTGGTTGCGGGCGGCTTGCGCGTGCTCGAAGTGACCCTGCGCACCCCCGCCGCGCTCGACGCGATCCGGCGGATGAAGCTGGTCCCGGGGGCGATTGTCGGTGCGGGCACCGTGGTCAACGCCGCGCAGTTCGATGACGCGCGCGCGGCGGGTGCAGAATTCATCGTCTCGCCCGGACTGACCGACAAGCTGGCGCAGGCGGTGGTCCACACCGGGGTGCCCTTTCTGCCCGGCGTCGCCACCGCGGGCGACATTATGCGCGGGCTTGAGCATGGCCTCACGCATTTCAAGTTCTTCCCCGCCACCGCGGCGGGCGGGATTCCGGCGCTCAAGGCGCTCGCCGCGCCGTTCGGGCAGTGCAAGTTCTGCCCGACCGGCGGGATCACCGCGGAAACCGCGCCCGAGTGGCTCGCGCTCCCCCAGGTGCTGTGCGTCGGGGGCAGCTGGGTGGTGCCGCCGGGCGCGGACCTGGACCAAGTCGAGGCGCTGGCGCGCGAGGCCGCCGCGCTGTCCGGGGCCCGGTGAAGAGCCTCGCCGACCTCGCCGAAAGGCTCCAGGCGCTCCAGCAGCGCACCGCCGAGACCCCGCTGTTCAACCCGGTGTTCCAGCTAGCGCTCGAGCTGTCGCGGCTGCTCGAACGCGGCGAGCTGACGCTGGGCGCGTGCGGCACACTGATCGCTGAGCTCGAATGCGAATCGGTACAGGCGCGCGCCGGGCACTTGCGCGCGCTGGTCGCGCCGGTTGGTATCGGCGCCAATGCGGCGGCGCTCGGCGGACTTGGAGCGGACGATGATTTCGACGCCTTCCGCGCGCGCTGGGAGCGCCCGGCGCTGCACGCGGTGTTCACCGCGCACCCGACTTTCCTGCTGACCCCGCTCCAGGCCGCCGCGCTGGCCGAGGCGGCGAGCACCGAGCACGAGATCGACGCGGCGGTGTGCACGGTCCCCGCCGAGCGCCCGCCGATCACCCTGGCCGACGAGCACGCCCAGGCGATGGCCGCGATCGCCCGTGCGCAGGACGCGCGCGACGTGATCGTGGCGCAAGTGCTGGCGCGGGCGCACGCGGCGTGGCCCGACCGGTGGCAAGACCTGGCCCCGCTGCCGTTCCGCTTCGCCAGTTGGGTCGGCTACGACATGGACGGGCGGACCGACATCGGGTGGGCCCAGTCGCTCGGCTTCCGGCTGGCCGAAAAGGCCGAGCGACTGGCGCGCTATCTGGCGGCGCTCGAAGCGATCGACCCCGCGCATGCGCTGCTGGCGGAACTGCGCCCCGCCGCGCGCTATGCGGCCGACCGGGCGCGCGATTTCGCGGCCGACTTGTCCGACCCCGCCGCGCTCTCGGTCGCGGCCAACCGGCTGACCGCAAACGACCCGCGCAAGCTGCTGTCGCTGGCAGGCTATATCGAGCGGCTGGAGGACGATGCGCGCGCCGCCGAGGGCGATCTGGCGGTACGCCTCAAGACCCTGGCCGCGGCGATGCGTGCCGACGGGCTGGGCATGGGGTGGATTCACTTCCGGGTGAACGCCAAGCAGCTCCACAACGGCGTCCGCCGCCGGCTCGATCCTGCAGGCACGCTCGACCTCGCGAGCAAGGGCGCGATCGTCCACTTGCGCAAGGCCATCGCCAAGGCGAAGCCGCTGCGCGCCAACTTCGCCGCGCTGGCGATCGAGAGCTCGACCGCGATCCGCCAGTTCCTGGCGATGGCGCAGATCGTCCACCACATCGACGCCGACGCGCCGATCCGGATGCTGGTGGCCGAGTGCGAGGTGCCGGCGACGATGCTCGCCGCGCTGTACTTCGCCAAGCTGTTCGGGATCGCGGGCAAAGTCGATGTCTCGCCGCTGTTCGAGACCGAGAGCGCGCTCGAGCACGGCGGGCGCCTGCTCGACGCGCTGCTCGCCGAGCCCGAGTACCGCGCCTATGCCCGGGCGCGCGGGCGGGTGGCGATCCAGACCGGGTTCTCCGACGCCGGGCGGTTCGTCGGGCAGATCCCTGCCGCGCTTGCGATCGAGCGGCTGCAGGGGCGGCTGGCGCAGGCGATGACGGCCAACGGCCTGAGCGATGTGGCCGCGCTGGTGTTCAACACGCACGGCGAGAGCATGGGCCGCGGGGCGCATCCCGCCTCGATCGCCGAGCGGCTGTCATGGCCGCTCAGCCGGTGGGCGCGCGGGCGGTTCGCGCAGGCCGGGATCGCGCTCGAACCCGAAGTCAGCTTTCAGGGCGGCGACGGCTATCTGTTCTTCGCCACCCCCGAACTGGCGCTGGCGACGCTGACCCGCATCCTCGAAGCGCAAACGCAGGCGTCCGGAAACGGAAGTGAAGACCCATTCTACACCCGCACCGACGTCAGTCTCGATTTCTACCGCGCGATCCGCGACCACCAGCACGCGCACCTCGAAAGCCGCACTTATTCGCGCGCGGTGACCGCGTTCGGGCTCGGGCTGCTCAATCCGACCGGCAGCCGCGTCTCGCGCCGCCAGTCGGACCTTTCGGCGGACCGCGAGATGAGCCTGCGGCAAATCCGCGCGATCCCGCACAACGCGATCCTCCAGCAGCTCGGCTATCCGGTCAACGTCATCGCCGGGCTCGGCACCGCGGCGGGCGGCAACGACGAGGAAGTCGCCGCGCTGCTGTCCGACAGCGAACGCGGGCGCCAGATCGTGTCGCTGGTGCGCGCCGCCAACGCGCTCGCCAGCGTCAAGACCGTCGCCGCCTATGGCGAGCTGTTCAACCCCGCCTATTGGGCCAGCCGGCCCTACCGGGGGCTGGAAGAGCACCTGACCGGACCGTGCGAGGCGCTCGCGCAGTACCTGATCAACGATGATCGCACCGGCGTCTTCCGCCGCCTTGCGTCGCGCCTCAGGATCGACGCGCTCAAGCTGCACCGGGTGCTGGCGCTGGTCCCAGGCGGCGAGCCGCGCGCGGACCGCGAGGAAGTGCGCCGCGCCATCGGGGTGTGCCAGGCGCTGCGGCTGGCGCTGTTCCAGCACATGTTCATCCGCGCGGTCGCGATCCCCGCGTTCAGCCGCGCCAACGACGTCAGCCGTGATGACGTGCTGGAGATGGTGTTCACGCTGCGGATCGACGACGCGCTGGCGCAATTGCGGCGCGCCTATCCGACCAGCTTCCCCCAGCTCGGCGATTTCCAGCTGGCCGCGCCGACCGACTACCCCGACGGCGGCGACCAGGGCTATGCCGCGATCCGGCGCGATTTTATCGACCCGATCGACGAAGCCTACCGGCTGAGCCTGCGGATCGGCACCGCAATCGGCAATCGCTTCGGCGCGCACGGCTGAGCTGTTGACGACAGCTCGCGGCGGGACGCGAAACTAAATCCTCACCGGTCCGAGGAGGATCAGGTGCGCCGGGGCGGTTCGCGGCGGAACACCCACTCGCCGCCCTCGACCGTCGCCAGCACGCCCGCGACATTGCCGCCCTGCCCGGCTTCGAGGCGGTCCATCAAACGCGCCGCGTCCTGCCCGCGCGCCGCCTTGCCGACCGTCTCGATCGCCCGCGACACCACCCGCAGCGCAATCGCGCGCGGCGCGGCGCAGCGATAGCGTACTTCGCCGGGCGGGGTGCGCACCGCCTCGCGCCATTCGCGCTCCGCCGCCCAGGCCAGCGCTTCGTCGCCGTCGGCGAGATGCGCCGCCGAGGCCGCCAGCGCGGGCGGATTGAGCCACGCGCTGTCCGCCAGCGCCCCGCGCACACGCACCCGGTCGAAGCGCGCGTCGGCATTGCTCGGGTCGAAGGCGGCCTCGAGCCCGGCCGCGGCGACCACCACGGCCAGCTCGGCCCGGTGGAAGCCGAGCAGCGGCCGGACCAGCGGCAAGTCGCTCCCCGGCACCGCCCCACGTTCGCGAACCCCGCCCAGCCCGGCATGCCCGCTGGCGCGGTTGAGCCGCATCAGCAACGTCTCGGCCTGGTCGTCGGCATGATGCCCGGTGGCGAGGGCTGTCAGCCCACGGTCCCGCGCCCAGACGGCCAGCGCGGCGTAACGGGCCAGACGGGCTTGCTCCTGCAAATTTCCTTGCCCGACATCGACGCGGAGAACCTCGCACGGAATCGCTCGCTCGGCACAAATCCGCGCGACCTTGGCGCATTCGTCCGCCGCTTCGGCGCGCAACCCGTGATCGACGGTGGCCACCTCGAACCCGCCCGGGATCGCGGCTTCGGCGAGCAGCATCAGCGCCAGGCTGTCGGGCCCGCCCGAGACCGCCAGGCCGAGCTTGCCGCCTTCCGGCCACAGCCGCGCCAGCGCCTCGGCAAAGCGCGCCGTCAGCGCGGCGTTACTTGGCGCAGCGGACCTTGGACTTGGTGCGGTCATACTGATCCTTGAGCCGCCCGGTGGCGAGCGAGGGATATGTATCACCGAATTCAGCCAGCGCGATGCACGCGCGGTTGGTGTCGCTGATCGCGATCATCGCGTCGGCCAGGAACAGCAGGCTATCGGCCGCGCGCGCGCCCTGCTTGTTCGACTGGTAGTTCTCGAAGAAGTATTTGGCCGCCTCGCGCGGCTGGCCGTCATCGAGATAGGAGCGGCCGAGCAGGTTGCGCCCGAAGCTGACTTTCGAATCGGTGGGATACTTTTGCAGGTACAGCGCCAGTTGCTGGCGCGCCTCGGGCAAGTAGCCGGCGTTGTAGAGCCGGAAGCCATAGCTGTACTCGTCGTCCGCCGGGTTGCCGGTCTGCGGCTTGGCGATCGCGCTTACCGCGGCGATCCGCGCCGCGCTCGGGGCAGACGCGGTAGGTTTCGACGTGGTGCGCGGGGTTGCCGCCGCGGGGGTCGTGCGCGGCGCGCTCGCGGCTGGCTTC
>JBDSDC010000087.1:0-14792 GCA_039920725.1 Croceibacterium sp. | reverse complement strand
AGATGTCCCAGAACTCGGCCGCCTCGGTGGCGGCGGTGCCGGTCATGCCCGACAGCTTGGGATACATGCGGAAATAGTTCTGGAAGGTGATCGAGGCCATCGTCTGGTTCTCGGGCTCGATCTGGACCCCTTCCTTGGCCTCGACCGCCTGGTGCAAGCCGTTGGACCAGCGCCGCCCGTCCATCATGCGCCCGGTGAACTCGTCGATGATCACGACCTTGTCGTCCTTGACGATGTCGTCGATGTCGCGCTTGAACATGATCACCGCGCGCAGCGCCTGGTCGAGGTGGTGGACCACCTGGGTGTTCTCGACGTCGTAGAGGTTGTCGGTGACTAGCAGGCCCGACTTCGCCAGCAGCTCCTCGACGTGCTCGTTGCCCTCTTCGGTCAGGCTGATGTTCTTGGTCTTCTCGTCCGCTTCGTAGAGCTCGGCCGGAAGCTGCTTCACCAGCGCGTCGAGCGCGACGTAGAGGTCGGATTTGTCCTCGGTCGGCCCGGAGATGATCAGCGGCGTGCGCGCCTCGTCGATCAGGATCGAATCGACCTCGTCGACGATCGCGAAGTTGAACGGCCTGTGCACTTGCTGGGTCCGCTCGTGCTTCATGTTGTCGCGCAAGTAGTCGAACCCGAATTCGTTGTTGGTGCCGTAAGTGACATCCGAATTGTACGCCTCGCGCCGCTCGTACTCCGCCAGGTTGGGCACGATCACCCCCACTGTCAGGCCGAGGAAGGTGTGGATCCGCCCCATCCATTCCGCGTCGCGCTTGGCGAGGTAGTCGTTGACGGTGACGACGTGGACGCCCTTGCCCTCGATCGCATTGAGGTAAGTGGCCAGCGTCGCCACCAGCGTCTTGCCCTCGCCCGTGCGCATCTCCGCGATCTCGCCGCGGTGGAGGACGATTCCGCCAACCAGCTGCACGTCAAAGTGGCGCATTCCCAGCGTCCGCACCGAGGCCTCGCGCACGGTCGCGAAGGCCTCCGGCAGAATGTCGTCGAGGGCCTTGCCGCCCGCGAGCTGCTCGCGAAACTTGGCGGTCTGCGCTTGCAGCTCGGCGTCGGAAAACGCCTGCAACTGCGGCTCGATCGCGTTGATCGTCGCGACCGTCCGGTCGAGCGACTTGATGTAACGGTCGTTGGCTGAGCCGAACACGGCCTTGGCGATGGCGCCGATCATGGAGAAATCCTGTGGGTTGAATGCGGGCAAGGCCGCGGGCCGGGCCGCGGGCGAAGAAAGCTTGGTCGGGGGTGCGGCGCGCTATTCGCGCGCGCGGTCGACGTTCAGCATGACCGTGGGGACGATGACCACCACGGTCGGCTTGGGACAGAGCTTGCCCTTGTCCTGCAGGTTCAACGCGGGAACCGCAGCGAGTTGCGGCATCCGCGCCGCGATCCGCGCCGCACGCGGCACGATGGACCGCTCGACCAAGCGCACGCTCTCGACCGTCGTCACCGCGGCGCGCGCCGGCTCCGCCACCGCGGCAAATCCGGCGCAAATCGCGATCAGGGTCAGGAGCTTGCGCAACATCGCGGGCAAAATAGGAACAAGGGGGCCCCGCGTCCACCACTTATCGTGCGTTTACCCCGCTTCGTGGCGCGGCTAAACGCGCCGCCATGGACCTCGATCGCTCGCCGCTCGCCCTGCCCTTCCCCGCGATCCCTCCCATCGGCGGGGTGACCCTGCGCATCGCGCGGGCCGGCTACAAGGACTGGGGCCGCTGCGACTTGACGTACGTCGAGCTGGTCGAGGGCACCGCGGTGGCAGGCGTTTTCACGCGCAATGTGTGCTGCTCGAGCGAAGTCGAGCTGGGGCGCGAGCAGGCGCGGCTGGGCAAGGCCCGCGCGCTGGTGGTCAACGCCGGCAATTCGAACGCCTTCACCGGCTATCGCGGGCGCGAGGCGGTCGAACAGATCATGGCCCAGGTGGCCGCGCACCTCGGCTGCGAGCCGAGCGAGGTGTTCGTCAGCTCGACCGGCGTGATCGGAGTGCCGCTGCCCAAGGACAAGGCGCGCGAGGGTGTCGCCGCGGCGCTCGAAGCGCCTGACTGTTCATGGCAGGAAGCCGCTGCAACCATCGGTACCACCGACACTTTCGAGAAAGGCGCGCTCGCCACCGCGATCGTCGACGGGCGCACCGTCACAGTGGGCGGGATCATCAAGGGATCGGGCATGATCGCCCCCGACATGGCGACCATGCTCGGTTATCTATTCACCGATGCGGCGGTCGATGCGGGCTTCCTCCAAGCGTGCCTGTCGGCGGCCAACAGCGACACTTTTGCCTGCATCACCGTCGATAGCGACACGTCGACCAGCGATACCGTGCTCGCCTTCGCCACCGGTGCGGCCGGAAACGCGCCGCTCGCCTCGTTCGACGATCCGGGTGCCGACGCCTTTGCCGCGGCGCTCCACGACGTGTGCCGCCAGCTCGCGCTACTGGTGGTCCGCGACGGCGAAGGCGCGCAGAAGTTGATCGAGGTCCGTGTCACCGGCGCAAGCAGCGATGACAGCGCCCGCCGCATCGGCCTCGCCGTAGCCAATTCGCCGCTGGTCAAGACCGCCATCGCCGGCGGGGACGCCAACTGGGGCCGCGTGGTCATGGCGGTCGGCAAGGCGGGCGAGCCGGCGAACCGTGACTCGCTCTCGATCGGGTTCGGCGGAACCTGGGCGGCGCGCAGCGGCGTTCCGGTGGCCGATTACGACGAAGCCCCGGTCGCCGCGCATCTCAAGGGCCGCGAAATCCGGGTCGAGGTCGATCTTGGGCTCGGCGAAGGCCGCGCGACGGTGTGGACCTGCGACCTGACCCACGGCTACATCGCGATCAACGCGGACTATCGCTCGTGAGCCGCACCCGCTGCCTCGCTAGGGCTACCTAGAGGACGCTTTCCAGCCACCCCTTGAGCTGGCTCTTGGGCGCGGCGCCGAGCTTGTGGGCGACCGCTTCGCCATTCTTGAACAGCACCATGAAGGGGATCGACTGGACCCCGATCCGGCCCGGTACTTCGGGATTTTCCATGATGTCCATCTTGGCGATCGTCACCTGCTCGGCCAGTTCTTCGCTGATCTCTTCGAGTGCGGGGGCGATCATCTTGCACGGCCCGCACCATTCGGCCCAGAAATCGACCAGCACCGGCTTGTCCGCTTCGAGGACATCAGACTGGAAGCTGGCGTCGGTGACGGTCTTGGTGGCCATGAGGCAAACTCCTGCTCGTGTGGCAGCCAATCTAAGCCGCTTCCTACGCGAGACAACGCCTCATCCCGGGAAGCTTTCCTGCGCCTCAGCCAAGCCCGGTTTGTGCGCCGCCAACAGCTCTGGCGGGATCGCGATCAACCGCGGCACTTGGGTGTAGAGCACCGCCGCCTCGATCCGCCGCCCCGGATAGATCGCCCCAAGCGCCGCGGCGTAGGCGCCCATTTGCCGCAAGGTCGAGAGCGGCATCTGGTCGAGCGATGCCGGCGGGCGGCGGGCGGTCTTGAAATCGGCCACCATCACGCGGTCGCGCTCGATCAGCAGGCGGTCCGCGGTTCCCGCGATCACTTGCCCGCCAACGGTCGCCGCCAGGGGAACTTCAGCCAGCGCGGCGGGTGAGAACAGCTCCGCCCAGGCCGGATCGGCAATGACCGCCATGGCCTGCGCGAGCATCTCGGCCCGGTCGCGGTCCGAAACATCCGCCGCATTGCGCGCCAGCCAGGCGCCGCCAAGCTGCGCCCGGTCGGCCAGCGCGACATCGGGCAGGCGTTCGAGCAACCGGTGGAGCAGCACCCCCCGCCGCGCGGCGAGCGCCAGCGCCTCGCTCGGAAGCGGCGGATCGGCGCCTAGCTCCTGGCCAGCCGAAGACGGCGCCAGCGGACGCGGCGGACGCGGCTCGGAGCCGACCGGACGGGCCGCCCAATCGGGCAGCGACAGCGGAGCCGGCGAACCCGCTTGCGCTCTCGCGGGTCCCGCCGGGGCGCGTTCACCCAGTTCCCACCGCTGGCCCCAAACCGCGTCCGCCAGCGGCTCGCCATCGAACAGAGGAGCCAGCCGGGCATACCAGCTGTCGGGCGCCGGCTCCTTCTCGCGCTTGCCCAGCGCGCCGCCGATGAACAGCGCTTCCTCGGCCCGCGTCATCGCCACATAGAGCAGCCGCCAGTGCTCCTGGCGTTCCTCCAGCGACACTTGGTGCGCCGCGGCCGCGATCGGGCCGACGCGCTCGTGCCTCGCAAGATCGATCAGCGGCACGGTGCGGCCACCGCCTCCCGGCAAATCCTCGGTCAGAGTCAGCCCGCGCGGGGGAGAGCTGTCAGGATTGCCGGTGGCATCGGCGAGGATCACGATCGGCGCTTCGAGGCCTTTGGAGCCGTGGACGGTCATTACCCGAACGAGGCCCTGCCCGCCATCGGCCTCGCGCTTCAGCTCGCCCTCGCCCGCGTCGAACCAGCGCACGAACCCCGTCAAGCTGGGGGTGTTCACCGCCGAGAACGCCAGCGCCGCGTTGAGCAGCTCATCGATCGGGTCGTTGGCTTCGCGTCCGAGCCGCGCGACCAGCTTGCGCCGGCCCTGCCACGGTCCGACTAGCAACCAGTGCAGCAGCGCCTGCGGCGTGTCGTAATCGGCGCGAGCGAGCAGCGGATCGAGTTGCTGGCGCAGCGCCGCTACCTCGGGATCGCCCGAGCGCTTGAGGTGATCCCACAAGTGCCCGTTGTCGCGCCATCCGTGGCGCAGCAGCTGATCCTGGCTCCACCCGATCAGCGGCGAAACCAGCAGATTGGCCAGGCTCAGGTCGTCGAGCGGCTGCGCGGCGAAGCGCACCGCGGCGAGCAAGTCCTGCACCGCCAGCGGCGCACCCAGGCGCAGGCGATCGACCCCCGCGACCGGGACCCCGGCGGCATGAAGCCGCGCGACGATCAGCCCGGCCAGCTCGCGCCGCTTGCGCACCAGCACCATGATATCGCCCGGCCCCGCCATGCGCGGCACGCCCTTGGTCAGGTGGAAATGCCCGATCAGGCCCTTGACGTGCGCGGCGATGCGCTCGGCCATGCGCCGCTCGGGGCCCGACAGCCATGCTTCGTGGCTGTCGCTATCGCTATCGCTGTCGCCGTCATCGTCTTCCTCGCCGCGCGCGGTGACCGGCTTCCACAAGGTGACCAGCCCCGGCCGAACGGCGCCCTCGTGCGGCTCGGGCGCGCGGTCGAGACCGAAGTTTTCCGGGCCGATCGCAGCGATCGCGCGGTCGACAAAATCGAGCACGACTTGTGCGGTGCGGTAGGAGCGGCCGAGGCCGACATCGACCAGCTCGCGCGCGCCGGGATCGTTCGCCGCGCGGTCCGCCATCGCCGCAGCGAACCGCGCGCGCGCAGCGGCGAAGTTTTCGGGGCTGGTGCCCTGAAAGCGGAAGATCGCCTGCTTGTAATCGCCGACCACGAAGATCGTCCGCAGCTTTCCGTCGCGCTGCCCTTCACCGGCGAAGAACTCCTCGGTCAGCGCGTTGATGATCGACCACTGCGCGCCATTGGTGTCCTGCGCCTCGTCGACCAGGATATGGTCGAACTGGCGGTCGAGCTTGTAGCGCAGCCAATCGCCCAGTCCCTCGGCGGCGAGCAGGGCGGCGGCGCGGCGGATCAGGTCGTCGAAATCGACCAGCCCCTCGCGCTGCTTGGCCTCGTCCCACGCCAGCGCGAACCGGCGGCCCACGGTGAGCGCGGGAGTCAAGACGTCGACGAGGCCGAGCAGCGTGCGATGCTCGAGCACCCGTTCCAGGCATTGCATGACTCGCGCCACCTGGTCGCCATACCTGGCATCACGCTTGAGGATATTGGCAAGCTGCTTGGGCTGGCGGTCGGTCTTATTGAGCACCGTGCCGTAAAACGAATCGATCGCGCCGCTGCGTTCCGCCGGGCTCAACCCGAGCCAGTGGCGGATGGCCTCCGCGCCTTCCCGCCCGCCCTGGGTGTTCCAGTCCGAGAGCGTTTGAAGGCAAGCCCGCAGCGATCCGCAATCAAAAGTCTCGTCGTCGCATAACGCCGCCAGCGTTTCCGGTCCGGCGTCCGCTGCAAGCCCGAGAAGCTGGCTGACGCGCTCCCGCAGTGGCTCCTGCCAGCTTCCCTGCCCGATCCACGCGCTCCGCTCCCCGGCGCAGCGCATCAGCCATTCGCGCGCCTTGTCCGGCCCGAGCCGCAGCGACAGCGCTTCCAGGGCCTCGATCGGTACGCTTTCGCCCTGCGCCTCCCAGCCCGCCACCAGCTCGGCAAGGACGCGGTGCGCGAGCAGCTCGCGGTCGCGGTCCTCCATCGGCCGAGTGCCGGGGACCAGCCCGGCTTCCTCGGGAAACGCGGCCAGCAGCCACTGCGCAAAGGCGTGGATGGTATCGATCCGCAGGCCGCCGCCGGGGCAATCGAGGACATGCGCGAACAGCGTCCGCGCCCGCGCGCGGGTGTCGGGATCCGACGGCGCACCGATATTACCGAGCTGCCCGGCCAGCGCGGTGTCCTCCAGCCGCACCCAGCTCGCCAGCACCTGGTTGACGCGCGTCGCCATTTCCGCCGCGCCGGCCTTGGTGAACGTCAGGCACAGGATGTTCTCGGGCCGCACGCCGGGGGTCAGGAGCAGGCGCAAAACCCGCGCCGACAGCACTTGCGTCTTGCCCGTGCCCGCGCTGGCCGACAGCCACACGCTGTCGCGCGGCTCGACCGCGCGCGCCTGGTTGTCCTTGAGCGGATGGACGCGCGGAGGTTTGGGTCCGCTCATTTGAGCTCCGCGATCCATTCGTCGAGCCGCATCAGCTGATCGTAAGTCGAATACCCGGGCGCGTCAGGGTTGAGCCGCGCGGTGAACGGCTCATCGCCCAAAATCCAGCGGCCCAGCGCGTCACCCAGGAACCGCGCCGCCTCGGGCAGGAAATCCGCGCGCGGAATGCCCCTTTGCTTGCGGCCTTCGAGGATCGGCGTGGTGACGTAGCCGAACCCGGTCCCGCTGGTCTTGCTGCTGCCGAGCGACCAGTACTCGAACCGCGTCGGCTCGCCCGCCACGCCGCCAAACGCTCCCGCCCGCGCCATCAACCCAAGCGTGCCGAGTTGCAGCGCATAGCCCGCCTCGACCTCGCGTCCGGTCGGCGGCGCGCCGGTCTTGTAATCGACGATCGCCAGCTCGCCGCCCGCCAGCATATCGATCCGGTCGGCCTTGCCCCGGATGATGACGCCTTTGACCACTATCTCGCCGCCCTGCTCGAACACGGTCGGCACGCGGTCGGGCTCGGCCGCGATCTGCGTTTCGATCCACTCGAGCGCCTTGAGCAAGCGGGGCCGCCACAGTGCGCGCATCAGCGGATGCGCGTTCATCTGGCGCAGCTCCTCTTCGGCGAGCTGGGCCAGGGGTCTGCCCTCCTTGTGCCACCGTTCGAGGACTTTGTGCGCCACTTCGCCGCGCCACGCCGGCGAGGGTTCGGCATCGAGCGCGTCGAGCTCGCGCAGCCGCAAGATCGCCTGGGCGTAGAACTGGAACGGGTCCGATCGCAGCCGATCGAGCGCGGTGACGCTGACGCGAACCTTGCGCTGCTCGGGCGTCGGCAAGGGCTGCGGACGCGGATGCGGCGCGGTTGGCGGGCCCAGATCGAGCGCCTGGGCGAGCTCCGGCGCGCGGGTCTCGCGGTGGCCCTCGAGCAAGTCGTCGCCGAGCAGGGCCGCGACGCGCAGCCAGAAGCGCGACGGGATCGCCGGTCCCGCAGCATCGCGCCGGGCACGGCTGAGCACGACTTCGGGCGCGCCCAGCGCTCCGGCCAGGTCATGCGCGGACAAGCCGATGCGGAAGTCCGACCCCGGCACCCCGAGCGCGCGCAGAACCGCCGGTGCGAGCAGCGGGTCGGGCGCCGCCGACCCCGGCCATGTGCCTTCGTTAAGTCCCGCGCAGATGACCAATTCGGCCCGCGTCATTCGCGATTCAAGGAGGCCGTAAATCGCCACGCGCGGATGGCCCCCATAGGGCGGGCGAACCGCGACCCGGTCCATCGCCTCGCGCAGCATGGCGGGCAGTTCGCCAGCCTCGATGCCCGTCCCGATCTCACGGGCGTGACGCCGCAAGTCGTCGACAAACTCACCCAGCGCCCGGCCGTCCTCGCGCGCCCACAGCCCTTCGCCGCAGAGCGCTTCGCCCGCGCCGGCGAGCGCGTCGAGCTGCCCCGCTAGCGTCTCGTCGGGCGTCAGCAAGGGGGTGAGGATCGTCTCGACCTCCTGCCACCATGGCCCCAGCCGTTTCGCCTCCGCCAGCCCGCGCGGCGGCTTCAGCCCGGGCTCCTTGCGCGGACCGCGCAGCGCCAGCTCGAACGCGCGGGCCTGTTCGAGCCAGTCACCGCGCGCTTCACCGGCGCGCACCAAGGGATGCCCGAACAGCGCCATCAGCGGCACCGGCGCGGCCTGTTCCGCGGCCACTTCGGCCAAGTGCAGAAACAGCCGCCCGGCCGGGGTCTGGCCCAGCGGACGACCGGCGGAATCGTCCGCCTCGATATTCCAGCGGCGCAAATGCTGCACGATCCGGGCCGCCAGTCCTCGGTCAGGCGTGATCACAGCGATACGCCGCTCGGGCTGTTCGAGCGCCTCACGCACCAGCAAGGCAATCGACTGCGCTTCTTCTTCCGGATTGGCCGTTTCCATCAGCCGAACGCCCGCAAGCCGGCGCTTTTCGGCCGGGAGCGTGACCCACGCCTTGCTCGCCTCGGGCGGCAAAAATAGGTTGGAGATCGCGTGACTGCGTTCGGGCGGTCCCTTGCCCAGACCCGCGCGGTGCCATGGCATGACTTCGCTGCGGGCCACGCCCATCCGGCCCAGCAGCAGCTTGAGGTGGTACTGCGGGTGGGTAACCGCCTCGCCGCGCTCGAACGGCGTGGTCGCGCTGCCGAGTTCGTCCCACACCTCGTCGCTCATCGACAAGTCGAGGTCGGGCAGCACCACCGCACCGTGCGGCAATTCGGCCACCGTGCGGAGCAGCCGCCCCAGCGCGGGCGAGGCGCTGGTCACGCCGGCAGCGACAACCGCGCCCGGCGGCGGCTCTGCGCGCCACCGGGTGCGCAGATGGCGGAAAAGCCGGTTGCGGCGGTCCGGCGCATCGACTTCGCCGCGCTCGATCAGCTCCGCGAGCCAGCGGTCCTGCACCGCGATGAGCAATCGGAGGCTATCCTGCCAGTGGCCCGCCAGATCGCCGAGCAAGTCGAGCACCCGCTCGCCGACCAGTTCCCCAGGGCCGATGTCCTCGACCAGCAGCCGATCCATCGTCCGCCCCAGCTGGAACGCCATCCGCAACACCGAGCCGATTTTGGGCGCATCGACGCCCTGCACATCGCGAACGATCTCCGCCAGCCGCAACCAACGCCGCGTCGGGTCGGCGGCAGGCGGGATACTTTCGCCCGCGCCGAGCGGGTCGAGCAGCGCGCCCAGCGTTTCGTCGAGGTCGAGATCGCCCACTACCGCCATGCGCGGCATCAGCAAGCCAGCCCCGGACTGGCGCACGAAAGCCTCGCTCAA
The DNA here is from genome assembly GCA_039920725.1 of Croceibacterium sp. Lineage (GTDB taxonomy): Bacteria > Pseudomonadota > Alphaproteobacteria > Sphingomonadales > Sphingomonadaceae > Croceibacterium_A. The sequence goes on along the minus strand of JBDSDC010000087.1, from coordinate 5,306 downwards.
GGTTCGCGCCGCGCGCGCACTCGGCACCAGTAGCGTAAGCTTGGCGAGGCCCAAGTCAGGATCGGAGTAGCGCGGGACCAGGCCCGCAACCAAGGCATCGGCAAACCCGCGGTGAGCGGCGATCGAATAGACATTTGGACCGGGGCGCTCAGCCACCGGCTAACGCCGCCTCTGTCGGCGCAATCGCATCTGGCGTTCCGACCTCGAACCATTGGCCTTCGTGGCGCACGCCGTAGACCCGTCCTTCGGCGATCGCGCGGTCCCACAGGACATTGGTCGAAAAGGGCCCCTCGGGAGCTTCGCGCAGAAGCCGCTTGGCGACGAGCTGGATGCCGGTGAACACGTATGAGGCGTGCTCGCCCTGCCGGCGTGCCAGGCGGCCGTTCGGCTCCAGCTCGAAATCGCCCTTGTAGCGGGCGTTTCGGGCGCCTTCGTGCGGGACGAGCAGCAGCAGCGCATCCATCCGCGAGGGGTCCCAGGCGGCGGAAAGGACCTGGAAGGCATCGACCGGTCCATCGGTCCAGATGTTGTCGCTATTCACGCTGAAGAACGGGTCGGGCAGCAACGGTTCGGCGCGGACCATCCCGCCACCGGTTTCGAGGAGCAGCGCGCGCTCGTCCGAAATGACGACGGACGGGCGCTCGCGATGGCGCAGATGGGCCTTCAGCGGCTCGGGAAGATAGTGGATGTTGACCACCGCATTGGCGATGCCAGCCTCGGCCAGCTTGTCGAGCGCGTGATCGATAAGCGGCTTGCCGGCGACCTCGACCATCGGTTTGGGGCGTTCGTCGGTGAGCGGGCGCATTCGCTTGCCCAGGCCCGCGGCCAGCACCATCGCCGTGTCGGACGCGAGCTCGCTCACTGAAGCTCGCCGCCGCTGTTATCGCGCACTTCCTGCGGGATGTTGGCCGCAAACCACTCCGCCACCGGCGCGAGCGCAGGATGCGCGAGATCGCGCTCCAGCGCGTCCCACACCCGCGGAATCATCGCCAGGTAACGCGGCTTCCCATCGCGCTTCCACAACCGCGCGAAGATGCCCACGATCTTGGCGTTACGCTGCGCCCCGAGGCGCGCGTAATCCGCCTCGAACTCCGGACCAGCATCGACGCTCGCCAGATAGCGGTCCAGCATCGTCCGCTCGAGCTCGGGCGAGACATCGCGGCGCGCATCCTGGAGCAGCGAGACCAGGTCATAGGCCGGGTGCCCGACCAACGCGTCCTGGAAGTCGATCAGGCCCTGCTCGCCCCGAGGCTCGCCAGGCTGAAGCAGCATGATGTTCTCGGCATGGTAATCGCGCAGAACAGTCACTCCCGGGGTCTGGCGCGGCAGCAACGGCGTCAGGACTGCTTCCCACGCCGCGCGGTAACTGGCCTCGTCCACGCTGAGCCCCTGCAGCGGGCAAAACCATTCGGTGAACAGGCCCGCCTCGCGCTGGTACACCGCCAGGTCATAGGGTGCGAATGGCCCCGGCGGGCAGGCGCGCAGCGCAATCAGCGCATCGACCGCCGCCTTGTAAGTATCAGCTTCCGCCGCAGGGTTCTGGTCGAGCCAGTCGCGCATCCGGTCGCCGCCGAAGTCCTCGATCAACACCAGTCCCCGAGCGGCATCGGCGGCATAGATCTGCGGCGCGCGCAGGCCATGCCCGCACAGCCAATTGCCGACATCTAGGAACGGCGTGGGATCCTCGTGCGGCGGCGGCGCGTCCATCAACATGGCCGAACGCCCGGATCCGCTTATGCGGAAATAGCGGCGAAAGCTGGCATCGCCCGCCAGCGGCTCGATGGCCGCATCGCCCCATCCAGCCAGCTCCAGGAATTCGTCGAGCCCCGCGGGCCGTTCAGCGCTCATCCCAGCGCCTTAGCCAATCGGCGCCCGGCTCGACAATCGCCCTGCGCCCGCTGCCCGCAATTTCAAGCGCGATGGCAAGGCAACCCGGCTCATTGGCGAATCCGCCTGCCAGTTCGGGCCATTCGGCGATCAGAGCGGCATCGGCGCGATAATCGTCGAGACCCAGTTCGCCCGCCTCGGCGGGGCGTTTCAGCCGGTAGAAGTCGGCATGGACCACGCGCAGCCGCAGGGCGGGCGGGTCGTAGGCCTCGACGATAGTGAAGGTCGGCGAGGGCACTTCGCCGCCATAGCCCAGTGCGCCGATGATGGCCCGTGCCAGAGTGGTTTTGCCGGTGCCCAGCCCGCCCGACAGCGCAACGACATCGCCCGCCCGCAAGCGGGCGGCAATGCGCCGGCCGAGCGCCGCCATCGCCGTCAAGTCGGGCAGCTCGATGATCACGGCAGCGTTATCGTGGCCGTGGTGCCCGAGCCCTTTTCGCTCTGCAAGTCGAGCCGGCCGCCGTGCGCCTCGATCAGCTGGCGCGCCAAGGGCAGTCCCAGCCCACCCCGCCGCGCGCCCTCGGTATTGCTCTCACTGCCAAGCCGGTATCCGTCGAGTGCGCGCGCCAGTTCGCTCGGCTTCATCCCCTCGCCGTTGTCGGAAATGACGATCCGTGCGCCCTTTTTGCGCCGCTGCAGGTGAACCAGGATGCGGCCGCCCTGGGGAGTGGCGCTTATTGCGTTGTCGAGCAGGTTGCCGAGCGCGCGCGACAGCTGGCGCGTATCGGCATTGATCGAGCCCGCCGTGCGGTCACCGCGCAAGTCGAGCGAGAGGCCCTTTCCCTCGATCGCCTCCTCGCGCTCACGGACCACTTGGGTCACGAACGGCAGCAGCTCGACCGGCTCGGTCGCCAGCGGCAACAGCCCGGCTTCGCTCTGGGTCAGGTCGAGCACGGTCTCGATTTGCTGCGACAGCCGTTCGACCGACGTCAGGATCGCGGCGACGTAGTCGTGCGCTTGCGACGTGAGTTCGCCCGCCACGCCGCTCTGCAGAAGCTCGGCAAATCCGCCAATCGAGGTCAGCGGCGTGCGAAATTCATAGCTCATGTTGGCAAGGAAGCGGGTCTTGACCGCGTCGGCTTCCTCCAGCGCGGTATTGCGGTCACGCAGCGCGTCCTCAGCCTTCTTGCTGTCGGTCACGTCAAGCACGGTCAGCAAGCCGTTGCCGTCGGGCAGCGGTACGCCGGCAAATTCCAGCGTGCGCCCGTTGCTCAGCGTAACTCGGCCGCCGCGCTGCTTGCGGTCGAGCGTGGCAGAGCGGACGACCTCGCCGATCGCTTCACGCTGGGCGGGCCGGGCGAGGCGGTTGCCGATCTGCTCGAGCACCGCCTCGATTCGCGGGTGCTCGTCGAGGAATTCCTCGGGCAACCCCCAGATTTCGGGGAAGCGCCGGTTCCACAGCTGCATCCGCCCGTCGGGGGTAAACACGGCGAGCGATTCGAACAGGCTGTCGAACGTCGCCGTGCGCGTCCGCAGCAGCGTGTCGCGCGTGGCGGACAGCGCGAGTTGCTCGGAACGATCCTCGGCGATCAGTACGAGCCCGCCATCGGGCATTGGCTGGGCAACGATCCGCAAGTGTGTGCCGTCGTGCAGGGTCCAATCGTCGTGGACCGCCTCTCCGGCTATGAACCAGCCGGCCAGCTCGCGCCGCCACGCGGGAAAGTCCCGCATCTCGGGCAAGCGACCGGCATCGCGGGCGATGTCGAGGAAACGGTCGAACGGCGGGGGATCGAGCTGAGCGGTGCCGGGAAGCGCGAAAATCCGCTGGAACGGCTGGTTGGCGAACGCCAGTCGCCGGTCGTTATCGAACTGCGCCACGCCAATCGAGAGCTGGTCGAGCATCGAGCGCTGTGCTTCGCGGAACGCGCGGAACTCGCGTGCCTGTTCTTCTTGCTCCTCGATGTCGATCGCGTAGCCCGCGACGCCCTCGCTACCCAGCGGCAGATCGCTGACTCGAAGGGTCCGGCGCTGGCTTCCGACGGTGGCTTGGACGATCCGTTCGACCGGTAAGTCCTGATCGCGCGCGCGCCCCGCGATATCGGCCGCGGTGAGGCCGTCGACGCTCTCGATCAACTCCACCTGGTCGCGCACCACCGCGTCGGCACTCTCGGCGCCGACTGCGGCGACATAAGCGCTGTTGACCAGCCGCAGCAGCATATCGGGTCCGCGGAACCACATCGGCGTGGGTGCTGCCTCGATCAGGCCGACCAGCGCCGCGAAATCGCTGCGCGCGCGGCCGGTTTCGCTGCGCAATCGGGCAAGTTCGGCTTGGCTGTCGGAGAAATCGAACCACCACAACAAGGCCGCGCCATTGGGCGCAATCGCCGGGTCCGCCAGGTGCCCGCGCACCGCCAGACTCTTGTTCGAGCCTCGCGCGTTCAACGCCATGCCAAAAGGCGCGGCGGTTTTCTGCGTTCGGCGCACCGCATCGCGCAGGGCATCGAGATCCGCGGCCGGCAACCCTGCGTCCCCGGCGTCGAGTTCGCTGAGGAACCCCGGCAGGCGGGAGAGCCCGAGCCAAGCCGCAAGCCTTTCCGGCCCCTCGATCCGGCCGTCGGTGCGCACCAGCAGCGGGACCGCCGGGGAATCGTCGATCATCCGCGACAGCCGCCGCGCGGTGCCCCGCGCCGCTTTCGCCCGGCGCGCGCGGGCCTGGGCGGACAGAACCAGCCACGCCGCACCGAATGTCCACGCGGCCAACAGCAGGCCGAGCAAGACCATGGCTAAGGGGGAAAGTTCCATCGCCCGTCAGCTATGCGGCGCACGAAGGCGATGCAATGGCGAAGCGGCCGTCCCGGTAGCGATCGAAAGCCAAGTGCAGCCCACTCAAGCGCAGGCGGCACACGATCCTGGCTGACTACTTCAATACCGGTAATGATCGGCCTTGAACGGGCCCGTCACCGGCACGCCGATATAATCCGCTTGCTTCTGACTCAGCCGGGTCAACACGACCCCGAGCTTGTCGAGATGCAGCGCGGCGACCTTCTCGTCGAGGTGCTTCGGCAACACGAATACATCGTTGTTGTACTGCTCACCCTTGGTGAACAGCTCGATCTGAGCGAGCGTCTGGTTGGTGAAGCTGCAGCTCATCACGAAACTCGGGTGCCCGGTGGCGCAGCCCAAGTTCACCAAGCGGCCCTTGGCCAGGATGATGATCTTCTTCCCATCGGGGAAAGTCACCACGTCGGTGCCCGGCTTGACTTCCTGCCAGTCATAGTTGTCGAGCGCGGCGATCTGGATCTCGCTGTCGAAGTGGCCGATGTTGCACACGATGGCCATGTTCTTCATCGCTTTCATGTGCTCGGCGGTGATGACGTCTTCGTTGCCGGTCGTGGTGACGAAGATGTCGCAGCGCTTGACCGCTTGTTCCATCGTCACGACCTCGAAGCCTTCCATCGCCGCCTGCAATGCGCAGATCG
>JBDSDC010000086.1:0-45229 GCA_039920725.1 Croceibacterium sp. | reverse complement strand
TTTTTGAAATCTCTCCCGTCCGTCAAGCCCTTGCGACTCTAACGAACGTTACTGCTAGGGGAGAGGCGGCGGCGGCGAAAGTCCCTTTGCCCGGAGAGGAATAAATGCACGACGTGATCGTCGTCGGCGGCGGGCCGACCGGTTTTGTGACCGCGCTGGGCCTGGCGCAGGCCGGGGTCGACGTGTGCCTGGTCGAAGCGGAAGATGCGATCAACGATTCCCCGCGCGCCTGCGTCTATCATTGGTCGATGCTCGACGGTCTGGAGCGGCTGGGAATCCGTGAGGAAGCCGAGCAAATCGGCTATACCAAGGACGATTACCTGTGGCTGGTGAAGCGGACCGGCGAGCGGTTACCCTACGACCTCAAGGTGCTCTCCTCGGTCACGCGATTCCCTTACAACATTCAGCTCGGTCAGGATCGGCTGGCGCAGATTTGCCGTGCGCGGCTGGCGGCGCTGCCCAACGCGCTGGTCCGCTTCAGCACCCCGCTGACCACGCTGGCGCAGGACGATGAAGGCGTCCGCGTGCGGATCGAAGGCCCCGACGGACCCGAATTCCTCGCCGCGAAATACCTCGTCGGGGCCGACGGGGCGGGGAGCATGGTCAGGAAAGCGCTCGGCCTGCCGTTCGACGGGATGACCTGGCCCGAGCGGTTCGTGGCCACCAATCTGCGCCACGATTTCGAGAGCGGCGGATACTGGCAATCGACGATGGTGATCGACCAGCAGTGGGGCGCGGTGATCGTCAAGATCACCCGTGAAGGCCTGTGGCGCTGTACCTACATGGAAGATGCCGCATTGCCCGAGCGGACTTACCTCGACCGCGTGCCGGAAGCTTACCGCCACTTGCTGCCCGGCAAGGGCGGTTACGAGCTCGTCCAGTCCGCGCCCTACAGAATGCACCAGCGCTGCGCGGCGAGCTTTCGCAAGGGGCGCGTGGTGCTGGCAGGCGATGCCGCGCACGTGACCAACCCCACCGGCGGGTTCGGCCTTACCACCGGCATGTTCGACGCCTTCGCGTTATGGCCGACGCTGGCGGCGATCGTCCTCGACGAGGCCGACCCGGCGCTGCTCGACACCTGGGCGGCGGAACGCCGGCAGATTTTCCTCGACAAGACCAGCCCCCAGGCCTGCGCCTACAAGGACTTCGTGTTCCACGCCTGTGCGGGCGGAGCGAAGCTCGAAGAACGGCTGGAGGGGATGCGGGCGATGGTGCGAGATCCCGACGTACGGCTGCAGCGGCTGATGTTCATCAAGAGCCTCGAGACGGCGAGCCCGGCGGAGCGCTGACGCCTTTTAGCGCCCATCCCCGCATTCGGGACAGAACTGCGGGTTGAGATGCTTGGAAATTTTGGCAGCGCAATTGCCGCACACGATCACATTCGACCTCACCCGCACATGCCAGTGCCCGGGTCCTTGGTGCATCCGGGTGGCCTTGAACCGCGTGCGGTCCTTGACCTCCTGGTTGTCGGGCGGATCGGTTTCCATAGGCGCTATATATACGCGATCGTGCGCAGCTCGATACTCTGCCGCGGCGCGGCGTCGGGCGGCGTGGCGGGGTCCTCGAACGCGCTGTGGGCGGTGTGCTGGACCGCACGGGGATCGCTGTCGAACAGCTTGAACGCCAGCGCTTCATGGGGCTGCATGTCGGACACCCAGCACCACCGGTGGGCGGGATCGTAAGCCAGGTTGAAGCCCCACAGCGAGCGGCGCCTGAAGTCGCCCAGCCCGCCGACGACTTCACTGTCGAACAAGTCCTCGCGCCGCACGGTGCTGGCATCGCACAGCGCCAGCGGCGCGCTTTCGACCGGCACGATCGGGCGCCACAGGTTGATCAGCATGTGGCGGCGGGCAAGCCGCGCCTCGGCCTCGTCCGCGGGGAGCAAGTCGCGGGTGAAATCGGCGACCGTGCGCGCGCCGTAATCGACGTGCGCGCCGTGCGCGGGCTGGTTGTGGCCGTGCGCGCCAGTGGCGCTGGTACGGATCATCGAACCGAAGCTGACGACTTTGTCCGCCCCGGTCAGCCGCGCGACCAGGGCCTCGGCCTGGCGCGAATAACGCGCCAGTTCGCCCGAGTCGGTGAACTCGGTCACCTCGGTCGGCTCGTCGACCAGCACGAAGCCGTTGCGTTCAAAGCTCAGCTGGCCGCGGACCGGCCGGACATCGTGGATGATGACGGGATGCTCGTCGACCGGCCAGTAGCTCTTGGCGCGGTCGCCCGCGTGGAACGTCGCCTTTTCCCCGCGCACGACATATTTCATCGTGGTCGTCACGTCGTTCACGCGCGCTCTCCCGCTAATCCCTTTGACGGGCCTTGCCGCGCACCATAGCCTGCCTGCCAAGCCGCCGTCGAGCGGCCCCGTCGAGCGATGGGCTGGGGAGGCAAGCATGACGACAGCGGCGGGCGCCGATCCGCGCACGGCGATGCGCCAGCGGGCGATGAACCTACAGCAATACGGCGTGGTCGGTCTGTGCGTGCTGATCAACATGATCGACGGGTACGATATCCTTGCGCTGTCGCTCGCGGCTTCGGCCCTGTCGCGCGAATGGGGGCTTGGCCCGACCGCGCTCGGCACGCTGTTGGCAATGAATCTGGTGGGCATGGCGCTGGGCGCGCTCGGCGTCTCGCCGGTGGCCGACCAGTGGGGCCGGCGCCCGGAGATCCTGACCTGCCTCGGGTTCATGAGCCTGGGGATGGCGCTGGCCGCCCTGTCGGGCGGGTTCTATTCGATGGCCGCCGCGCGCGTGGTGACCGGCATCGGGATCGGCGGGATGACCAGCACTGCGGGCATGCTGGCGCTCGAATACGCCAGCCAGCGGCGCCGCGAGTTCGCCGCCAGCGCGGTCGCCTCGGCTTATCCGGTGGGCACGATCATCGGCTCGCTGGTCGCCCTCGCGGTGCTCGAAGGCTATGGCTGGCGCGGGATCTTTTGGTTTGGCGCGGGCCTCTCCGCGCTGCTGCTACCGGTGGCGTTCGCGTGGCTCCCCGAATCGCTCGACTTCCTGCTGATCCGCCAGCCGGCGCGCGCGCTCGGCGCAACCAACCGCATCCTGCGCCGCGTATCGGTTCCCGAAATCGCCGAGCTGCCGCCCAAGCCCGCCGACACCGGCGCGTCGGTGGCGCAGGAAATCCGCCAACCGTTCCACGTGCGCGAGCTGCTCAAGCTGTTCGTGGCTCACGCGCTCAATATGTTCGCGTGGTATTTCATCCTCAACTGGGGGCCCAAGCTGGTCGCCGCGGGACTCGGTGCCGATTCCGCTGGGGCATTCTATGCCAGCTGGCTGTCCTACGGCGGGATCGTAGGCGGGCTCACCGCGGGCTACTTGTGCGGCACGGTGGGGGTAAAGCGGATGATGTGGTTCACGATGGTGAGCCTGGCGGTACTGATCGAGTTGGTCGGGCAGTTCGTGGGCGACCGGGGCGCGCTGATGGTGATCGCGCCGCTGCTGGGCGCGGCGCTGTTCGGATCCGCCACCGCCAACTGGCTGACAATCGCCTATGCCTTCCCGCCGCAGCTGCGCGCCACCGGGCTCGGCCTCGGCACCACCGCGGGCCGGATCGGATCGGTGTTCGGGCCGATTGCCGGCGGCGCGCTGCTCGACCGCGGGCTCGCCGTGGGCACGGTGTGTGCGGTGATGGCGGTGCCGGCGGTGCTCTCGGCGCTGACGTTCAGCCAGGCGCGCCGGATGGAGCCCGGACGCTAGCAGGGACGCTAGCTTTCGAGAAACGCCCGCAGCGCCGCGACCGCGGCGGGAAATTCGTCGAGCAGCAAGTGCGATCCGCCCGCGATCACCTCGAGGCGCGCCTCGGGCATGGCTTTCTGCCAGTCCTCGGCGAAGCCCAGCGGGACGATCCGATCGTCCGCGCCCCACAGCAGCAGCGTCGGCCGGTCGAAGCCGTTGAGCCCCTGACGCAGCGTGCGGTCCGCCTCGCCCAGATCCTCACGCGAGGCGAACGCGGCGGCGCTTTCGCGGGCTCGCAGCGCAGCCCATGCAGCGGACGGCGCGCTCGGCCAGAACGGCGCGATCCACAGCGGATCGGCCACGAACATCGCCGGAATGTCGGCCGGCGCGATGCTGCCGAAGTCGGGCATCGCAGCGCGCTCGGACTTAAGCCCAGCAGGCGAGACCAGCACCAGCTTGTCGATGTCGTGCGGGTGGGCCGCGGCAAAGCGCGCCGCCATGTGCCCGCCCATCGACGCGCCGCACAAGTGGAACGTGTCGAGCCCGAGCGCCGGAAACAGCAGCTCGTAATGCGAGACATAGTCGCCGATGCCGGTGAAGTCCGCGTCGGCGCTCTCGCCGAAGTTGGGGTGATGCGGGCAATAGATGCGGAACCGGTCCGCCAGCGGGCGCGCCCATTCGAAGCCGTGGAACGTGCCGCCGCCGTGGAAATAGACCAGCGGCGCGCCGTCCTGTGGCCCGATCGCATATGTCACGCTCTCGACGCCTTCGACGCGGTGGACGATCCGCTCGAACCCCGCCGTGCTGTAAGCCCACCCGTTCACGCCGGCACTCCATCCAAGGGCATGGCAGCCCCTTTGATAAGGTCCGCGAGGGAAGAAGCCCGCACATCCGCATGGCCGTGGCCTGCTTGCGCGAACATCCCCGCCTTGTCCGAGGCCCGCCGCGCCGGATCGCGTTCGGACAGCAGCCGCTTGAAATTGGTCGACATGGGCGAGGTCACTTCGAGGAACACCCGCCGCCGTTCCTGCGCATAGAAGTCCAGCACGCGCGCGTCCGTGCGGCCCGCGATAACCGCGCCGAGCGCGTCGGACAGCGTGTCGGCGTCGATCACCCCGCCGGTCAGCCCAAGCCCGCCGCACGGGTTGCAGGCATGTGCCGCGTCACCCGCGAGCAGCACCCGGCGCACGCGAAAGGTCGAGGCGCAGCGCTGGTGGACGCGGTAGGGCGAGAAGTTGTCGATCCGGTACGGCACCGCAGGGTCCGGCAGGATCGCGGCGAAGCGTTCGGGCAGGCGTTCGAGGATTGTCGCTTCGTCGAGGCTGGCGTCCTCGCCATACGTCAGTCGCCACAAGTTCTCGCGCCCCAGCCGGCCGATCACGCACCAGTTGACCGGATCGACCACCATGTTGGCGTTGGCATAGCCGAACTCGCGGAATGGATATTCGATGTTGGTGGCGACGAACCGGTCGGGCCAGGTCATGCCTTCGAATTCGAGCCCGATCAGCCGCCGTACGGTCGAACGCGCGCCGTCGGTGCCGATCACCCACTCGGCCTCGATCGTCTCTTCGCCCGCTGGCGTCTCGACCGTCAGCCGCACCGCCTGATCCTCCTGCGCCAGCGCCGTCACGCGGTGGTTCCACAGAGTCTGAGTGCGCGGCAGCCGCGCGAGATGCTCCATCACCAGCTCGGCCAGCAGGTGTTGACCGAAGTGGAGGTTGTGATCGTATTCCTGCCCCGGCTCGAGCGCGTCGCGCATGTCCGAGGCGACCCGTTCGCCGGTGTCCAGCCAGTGCATCATGAACTCGGTCGAGCTGAGCCCGATCGCATGGGCGTCGTCCGCCAGCCCGAGCTTGGCGAGAACCGAGATGGTGGTGTGGAAATAGACCGCCGCGCGTGGGCTGCGGACCACCGCCGGTTCCTGATCGAGCACGGTCACCTCGATCCCCTGGCGGGCGAGCCCGAGCGCGGCGAGAAACCCAACCGGGCCGGCGCCGACGATCGCGACCTGGGTGCGAATCATGCGGTAGCCTCTGCAAGGTCGCGCCGCGCCAGCACGCGCGGATTGGTCTCGACCACGAACAGCGCGATCAGCCCGGCGGTGAGCGCCAGCGCGCCTTGGATATAGAGCGTGACCTCCAGGCCGAAGGCGTCAGCCAGGCGCCCTGCGACCGGCGGACCGAACACCCCGCCGGTAAGTTCACCGATCATCACCACCAGGCCCATTGCGGTCGCCGCCTGGGCACGGCCCAGCGTCTCGCCGGGGATCACCCCCATGAACAGCGGAAACGTGCCAAGCCCCATCCAGCTGACGAACATCAGCGCGGTGAGTATTTCGACCGGGCCGTGGAACCACAACAGCGCTGCGGGTGCCAGCGCCATCAGGAACGAAAAGAAGATAAGCGGCCCCTTGCGGCCGACCCGGTCAGACAGCCAGGTGACCAGCACGCCCCCCACGGCAGGGCAGAAGCCAACCACCGTCATAACGTTGCCCCAGGTCAGCGGACCATAGCCGCGCGGGCCGGCGAGATAGAGCTGCATGAAGATCGAGCCGATCATTATCGATCCGACCGCACAGCAGCTGATCGCCGCGCAAAGCCAGATGTTCCGTTTGGCCAGCATCGCCCATATCGACGACTGTGCGGCAGGGCCCGCTTGTACCGGGTTCTCGGGTTCGTTGATGAAGCGCCAGATCAATGCCGCCAGGATCAGGCCCGGAATGCCGGCGATGAAGAACGCTTCCTGCCAGCCGAACGCCACCGCAATGCGGATCAGAATGAACGGCGCCAGGGCAGTGCCGATAATCGAGCCAAAGACGTTCTGCACAATCCCCGAATTGACACCCCGGCGACTCTCGGCGCTGGCTGCGGCGATGATCGCCAGGCAGACAGGCAGGAAGGGGCCTTCGGCCAAGCCCATTACCATCCGTGCGGCAAACAGCGTTCCAAAGCTCCACGCAAAGCCCGACAGCACCGAGCACACCGAGAACAACAATAACGCGCCGATCAGGAATGGCTTGCGTTTGCCGATGGAGTCCGACCAGCGTCCGATGAGAAATGCGCCGAGCGCCCAGGTGGCCGAAAGCCCCGAATTCGCCCAGCCCAACTGTTCATTGGTAAGGCTCAAGTCCTTTTGAACGAACGGCCCCAGGAAGGTCATCGCCATGCGGTCGAAGTAAGCGAACCCGAAGGCCAGCCCCAGCAGCACCACTACCCGCAGCTCGTAACCGCCCGATCGCGTGGTCCCGCCCGCAGCCGCGCTTGCCGTCATCGTTGGCCGTCCTCGTCCCGCCGTTTCTTTGGTGGACAGTAGGATAGCGTCCAGGCCCCGTCCAGCGGGCGGGCTGACCCCGCTTGCCGGCAACCGCAAGGGGCGGTTTCGTTAGCCTGCAAAGTGTGTTGCGTGATTGTAACACCGTGAGTGTCTGCGGGTGAAACGTGCAAAACGCGCTTGTTGCAATCATCGCAATCGTTACAAAAGTGCTCGGGGAGGGGAAGCTGGGCGCATTTAATTGCGCCTTCAGCCATCCATTCTTCACATTGGCGAGGCGCGCGAGCGCAGGGCCACGGGATATTGTGCGGCAAGCAATTTATGCTGCCGCGTTTGGAGGAGGCGAGCAGCGGATAACGCTCTTGCCAAGGGAGAAAGCCTGATGAAATTCAAGACCTTCAGCCTGGTCTCGGCGATTGCCGTGGCCGCGTGTCTGTCAGCTCCGGCCTTTGCCGAGCAGGCGACGACCACCACCGCTCCCGGCACGAGCACGACCGACGCGACGGTGACCACCGATGCCCAGGCCGCCGCGGCGGACTCCGAAAACCGCACCGCCGACATCGTGGTGACCGCGGAATTCCGCGAAGCCAAGCTGCAGGACACGCCCATCGCGATCACCGCGATGAACGCCGAGATGATCGAGGCGCGCGGGGTCACCGACGTGTCGCAAGTCGCCGCCCAGGCGCCGAACGTCACCTTGAAGCCGCAGGGGCAAGGCGGCGGCGCCGGCCTCATTGCCTACATCCGCGGCGTTGGCCAGACTGACTTCATCTACGCCCGCGACCCGGGCGTCGGACTGTACATCGACGATGTCTATATCCCGACGCTGCAAAGTTCGCTGATCGAGCTGATGGATCTCGAGCGGATCGAAGTGTTGCGCGGCCCGCAAGGCACTTTGGCGGGCAAGAACTCGATCGGCGGCTCGATCAAACTGTTCGGCAAGAAGCCGCGGGGGGACGGCAGCGGCTCGCTGGATATCTCATACGGTTCGTTCAATGACCTAAGGATCCGCGGTTATTCCGATTTCGCCCTTGCCGACAATCTCGCCGTTCGCGTCTCGGGCATTGCTCGCAACACCGACGGCTACGTCAAGTTGATCGATTACGGTCTGACCCATCCCACTTCGAACGTTCTGGCCAATGAATCCATCGGTCGCTTCCCCCTAACGGGTGAAATGGGCGGCCGGCAGCTGGGCGCAGGACGTATCGCGCTTAACTGGGACCCGACCCCCAGCTTGAACATCTACGTCACCGCCGACATCACCAACCAGGATGGCGACCCCGGCGCGGCTGTGCTGATTGCCGCTGGCAAGGCGGGCAATCCGTTCAATCCGAAGTCCCAGAACCCCGCGGTCGACACAGGCGGAAGCGGAACGCCCTGGCTCGCCGGCAAGAACGGCGCCGCGGTGACTATCGGGTGTCAGTTCGTGCCCGCGGGAACCTATAGTTGCGACACTCCGCCGTCCGGCTACGATCCGCGCTTCATCAGCTATGCGAATTATATTGATGCGATGGGTCGGACTGTTACCGCGCCGTTCAAACCCTATTTTGCAGTCCCGAAGAACACGTTCGAGGGCTGGGGCGTCCATGGCACAGTCACGCTCGACATCAGCGATGCCGCGCAGTTGGTGTGGATTTCCAGCTACCGCAAATACGAATCGACCTGGGCCGAGGACCAGGATCTCACCCCTGTCGGCGAATCCCAACTCAACAACATCAACCGGCACCACGCATTCAGCCAGGAGCTGCGGCTCAACTTCGACCTTGCCGACAAGCTGATCACCGGGACTGTCGGCGGCTTCTATTTCAAGCAGTACGGCGAGTACGAAGCGCGGGTGGACTTGAACTACGTTGCCGCTGGAGGACCACCGTTCCTGGCGGCACCGATCGACTTCATCCACGGCCCGGACCAGACGCCATCGCAATCGAAGGCGGTGTTCGCGAATATCACACTGCACCCCACCGACGCCCTCGGGATCACCGGCGGCATCCGCTATTCGGATGAGAAAAAGGACTACGTCTACTTCCGGCGCAACCCGGACTACACCCCGCCCAACGCGGCCCTCTGTGCGATAGCTACTCGCGCTAGCAGCAACTGCGCGTTGCAAGGCTTCCTCGGCGCACAAGGCCACTTCGCTGCCACAAGGATCGACTGGCGGGCGGTGGTCGACTACCGCTTCAGCAACGCGCTGTTGGTGTATGCCTCGGCCGCGACCGGGTTCAAAGGGGGCGGCGTCAACCCGCGTCCGTTCGTTGCGGACCAGGCACTGCCATTCAATCCGGAAACGCTTACGACCTACGAAGTCGGCTTCAAGTCGGACTTCTTCGATCGCCGCCTGAGGTTGAACGGCGCGGCGTTCTGGAACAAGTACAACAATATCCAGGGCACTAAACTGGTCTGTCCGGAATCGGTCCTGCCATTTCCGTGCTTACGCCCGGACAACGTGGGCACTGGCGAAATGAAGGGCTTCGAACTCGAAACCCAGATCCACCCGGTCGATGGCCTGTCGCTCGATGGTTCGGTGGCTTACATCGACTTCAAATATACCAGTGCGGTCGCGGCCAATGGTAACCTCGTCAATACGAGCATCCCGGCCGGTTCCTTCACCCCTTATACGCCAAAATGGACGTATTCGGGTGGTATCCAGTACGACTACGACATGAACAATGGCGCGTCGCTGACCTTCCGCCTCGACGGAGCATACCAGTCGGATATTTTTACGACATCCGAAAACTCCCCGTTCTCACGGATTGACAGCTACTTCCTGGCCAATGGCCGCATAGCGTACACCGCGCCCGGCGGTGAGTGGCAGGTGTACGGCGAGGTCAAGAACCTGTTCAACAAATACTATTTCCTCTCGAAGCAGGATGCCTCGGGCTCGCTCGGGATTGTCAGCGGGATGCCAGGCCTGCCGAGAACTTGGACGTTGGGCGTAAAGAGGAACTTCGGCCCGTCGCATCACGAGGTTCCGGCCTACGTGGCGCCGCCGCCCCCTGCACCTGTGGCGACCTACAAGCAGTGCCTGAACGGAACGATCGTGGCGATGGATGCGGCCTGCCCGCCTCCGCCCGCTCCGCCGCCGCTCCCGGTGCCGCCGCCGCCGGAGATCCCGCGGAGCGGCGAGCGCGGATAAGGCCGATAGCTCGAACCACAAAAGGGCGGCGCGAGCGGTCGCGTCGCCCTTTTCTTGGCTCAAACGGAACGCACAGTGCGGCCGGCGGGAATAACGAAAGGCGCGGAGTCCAGCCGGACCCCGCGCCTTTCGCTTATCGTCTGATGGCGGACAGAGCGCCGCCGCGAGGTTACTCGGTGTTGAGCCGCTCGCGCATTTCCTTGCCCGGCTTGAAATAGGGCACCCGCTTCGCGGGCACGTCGACCGGATCGCCGGTACGCGGATTGCGCCCGGTGCGGCCTTCGCGCTGGCGGGTCGAGAATGTCCCGAACCCGCGCAGCTCGACCCGGCCGCCTTCGGCCAGGCGCGCGGTGATTTCGCCGAAAAAGACGTCGAGCACTTGTTCGACCTCTTCCGGCCGCAACTCGGGATTGTCCGCGGCCAGCGATTGCAGCAGCTCGGATCTGATCATCGTCGTCCTCCGGCGGTGAGCCGCGAAAGCAGGCTTTCCGCACCGTTTCCATTTTGATCGTGGAACCCAGCCAGCCAGCCACGCCCCCGTCCACGACCCCTGCCGATACTGTGCCAGAGCGGCGCGAGACGCGCAATCGGGGACCCTGATGAAAGTTGTGGCTGCCCGCGCCCGGCTCAGGCGTCGTCGAGGAGATCGGCCGCGGCGATGCCCAAGCGGCCCAAGCGCTCGCGGATCTGCGGCCATTCGTGATCGAGGAACTGGGCCCGCTCGGCCGCCCGCAGCTGCTCGGCCGCACCCTCACGCACGAACATGCCGACGCCGCGCTGGACCCGGATCAACCCGTCGGACTGGAATTGCTGGTATGCCTTGGCGACGGTCAGCGGATTGGCGCCCTGTTCGGCGGCAAACGCCCGGACCGATGGCAGCATCGCGCCCGCACCGTAGCGGCCGTCGATGATCCCCGCGGCGATCAACTCGCGCAGGCGCAAATAGACGGGGCGGCCTTCGGACATGGGTGATGCGGTGCCATAATACAGCGGATCACGCAAGGCAGCTACCGGTTTCGTTGGAAACGATCTGCCCTTCCCAAGTCCGAAACATTCGCTAGGCTGGACCGTTACACCCCGCAGCGCGTGCCAATCGCCGGAGAGACCGCATGAAGGACATGGCCCTGTGGAACGAAGGCGACTGGATCGCGGCGATCACCGCGGTTGCGCTGTTCGCGGTGCTCGCGATCGGGGGCTTGATCGCGGTCCGCCGAAGCGAGGAAGTGGTCGGCCACCCGCGCGGACTGTTCGTGCTGTTCTACGCCGAGATGTGGGAGCGGTTCTCGTACTACGGGATGCGCGCGCTGCTGGTGCTCTACCTGACCAAACACTGGCTCTATGACGATGGCCGAGCCAACCTGATCTACGGCGCCTATGGCGCGCTGGTTTATATCACTCCGGTGCTCGGCGGGGTCATTGCCGACCGTTGGCTCGGCCAGCGCAAGGCGGTGCTGTTCGGCGGCATGCTGCTGGCGCTCGGCCACGGGCTGATGGCGGTCGAAGGCGGCGGCGGGCAAAGCGATCCGACGATCAACGTGTTCTGGGCCGCGCTGGCCTTCATCATCGTCGGCTCTGGCTTCCTCAAGGCCAATATCTCGGTGATCGTCGGGCAGCTCTACAAGCTGACCGATGTCCGCCGCGATGCCGCCTACACGATTTTCTACATGGGCGTGAACGTCGGCGCGGCGCTGGGCACGATCCTGGTCGGCTACCTGGGCGAGACGATCGGGTGGGCCTACGGCTTCGGCATGGCCGGGATCGGGATGGTGATCGGGCTGATCATCTTCGCGCTCGGCAAATCGGCGCTGCTCGGCCACGGCGAGCCGCCGGTGCCGCTGGCCAAAGGCCGGGAGGGGCTGCTCTACGGCATCGGCGTGGCCGCGGTGGCGGTCATCTGGGCGCTGATCCAGTACCAATCTGTGATCCAGACGCTGCTGATCGTGGCGGGAATCACGATGCTGGCGTACGTGCTGTTCGAAGCCTTCAAGATGCCGAAGGAACCGCGCGAGCGGATGTTTGCGATGCTGTTCCTGATCGCGCTCAACCCGGTGTTTTGGGGCCTGTTCGAGCAGGCCGGCGGCAGCCTCAACCTCTATACCGACAGGTTCGTCGACCGCGGCGGGGTGCCGACCAGCCTGTTCCAGTCGATCAACCCGATCTACATCGTGATCTTCGCGCCGGTCTTTGCCGCGCTATGGCAATGGCTCGGGCGCAAGGGGCTCGAGCCCTCGGCGCCGGCCAAGTTCGCGCTCGCGCTCACCCAAGTCGGCCTCGGCTTCCTGGTGTTCGTGTGGGGCGCCAATAGCGTCGGCAGCGGCGCGATGACCCCGGTGCTGTTCGTGTTCCTGATCTACCTGCTCCACACCACCGGCGAGCTGTGCCTGTCACCGGTCGGGCTCTCGGCGATGGCGCGGCTGTCGCCCCGCCACCTCGCCAGCTTCGTGATGGGGGCGTGGTTCTACATGACCGCGGTCGGCCAGTTCGTCGCGGGCAAGATCGGCCAGGCGACCGGCGGCGAAAGCGGCGCGATGAACAAGGAGCTGACGCTGGCGATCTATTCGAAGATCGGGTGGATCACGATCGTCATCAGCGTCGTGGTGCTGGCGCTGAGCCCGATCGTAAAGAAGTGGATGCACTTGGGCACCATGCGCGACGAAGCGGGCGATGACCTCGCCGGGCAAAGCGAGTTGGGCGAGCCGCAAGCCGCGGGCGTCCATCCCGCTACCCTGCCGCAAGCCTGATGCCACCGCTCCGGCTGATCTGGCCGGTTGCGCTGGCGGCCGCGGTCATCGGTCTGTCGGCAGCCGCGCAGGAGGCGACTTCCGCGCCCGAGCACGACACCGCGTGGCATAACCAGCAGGCGCTCGCCCTCGCCAGCCGACAGGCAAGCGACGGCTGGCGCTACCTGCCCGGCGGCGCGCTGTGGCGGCGCGTGGCCGGGCCGGGCACCGGCGCGCACCCCAGCGTCAACGACACCGTGACGGTCAATTACGCCGGCACGTTCATCGACGGGGAGACCTTCGACAGCTCGTTCGACCGCCATGAGCCGGCGACCTTCCCGCTCCACGGCCTGATCCCCGCGTGGCAAGAAGCAATCCCGCAAATGGGGCTCGGCGACACCATCGAGCTCGCCGCCCCCGCCGACCTCGCCTACGGTCCCGAAGGCCGCGGCCCGATCCCGGGCGGCGCGACGCTGCTGTTCAAGATTGAATTGCTGGCGATCCCCAGCCGCTAAGCGTCAGGCGCGCGCTTCCTCCACGCCGGCACTGTTGTGGCGCAGGGCGGCGAGGACGGTTTCGACGATGTGTGGGGCGTTGAGGCGGGCTTCGTCGTATTGCTGGGCGGGCGCTTCCTGGTCCTGGAACATGTCGGGCAAGCGCATGGTGCGGATCTTGAGGCCGGCATCGGTCAGCCCTTCGTCGCTCGCCAGCGTCAGGACGTGCGCGCCGAGGCCGCCAATCGCGCCTTCCTCGATCGTCACCACCACTTCGTGCGTCGCCAGCAGCTTGCGGATCAGCTCGCTGTCGAGCGGCTTGGCGAAACGCAAGTCGGCGACCGTGGTCGAGAGGCCCTTGGCATCGAGCTGGTCGGCCGCCTTGCGCGCTTCGGCTAGCCGCGTGCCGAGCGACAGCAGCGCGACCTTGCTGCCGTGGCGGACGATCCGGCCTTTGCCGATTGCCAGCCGCTCGGGCACTTCGGGCAGCGCCACGCCCACCCCGTTGCCGCGCGGATAGCGGAACGCGATCGGCCCTGTGTCATGCAACGCGGCGGTGTGGACCATGTGGACCAGCTCGGCCTCGTCCGCCGCGGCCATGACCACGAAGTTGGGCAGCGTGGCGAGGTAAGTGACGTCGAAGCTGCCCGCGTGCGTTGCCCCGTCGGCCCCGACCAGCCCGGCGCGGTCGATCGCGAACCGGACTGGCAGGTTCTGGATCGCGACGTCGTGGACCACCTGGTCGTAAGCGCGCTGGAGGAAGGTCGAGTAGATCGCACAGAACGGGCGCATGCCCTGCGCGGCGAGGCCGGCGGCGAAAGTCACCGCGTGCTGTTCGGCAATGCCGACATCGAACGCGCGCTCGGGATAAGTCTCTGCGAATTTGTCGAGCCCGGTCCCGCTCGGCATCGCCGCGGTGATCGCGCAGATCGTTTCGTCGCGCGCGGCTTCGGCCAGAAGCGCCTTGGCGAACACGCCGGTGTAGCTGGGCGGGCCGGCGGCGCCCTTGGCCTGCTCGCCGGTGATGACGTCGAACTTCTGGACCCCGTGGTACTTGTCGGCGCTGATTTCCGCCGGGCCATAGCCCTTGCCCTTCTGCGTCACGACGTGGACCAGGATCGGGCCGTAATCGGCCTCGCGGACGTTCTCGAGCACCGGGATCAGCTGGCCCAGATCGTGCCCGTCGACCGGGCCGACGTAGTAGAACCCCAGCTCCTCGAACAGCGTCCCGCCCATCGCCATGCCGCGGGCGAACTCCTCGGCCTTTTCGGCGGCGTTGTGCGCCCGGCGGGAGATTTTGCCGAGCGCGCGCTTGGCGAAATGGCGCAGGCCGAGATACTGCGACGAGGACGCGAGCCGCGCGAGATAGGCCGAGAGCCCGCCCACCGGGGGGGCGATCGACATGTCGTTATCGTTAAGGATCACCACCAGCCGGTTGCCCGCCTGCTCGGCGTTGTTCATCGCCTCGTAGGCCATGCCCGCGCTCATCGCCCCGTCGCCGATCACCGCGATCGCCTTGCCCGGCCGGCCGGTGAGCTTGTTCGCCACCGCGAAGCCGAGCGCGGCACTGATCGAGGTCGACGAATGCGCCGCGCCGAACGGGTCGTATTCGCTCTCCGAGCGTTTGGTGAAGCCGCTCAGCCCGCCAGGCTGGCGCACGGTGCGAATGCGGGCCCGCCGCCCGGTGACGATCTTGTGCGGATAGGCCTGGTGGCCGACATCCCATACTAACCGGTCGCGCGGGGTGTCGAATACATAGTGGATCGCCACCGTCAATTCGACCACGCCGAGGCCCGAGCCGAGGTGCCCGCCGGTGGCGCCGACCGCGCTGATCATCTCGGCGCGCAGCTCGTCCGCCAGCTGGCGCAGCTGGCCGGGCGCGAGCCGGCGCAAGTCGGCGGGCGTATCGACGGTGTCGAGGAGGGGGGTATCGGGTAGGGTTGTCACGGTGCGGCGCTTACACCCGCTCACCGCGCCTGTCGATGAACGGCCGGTGATGATGCGCTGAGCAATTGGTGAGCGTTATCGAGCACCTAGCCGGCGCATGCATCGCACAGGCCGCGCAGTTCGACCACCGGGCGCACGTCGGCAAAGCCCGCGTCGCGCCCGGCGGCACGCAGTGCCCCGGTCACGCGCTCGTCATCAAGATGGCGCGCGGCGCCGCAATCGTCGCAGATCAGGAAAATGCAGTCGTGCCGGCACCCCGGATGCGTGTTGGCGAGATAGGCGTTGGCGCTTTCTATTCGGTTGGCGAGATTGGTCCGCACGAACAAGTCGAGGATCCGGTAGACGCTGTTCGCCGCGACCCGCTTGCCGCGCCGCAGCCCGACCGCATCGGCAATGTCGTAAGCCGAGGCCGGGCGGTCGTAATTGGCCAGCGCGGCAAACACGTCGGCGCGCATCGCGGTCCATTGCTCGCCCGCCGCGGTGAGCGCGTGCTCGGCCGCGGCGACGAGGTTGTCGCCCGAATGCTCGCGATGCTGATGCCCGGCCATCGCCCCGCTATAGGCGCGCCGGGTGCCAGCGGCAATCAGCCGGTCTGGAAAGCGGGCGCATAGAGCGCCGGGAACATCGCCTTGAGCGCGCCGACCTTGGGCAGGTCCCAGCGCACGATATAGCCTTGCTGCGGGTTCTTCAGCGCAAAGTCCTGGTGATAGCCCTCGGCCGGATAGAACGTGGTGGCCGGTTCGACCTGCGTCACGATCGGCTGCTTCCACACACCGCTGGCCTTCATCTGCGCGAGGTAAGCGGCGGCCACCGCCTTCTGCTCGGGCGACAGCGGCACCAGCGCGGCGCGGTACTGGGTGCCCGAATCGGGACCCTGGCGGTTCTTCAGCGTGGGATCGGCGACTACCGAGAAGAACACCCGCAGCAGCTGGTCGTAGCGCACGATCGCGGGATCATAGACCACCCTGACCGATTCGGCGTGGCCGGTGTTGCCACCCGAAACCTGCTCGTAGCTGGGATTTGCGAGGCGGCCGCCGCGATAGCCCGAGACCGCGCTCCTGACGCCCTTGACGTGGCTGAACACCGCCTCGACGCCCCAGAAGCATCCGCCTGAAAAGATCGCGGTCTTGAGGCCCTTGCCCTCGTTGGCGACGCGCGCGGCGGCGGGTGCGTTGAAGGTGCTCTCCGCCGCGAGGGCCGAGGAGCATGACGCGAGCGCGATGGCCCCGGCGGCGATCGCCGCGCGCCAGCTTGTCATGCCAGGCTCGCGTGGATCTGCGTGACTAGCACCGCGGCGGCGACCGCGAAGCCCAGGCCGAACGAGCGAAAGAAA
Organism: Croceibacterium sp.; assembly: GCA_039920725.1. Lineage (GTDB taxonomy): Bacteria > Pseudomonadota > Alphaproteobacteria > Sphingomonadales > Sphingomonadaceae > Croceibacterium_A. The sequence continues at coordinate 28,649 of JBDSDC010000086.1, read as the reverse complement.
TCGGCGGTGAAGAGGCCCATCGGTCATGTCCGTTCTGGTCGGTTCGTTACCCATCGGTCCTATCCCTTGCTCGGTTAGCTTGGCGTGAACACCCGTGTTGCGCGCGGTTCATATAGTTACGTCGGCGCGGAGGGAAAAGTTACCTCGCCGCCAGCTGCGTCATTGGGCAGCTCAATGGCGGAAATGGCGCATCCCGGTGAACACCATCGCGATCCCGGCCTCGTCGGCGCGCGCGATAACCTCGTCGTCGCGCATCGCGCCGCCGGGCTGGATCACCGCGGTGGCACCCGCCTCGATCGCCACGTCGAGCCCGTCGGCGAACGGCAGGAAGGCGTCGGATGCCATCGCGCTGCCTTCGGTGCGGGCATGAGCCCAGCCCGCCGCCTCGGCCGACTCGCGCGCGCGCATTGCCGCGATGCGCGCCGAATCGCGCCGGTTCATCTGCCCCGCGCCGATTCCCGCGGTCGCCCCGTGGCGCGCGAACACGATGGCGTTCGACTTGACGTGGCGGGCGACTTTCCACGCGAACAGGCAATCGGCCAGCTGGCGCTCGGTCGGGGCCTTGCGGGTGACGACCGTGAGATCTTCCGCGGTAATCGCGCCGCGATCGCGGTCCTGCACCAGCAACCCGCCGGCAATCGGCTTGACCTGCAGCCCGCCGCGGCGCGGATCGGGCAGGCCGACGGTCAGCAGCAGCCGCAAGTTGGGCTTGGCCGCAAACGCTTCGCGCGCGGCGGTCTCGGCGCCGGGCGCGACCACCACTTCGGTAAAGATCGCGGTGATTGCGTGCGCAGTCTCCGCATCGAGCGGGCGGTTGCAGGCGACGATCCCGCCGAACGCCGACACCGGGTCGCATGCCAGCGCCGCCTGCCACGCTTCGAGCAGGGTGCCGGCTTGCGCCACTCCGCACGGGTTGGCGTGCTTGACGATGACCACCGCCGGATCGCCCCCGGCAAACTCGGCCGCCAGCTCGAGCGCGGCATCGGCATCGGCATAGTTGTTGTAGCTCAAGGCCTTGCCCTGGATTTGCACGGCCTGCGCCACCCCGCGCGTGTGCGGCCCGGCGGGCACGTACAGCGCGGCGTGCTGGTGCGGGTTTTCGCCGTAGCGCAGATCGCCGGCGAAGTGCCCGGTGATCGCCAGCATGTGGGGGAAGCGCTTCCCCTGGTCGGCGAACGCGAACCACTGGCTGATCATCGCATCGTAAGCCGCCGTGGCGGCGAACGCCTTGGCCGCCATCGCCTTGCGGAATGCCAGGGTGGTCGAGCCGTCGTGCCCGGCCAGTTCTTCGAGCAGCCCCTGATAGTCCGCCGGATCGGTGACGATGGTCACCCAGGCGTGGTTCTTGGCGGCCGAGCGGATCATCGCCGGGCCGCCAATGTCGATGTTCTCGATGATTTCCTCGCGTCCGGCGCCGCGCGCTACCGTCTCTTCGAACGGATAGAGATTGGAGATCAGCAGATCGATCGCGCCGATCTCGTGCGCGTCCATCGCGGCTACGTGCTCGGGATCGTCGCGCACCGCCAACAGCCCTCCGTGGACCCGCGGGTGAAGCGTCTTGACGCGCCCGTCCATCATCTCGGGAAAGCCGGTCACGTCGGCCACGTCGCGCACGCGCAACCCGGCATCGCGCAGCGCCCGCGCGGTGCCGCCGGTCGAGACCAGCTCGACCCCGCCCTTGGCAAGGCGCGAGGCGAGCTCGACCACACCGGTCTTGTCGGACACAGACAGCAGTGCCCGCCGAATCGAAACGGAAGTCATCGCGGTTACCTAATCTTCTTCAGCAACCACGAAAAGCTGCCGCCGCCGCGCGACACCAGTCCCTGCATGACCAGCTGCTGGACGGGGTGCGGCCGCGCGTCGCCATCGACCCACAGGCTCTCCTCGAGCTCGACCGCGCCTTCGCCGGCGATGAACTGCCAGTAGCTGCCGTCGGGCAGCGCCAGGGCCGCGCCGCGCGCGCCCGAGGTGGGCGTGGCATCGACTCCCAGGCCGAGGTGGAAACGCACCGCATACGGCACTTTGCCGCGTTTGCCCTTGCGCCCTTGCGGGACCAGCAGGTCCTCGCCGCGCAGCTCGGTGCCATCGTCGCGCAAGATCAGGATCCGCCGGTGGACCAGGCCATAACGGGCGACGTAGCCGTCATGGCTGGCCTCGATCCGGGTGGCCGCGCCGCCGCCTTCGGCCGCGAGCGTGCGGCGGTCGATCTCGACCTCGCCGACCCCGGAGCCGAGCTTGCCGGCCACCAGCACCGCGGTCGAATTGGCATCGCCCAGCACCAGCGTCGAATGCGCCGCGGTCGCGCGCAGGCCCTGCTCGATCCGCGCCGGCACCAGGCCCCCGGCAAAAGCCGCCCCGCCGCAGTTGATCACCATCCGCTGCGCGCCGCTCGACAGCTCGAACGCCAGCGTCGAGGCACAGCCGTGGCGCGCGCGGCGGGCAAGCGGCGGCGGCGCCGCGTCGAACTGGAGCACCGCCTTGCCTGCGGCGACCCGCTGATAGCCCCACTGGCGCGCATCGCGCAGCGGCCGGGTGCGGACCTCGCTCGCCGTCACCAGCGCGGCGATCCGGGCCGCGCCGATCGCGCCCGCGCCTTGCCATGAACCGAGCGCGCCATCGCCGTGCAGCAGCGCCAGCAGCGGCGGGACCAGAAGTTGCAGCATCGCCTCGATCGGCTGCGGCGGATCGCGCCGCACCGCGCGGTAGCAGGCCCTCAGTTCGACCAGCAACTCGATCGCTTCGATCTGGTCGAGCGGGCTGCGCGACAGCACCCCGCCGTCGTCCCCGACCAACTCGCCGAGGGCGCGGATCAACCCGGCCTCGCCATAAAGCCGGCGCGGCTTGCCATCGGGCAACAGCAGCCCGGCGGCGGCGACCGCGCACCACCCGGCGACTTCTTCCAGCCGGTCGTCCGCCTTGGCGATATTGCGGTCGAGCCAGCGCGCGGTCTCGGCCGTGGCGCGCAAGGTCCGCGCGCGCAGCGCTTTGTCGGTACCCGACAGGACCAGCGGCGCATGGACCAGCCAGCCGAGCAGGCGGTGCCCGGCCAGGCCCACTTTCCACGCCGGGCCCTTGCCGGGTTGGGGATTGGCCTCGAGCCACGCGGCCAGCACACGCTCGGCGGTGGCGGTGCACTGCGCGCGCGGCGCGCACGCTGCGAGATCGCGCAGCCAGGCAAACCCGTGCACCGCGCGCTCGAGCGGCGGCGACAAGCGGCCCGCGGGCGAGAAATCGACTTGCGCGATCGGCGCCTTGACGCCGTAGACCAGAAAATGCCCGGCCCTTAGCGCCGTCCCGCCGACCCGGTCGCCGGGGAGCGGATTGGCGACCGTCGCGAGCAGGCGCGGCTTGCCCACTTTGCGGAACGGCGCCGCCAGCGTTCGGCCAGGGATCCCGAGACGATAGGCGAGGCGGATCAGGCGCTCGCCGGCGCCGATCCTGGGGGAGACGAAATCGGTGACGGCCAGCGCCCGGCCCGGTTCGGTCAGCTCGCCCGGCGGCTCGGCGCCAGCGGGACGCGGCGGACTAACCAGCGGTTCGGGCAGGTGATCGGACAACGGCACGGCCATCGTCACAGCCGCCCGTTCGGGCAGTTCGCTCACGCCGGTCACGAAGCGGTTGCGGACCGTGCTTTCAGTCATGGCAGCCCCTTCAGCGCGGCGATGTTGGCGGCATAGCAATCCGCCCCGCCGCGGAACGTCGCCGATCCGGCCACCAGCACATCGGCTCCCGCCGCGACACACTGGCGCGCGGTTTCGGACGTGATCCCGCCGTCGACTTCGAGCCGTACCTCGACCCCGGCCTTGTCGATCATCTTGCGCACCGCTTCGATCTTACGCAGCTGGCCGGGAATGAACGCCTGCCCGCCGAAGCCCGGGTTGACGCTCATCACCAGCACCAGATCGATATCCTCGATCAGGTAATCGAGCAGCTTGGCCGGCGTGCCCGGATTGAGCGAAATCCCCGCCTTCTTGCCGAGCGCGCGGATCGCCTGGACGGTGCGGTGAACATGAGGCCCGGCTTCGGGATGCACGGTGATAATGTCCGCCCCCGCGCTCGCGAACGGCTCCAGCCAGGCATCGACCGGGGCGACCATCAAATGCACATCGAGCGGCTTTTGGGTGTGCGGGCGCAGCGCCTTCACGATTCCCGGACCGACGGTCAGGTTGGGCACGAAATGCCCGTCCATCACGTCGACATGGATCCAGTCCGCCCCCGCCGCGTCGATCGCGCGCACTTCCTCCCCCAACCGGGCGAAATCGGCCGACAAGATCGAGGGGGAGATCAAAGTTGGCGGCATGGTCGCCTCGGGCAGCTGGCGCTGCCACGGCGGTAGCACCCCGGATGGGGGCGACAAGCGCGGAAACGGCCGTTGTCCACATCGCAATGGCCGCGCGGCATGCGCCGGAGCCCGCGCCGCGAGCGATGCTTGACGTCATGACCCGGCCTCGCCACATCCGCCGCGATGGCCGGAACCCCCGACACCGCTCCGGCAGCGACCGCGTTGAGGGCGCTCATGGCCCGGGAAATGCAGTTCCGAACCGGCACGGTGCCCGATAACGTCGACGGCCGGCCGGTGGCGGTCGGCGATCAGCTGTTGGCGGGCGATGCGTACTTGCTGCGGACCACTAGCGGCTTCGGTTATTTCTACCGCAAGGGTCACGGCCTGATCGTCGAGCAGCCGCCCGGGGCCGATCCCAACGAGCAGGCCCTGTGGCTCAACGCCGGGGTCTATTCGGCGGTCGCGTGCATCAACGGCCTCAAGCCGATCCACGCGTCCGCGGTCGCTTGGGACGGACGCGTCTATGCTTTCACCGGGGCCCCCGGGGCCGGCAAGTCGACGCTCGTCGCCGCGCTGGGAGACTGCGGTCTGCCGATGTTTTGCGACGATACGCTGGTGCTCGACCTGTCGGGCGGGCCGGTGATCTGCCTGCCCGGCCACAAGCGGCTGAAGCTGACCCCGCAGGCGCTCGCGCTGACCGGCGCCCAGCCCCAGGAAAAGGTCTCGTCGGCGGTCGACAAGTTCTTTGCCGTCCCCGCGAGCGGCGAAGTCGGCGTTCCCTTGCCGCTGGCTCAGCTCGTTTTCCTCGAGCGCGGCGAAATCCCGGCGGTCGAGCCGCTCAGCGGGGGCGAACGCCTCGCCAGGCTGGGGGAAAGCCATTACACCGAGTTTCTATTCGAACAGGCCAACGCGCTCGATCGGGCCGAGGTGTTCCAGCAGCGCGCGCAACTGGCGCGGCGGGTGGCCATGAGCCGGCTGGTGCGACCGTGGACGCCCGATCGGGTGGCGCAAAGTGCCGATTTCGTGGCGCGATGGATTCGCGCGGCTGGGAAACAACGACGATGACCGGGCCCATAACCAAGCTGACGGCCAACTACAGCGAAACCGCGATCGAGGACGAAGTCGTGCTGCTGAATCTCGACAGCGGGGATTTCTTCTCGCTCAAGGGGACCGCGCGGCACATCTGGGAACTGATCGACGGCGTGCGAACGCGCGACGCGATCCTGGCCGAGCTGGCCCGATCCTATCACCTTCAGGCCGAGGCGCTGGCACCCGATGTCGACGGTTACCTCGCCGAGCTGTCCACGGCAGGGCTCATTGCCCGGTAGCGCGTGGACTGCGCGGGCGCTGACAGCCGAGGCGATGCTGTGGCTGTGCCTGGCCCGCGGCCTGATCGCCGCAGTGCCGTTCAGGATGTGGCGGACGAGCCTCGGGCGGATCGGGCCCGAATCGCGCTCGGTGCCCGATCCGCAGCACAGCCGCGGGGCCCGGCGCCTCGCCGCGCACGTTCAACGCGGGGCCGGACGCCTGCCGTTCGGGCTCAAATGCCTGCCCCGGTCGATGGCCCTCGCGTGGATGCTGCGAGTGCGAAGAAGGCCCTATGTCTTGCGGGTCGCGAGCCGGCCCGAGGGCGCGCGCCACGGCGAAGATCGATTGCATGCCTGGCTCGAGAGCGGCGGCGAGATTGTTCTCGGCGAACTTCCCGGCCCGTGGCTGATCGCAGTGTCGCTCGCAGGCTAACCTTTTTTCGCAAGTGCAGCATCGCCGTGCAGTTCGCAGTTGCAATCTCCCGCAAAGTCACCCAGATAGCAGCCGAAGCCCTGTTGGGCGGGCCGACATTAGGAGTGTACGATGACTTTGGCTGCTGCCCCCGAGAAAAAGTGGACCAAGCCCGAGCTCGAACGCCTCGGCACGATCGCGGATGTTGCCGCTGGCACTTCGGGTACTCAAGGCACCCATACCTAAGCGACCGCTCGGCGGCGGTATGGCAGGTTGATTGCCTATTACCGATCGCACGGTGCGGTCGATCTAGCTTCGCTCGGCCCACTGTCAGACCGGATGGCGGGATCGCTGGGTATTTTTGCTCAGCAGCCCGCGGCGCATAAGCGGGTCGATAATTCGCTATTCTTCAGGAATGGGACGCCCGCCGCCGGCCGCCGGCTCAGCCGCGCGCGGGGACTGGCGCTGGTTCGCGGTCCGTCGGGCAGTCATGCGCTGGTTCACGGCAACATCGACAACCGGGCCGCGGTTGCGGCAGAGCTCGCGGTTCCGGCCGACGACCTCGATCGGCTCTATCTCGCGGCCTTCGAGCGATGGGGCGACGCCTGCGACTTCCATCTTGTCGGCGACTATTGTTCGCTGATCGAATTGCCGGGCGGAAGCGGCACGCGGCTCGCGCGCTCGCCGTGGCGGGGTCCACCGCTGGTGTTCACACATGACGCGCAGCGCACGATCGTCGCGTCGGTGCCTCGCGTGCTTCTCGCCGGCGGCCTTCCCGCCGAGCTGGACGAGCGCCACCTGGCCGATAACCTGGCGTTGAGCCTGGCCGAGGGGCGCGGCTGGTACAAGGGCAGCTTCTCGCTCGACGTGGGCCAACTCGCCTGGCTGCGGCCCGACGGATCATCGCACGTCCACGCCTATTACGACCCGTTGACGCCGCGCCGGACCCGCCTGCCCCGCCGCCGAGACTATGTCGAAGCGGCCGATGCCTTGCTCAAGGAGGCCATCGGACATGCCCTCGACGGGGCCCGGGTACCGGGAGCCTTGCTGTCCGGCGGGCTCGATTCGAGCAACATCACCGCGCGCGCGGTCGAGCACTTGCCAGCGGGCCAAAGCCTCAAGACGTTCACCTTCCGGCCGCACGCAAACTTCCGCGAAGCGCAGCAAGGGATGTTTATCGGCGACGAATGGCGGTTCGTCGAGGCGTTTGCCGCGCAGCATCCCCGGATCGAGCCGCATTGGGCGAAGGTCGAAGACTACGACCAGCAGTGGGAACGAATGTTTCTGGCCATTGGCTGCGCGCCTTATGCGCTGCAAAATATGGCCGTCTACGAGCCGATCCTGGCGCTCGCGCAGGCGCAAGGGTGCGATGTGATGATCGATTCGGGGCTGGGAAACTACACCTTCAGCGCCGACGCGCTGTGGGGCTATCCCGAATACCTGGCGCGGGGCCGGTGGATCGAGCTCTATCGGGCGGTGGCCGCCTTGCGCCCCGCGCCCCGGCCGGTCGCGCTCGGGTGCCTGTGGCACGGAATCGGCGCGGCGCTGCCGGATACGCTGTGGTCCTGGTATCAACGCCGCATGGGGCGTGAGGATCGTCCGTTTCAGAAACAAGTGGCGGTGCTCTCCGAGACTGCCGCCCAGCGCCATCTTACGTGGGACAGGCTCGCGCAAAAGAAGCTGCTGACTTACCGTTCGTGGATGCCCAGCCGGCGCCGCTGGCTCACGATCGAATACGGCCGCGGGAGCAACGGGATGGGCGAGGTCAACCAGGGGTTGGAGCAGATCTACGGCTTGCGCATCCGCGATGCGGCCGCCTACCGCCCGCTCATCGAGTTCTGCCACGGGCTGCCAACCGACTTGTTCCTGCACGACGGGGTCAACCGGTGGCTGGCGCGTGAGCTCGGCCGAGGCCGGTTGCCCGAAGTGCAGCGAACCTCCCGGCTGTGGGGCCTGCACAACTGTGACTGGCACGAGCGGATCACCCCGCGACTCGGCGAATGGGCCGCCACGATCAGGGCCGCGAGGGAGGATCCGCTGTTGTCGCGCGTGCTGGACTTCGACCGGCTGGATCAACTGATGGCCGAGTGGCCAGCGCAATCCTCGCTCGACCGCGCGACGATGGTGCGCTTCGCCATGGCTTTGCCGCGCGCCGTTTCTGCGGCACGCTTCGTGCAGTATGCCACCGGCACCAACCGCTAGCCCGCCCGCCCGGGGCTCGGGCAATCCGATCGGCCGAAGCGCGCTCGCGGCCTCGCTGGTGCTACTGGTGCTGCTCTCGGCGCTGACCGAGGCGGTCGGCCTGCTGCTGCTGGTACCGATGCTGTCGGCGGTGTCGGGCAAGGCGCTGGGCGGGAGCGGCGCGCTGGGCCGGGTGCTCGCCGCGCTTCCGATCCACCTGGGGCTCGGCACGCTGCTGTTGCTGTTCGTCGCGCTCGTGGCCCTGCGTTCGGTGCTGCAATATGGCCGGTCGACGGCGGTCGCCCGGCTCCAGCGCACGGTGGTCGAGCGACTGCGCGCGCGGGCCATCGCCGCCGTGCTGCATGCCGACTGGAGAACGCTGGTGCAAAGTCCGCACAGCGATACCCTGAACCTTTTGATCAGCACCGTCGAACGGGTGGGCGAGGGGATCGAAGAGCTCGTTTCGCTCCTCTCCACGGCCACGCTGCTGACGGCGCTGTTTCTGGTCGCGCTCGCGCTGTCCCCGGCGATTTCGCTGGGCGCGCTGGCCGGAGCGAGCCTCGTCTTTGTCGCGTACGGCTCGCTTCGCAGCCGAGCGCTTAAGTCCGGCCACGAGCTGGGGCTGGGAAGCGCCCAGCTTCACCAGGCGCTGAGCGAAACCGTGAACGCCCTGCGGTTGGTGAAGAGCTTCGGGGCCGAGCAGCGCAGCGGCGACGCGGTTGCCGCGGCCGACCGGCGGTTGACCGAAAACCGGCTCGCCACTCAGCGGCTCGCTGCCCTGGCGCAAGGGGTGTTGCAAGTGGCCGGGGCGATCCTGCTCGCCGCGCTGGTTTGGCTGGCGGTGTCGCGGTGGAACCTGTCGGCGCTCGTGTTGTTGCCGATCATCGCCCTGTTCGCGCGGGTCCTGCCATTGCTGGTGACGCTCCAGTTGCACTGGCATCGCTGGCTCAACGCGCGCCCCGCGCTCGATGAAACCTGGAACCTCATCAACACGCTCGAAGCCGCCGCCGAGCCATCCCCCACCGGCGTCGAGGTGGCGCGGCCGCGGCACACGATCGCGCTCGAGCAGGTGACGGTGCGCCATGCCGGGCGCCATGCGGCGGCGCTCGAGCGGGTCGACTTGTTGCTGCCGATCAACAGCACTACGGTGCTCCTCGGCCCGTCGGGCGCGGGCAAGAGCACCGCCGCCGATGTCCTGGGCGGGCTGGCCGCGCCCGACGAAGGCGCGCTCGCGCTCGATGGCCGGGCGCTGTCGCCGGCCGAGCGGATCGCCTGGCGCGGCCAGGTCGCCTATGTCCAGCAGGAGCCGCTGCTGTTCAACTTGTCCATCCGCGACAACCTGCGGTGGGCCGTGCCGGGGGCGTCGGCCGCGGCGCTCGAGCAAGCGCTCCACGACGCGTCCGCCGAATTCGTGCTTGCGCTTCCCGCCGGGCTCGACACGCCGGTAGGCGATCTCGGGCGCCAGCTGTCGGGCGGCGAACGCCAGCGGATCGTGCTCGCCCGCGCGCTGCTGCGCCGGCCCGCCTTGCTGATCCTCGACGAGCCGACCAGCGCGCTCGATCCGGTCACCGAGCGCGCGGTGGCGGGCGCGGTCGAGCGCATGCGCGGCAAGCTGACGATCCTGATCATCGGCCACCGGGGCGCGCTGACCGAGCTGGCCGAGCGGCAAGTGCGGCTGGCGGGCGGGCGAATCGTCGCTCCGGCCGAAGGTGCGGTATGAGCGAGGCCCGGCCCGAGCTGCAGCGGCACTTGCTGGCGATGCTCGGCGGCACCTCGCCGCCGCCGCTGTCCGCCGAGGCGTGGGCGGCGATCGGCGACATGGCCGGCCAGCACCGCTTGCGCCCGGTGCTCGCCTGGCGCCTCGGCCAGGCGGGCGGCGCGTGGCCGGTGCCCCCGGTCGTTGGGGCGGACTGGCGCCAGGCCCGCCATGCCTCCGGGCTGGCCAACCTCGCGCTGCACAGCGCGCTCCGGCTGGCAAGCGCGCGGCTGACCGCCGCGGCGATCCCGTTTGCGGCCCTCAAGGGCCCGCGGCTGGCCTGGCGGTGCTACCCGGAGCCCGGCCTGCGGCCGATGCGCGACCTCGATCTGCTGGTCGCCGAGCGCGACATCCTGTGCGCGGCCGCCGTGCTGGCGGAGGCGGGCTTCGCGATGACCGCCCACGGCGCTGCGATCGCCGAGGCGCTGGCCGACCACAAGCATCTTCCGCCGCTGCGCCACGCGGGCCTCGGCGCGACGATCGAGCTGCACCACCGGGTGAGCGATCCGCCGGGGGTCCACGGTTACAAGGTCCCGCAACTCGATCCTGCCGCGTTCCTGGCGCGCGCCGAACCGATCGCTCTGGGCGGGATCGAGGTGCCGTGCAGCTCGGCCACCGACTTGCTCGCGCACCTCGTCAACCACGCGCTTTACGGCCACTTGCTCGATTGCGGCCCGCTGGTGCTGGCGGACATCGACGCGCTGCTCGCAAGCGAACCGATTGCCGGCGCGCCGTTCTGGCGCGCCGCCGAAGCGGGCGGATGGGCCCGCGGAGCGGCGCTATTGCTCGCTCTGACCGAGCACTATTTCGGGCCGCAGCCGCTCGCCAGGCCGGCAATCCGCGTCTCCGCGTCCGTGCTAGCCGCCGCCGAGCAGGCGCTGCTGCAGAATCTCGACGCCAGCGAGCACACAAATGCGCTCGCCGACTTGCTGGCGGCGCGCTCACCCGGCGTGTTCGCCCGCTCGCTGGCCACGCGACTGCGCCCCGCGCCGCATGTCGTCGAGGAGGAGGGCGGCGGCGCGCCGCTCTGGCGCTTCTGGCCGGCGTGGGCGGTTCGCCGCATCGCCCGCTTCACCGGACGGCTGTTCGATCGCCGCGCGGCGGGCGAGGCGCGGCGAGGCGCGACGCTACTGCGCTGGCTGGACCACTAGCGCACCTCTGGCCGACGCCGCCCAGGCGCGTTAGGATCGCGCCATGCTGTCCGAACACCTCCTCGATCAGGCGACCGCGCTGGCCCCGCGCATCACCGCCTTGCGCCGCGCGATCCATGCCGAGCCCGAGCTGGGCCTCGACACGCCGCTGACCCTGGCCAAAGTCCGCGCCGAGCTCGCCGACCTGCCACTCGAGTGGCGCGAGGGGCCCTCGTGCACCGGCGCGGTCGCGGTGCTGCGCGGGGAACGCGCGGGCCGCTCGGTGCTGCTGCGCGGCGACATGGACGCGCTGCCGATGGGCGAGGACACCGGGCTGGCGTTCGCCTCGACCATCCCCGGGCGGATGCATGCCTGCGGGCACGACACGCACACCGCGATGTTGGCCGGCGCGGCGCGGCTGCTGGCGGCGCGGGCGGGCGAGATCGCGGGCGAAGTGCGGTTCATGTTCCAGCCCGGCGAGGAAGGCTTCCACGGCGCGCGCTTCATGCTCGACGACGGGCTGCTGGGCGGGACGGACGATTATCCGCTGCCCGAGGCCGCGTTCGCGCTCCACATCATGCCCAACGCGCCGCACGGCATGATCGGCAGCCGCGCCGGCACGCTGCTCGCCGCCGCCGACATGATCGACATCGCGATTGTGGGGCGCGGGGGCCATGCCTCGATGCCGCACGACACGCGCGACCCGGTGCCGGCGGCGTGCGAGATCGTGCTCGCGCTGCAGACGATGGTCACCCGCCGCTTCAACGCCGCCGAGGCAGTAGTGGTCACGATCACCCGGCTCGACGCGGGCAGCGCGCACAACATCATCCCCGACCGGGCCACGCTGCGCGGGACGATGCGCACGCTCACGCCCGAGAACCGCGCCGCGGTCGGGCAGGCGATCACCGCAGTGGCCGAGAACATCGCCGCCGCGCACGAGTGCCGCGCCGAAGTCACCATCACCGAGGGCTTCCCGCCGACCATCACCGACGCGCGCGCGGTCGCTCTGGCCGAAGCGGTCGCCAGCGCGCTCCCGGCGGGCCAGTTCCAGCACCTCGCCGCGCCGATCATGGGGGCGGAGGATTTCTCCTACGTGCTCGAGAAAGTACCGGGAATGATGGGCTTCATCGGCGTGGCGCCCGACGGGGCCGACTGGCGGCACTGCTGCGGGATCCATTCGAGCCGCATGGTGGTCGATGAAAGCGTGCTCCCGCGCGGCGCCGCGTTCCTCGCCGGGTGCGCGCTACGGTTTCTCGAGCGGGGATGGGGCTAGCCAGCGGCGGGCCACGTTGCTAACCGCTCGCCCGGCCCAAGTTTTTGGGCACCCGTAGCTCAGCTGGATAGAGCGCTGCCCTCCGAAGGCAGAGGTCACAGGTTCGAATCCTGTCGGGTGCGCCAACTTTTCAGAATTTTGGAACCCCGCTGCCCGCCTGCTCCAAGGCCCAGGACCTTGCACGATCGGCCACTGAGTTCGCATTGCGCCCCTTCCTGGCGTTGCAGTGAACCTGAGTGCCTTCAGAAGGCTGCGATCCGTCCGGGCTAAACTGCCTTGTAGAAGCGGATTCGAACCGCCGGCTCACCGGCCGGTCCCTTCGCGCCCTCGAGCGTTCCGATAAAGGCTGTTTGGCCGAGCCACTGGTACTTGCCGAGCGGCGCTTCGAAACGCGGGGAAGTTCTTGCGGGTCTCGGCGGCTGGCCGGCCTTCGGCTGACACAGCGCGCCGTTGTTGATCACGTTGATCATCACGCCGTCATCGGTCTTGAGCATGTAGTCGGCATGGACGTCGACGCATCCGTCCGCGCGCACCAGTTGCCAGTCCCACCCGCCCGGCACGATCGTGCCTTTGATACCTGGCCCGGCGAAAGTGCCGCCGGTGATCGGGATCATGTTCCTGCTGCCATAAGGGGTCTTGCCCGGCGCCACGGCGGCTCCCAGCGTTACGAGCTCCTCGAAGGCGAACTCCAGGCGCGGCGGAGCCGGCGGGGGCGCGTCGGCGGCCAAGGCGGCGGCGCCCATGATACCGAGCATCATCGCAGCAGCGCTCGCCCACCGTCGCAAGGGAATCTCATCGCTTCGCATTTCTGTCCCGCTTTCTTTGGGGGCTGATTGCCGGCCGGTGCAGTGGTAGGGCACGTAGTTGGAAATTCTATGACTGATGAGGGGCGGGCCAGGAACCGGACGGGGAGCACACGAAGCTCTCCGCGAGATTGGCATCGCCGCCGGCGTAGCGGGCGACTGCCGGGTAGGGGCACAACGGGCGCTTGAGGGCCGCGCCGCGGCTAGAGGACGCCGTGATACGGTCCGGCGCCTTCGCGCGCTCGACCCAGTCCATGATTGCATCCAGTGTCTCGAACCGGTCGGTCGCCTCGCCGCCGCCGCAGTGAAGCATACCAGGGATGAGGAATAGCCTGACCGAATCCCGCGCGCGCGGCCCCGTCGCTGCAAGCATGCGGTCGTACCAATCGACGAGCACGCTCGAGGCCAGGCCCTGGTCCGAAAGGCCATTGTAGAGGATCATTTTCCCGCGCCCGGCGAAAGTTTCGAGATACGGATTGTCCGCATCCGCGATCGACGCGGTGGCGCCGATCCGCTCGAGCAACTGATCGAGGTTGAGCCCGGCTGCCGGATCGAATCCCGGATCGGGCGGTGTGAGCTGGAAGTAGCGGAATCCGCCCAGACCGAGCGTCGCGTCGGCCGCGTTTGCAGCCCCGGTGTCCGAAGTCCCTAGTCGCATGCCGCGCCAGGCGGCGGAAGAGATTCCGGTGTCGTAATTGAAGCGGCCATAGAGCGCCTTGCCGTCGCGGGTTCGCGGGCCGCTGTGAAGATCGCGCAACGCCTGCACTTGCCCAGCGGCAAGGCAGTTCGCCGCCGCACCACGCTTGCACGCCAGCACGGCGGGATCGAAGTCGCAGGCTTGCCAATCGTTGATCATCCCATCGGCCAAGCCGTCCTTGGCATCGCAGCGCTTGAGCACGGCATCATGAACCAGTTTCAGGTTCGCGTCGGAAATGGCGCGCGAATAGATCGGTCTACCCAGGCCGTCTTGCGGCGCGATGCGGGCCAGGACACGCAAATTCCAGATCTCGTCTAGCGCAACCCGCGAGAACCGGATCGTCGGGTCTCCAGCGACGATGCCGTCGAAATAGAGCGGCAGTCGCTGCGACGCCGTGAGCGCCTGACGTCCACCGTTCGAACAGCCGATGAAATAGGAATACTGGGGCGCGCGGCCATAGAATCGCGCCATCAGCGACTTCGCCGCCAACGTCACCTTGTCGATCGCGTTGTAGCCGTAATCAACGCGGGCTTGCTGATCCGTCGCAAAAGAGGCGTCAACCGGCGATCCGCTGTGTCCTGCATCGGTCGTTACCACCGCAAAACCCCGCACCAGCGCTGGCGCCTGCGCGGAATTGGGGATCGTGCCGGTCGCCGAGGCAACGACACCGTCAAGTCCGGCGCCGCCCTGGAACAGAAACCGCCCGTTCCATTCGGTGGGCATTCGAAGCTCGAACTTGATACCGAATGCGCGGCCGCCCGCCCCAACACGGCGATTGATCACACCCTGGACCAGACAATGCCGAAGAAGGATGAGCGCGGGCGGGCCATTGCCGGCGCTTGCTCGCGGCATAGCTCCCGCTGCGGTGAGCTGCGCGGATACAATCTCCAGGCCGCTCAATGACTCGCCGGCCAACGCGGTGCAGCGGCTGGCGGCCGTCCCCTCAGCCGGCTGGGCAAGGGCCGGCGATGCGCCACATAGCCCGCCAAGAAACGCTGCCGCGGCCACGCGAATCCTTACCCGCGCATATTGTCCAGTCATCCACCACCCCCAAGGTTCTGATCCAGGCACACCCCCCGGTTCGCTAATTCACCTGCGCGGATCCTTCTCGCCGAGGCCCGGGTAGAACAGCGACTTGTTCTGGCGGGACTCGTTGAAGACGGTGCGCTTCTTGAATTTCCACTCGCCGTTGATGCGCGCCAGTTCGTCCTCGTAATGGCCCATGTAGAGCACTTCGATCTGCCCGTGCGTGGTCTTGTTGGTGAGCGCGAACCAATAGGCGAAGCTGGTCGCGGTATCGCCATTGACCATGATCACATGGTTGACGATCTGGTGCTGGTTCCGTTGGCGCTCGGTTGCGCCAAGCGGAATGGTGCCCATGACGGCCCCGCCCCCGAACTTGCTCATCGCCTTGCGGATCGCGTCGGCGCCGTGCTCGACACCGCCGACCCAGTCGAGCACACCGTCATCGGCCCAGGTCTTCATCACGGTTTCGATGTCGCCGGCATCGACCGCCACCATGTAGTGGTTCGACATGTTCTCGATCAGCGCCCGATCGTCGGCATAGCTGTTCTTCGCGCAGGCCGGACTTGCGGACAGCGCAATGGTAAGCGCGGCCACCGCCATCAGTGCTCTTTTTATCATTCTTCCCCCTCCTTGTGACTCTGATCCGGCCCAAGACCGCCGGGCGTGGCGGTCGCCGATTTAGGCAAGCGGTAGGTCATCGGCCGATGCCCACACGCCGTGCACCTGGCTACTCAGCTTAAACGGCAGGATCACTCTCGCAAGATCGCCCTTTTCCAGATGTTCCGCGTCCAGGATGACTAGTTCGGAGCGGGCTTCGGCGTAGTTGCTGGCAACCCCGACCAGATAGCCGTTGCCCTCGCCGCCACCCTTGCGCGGAACGAAGCTCAGCTCCTGCAAGCCGTGGGTCGGCCCGGCGAAATACTTTTGAAGCTGCCCCGTCTTGAGATCGAAACGACCGTAGCTGTTCACCGGCGGACGCGCGACGCCCGGCGACCGGGCCCGATCAAAGGGCATCTCAAGGTCGGTAAACGAAGTGTAGAGGTAGCGTGTCTCCAGGCTAAGCACCTGCGGATCGACTTTGCCCAGGTCGGAGATGCTCGTCGGCCACAAGATCTCCTCCGTCCACCCGCCATTGCGCGAAGACATGTCCAGCGTGATCTTGCGCACGAATGAATGCGCCAGTTCGGGCTGGAACGGAGAGCCATCGACGTTCGGAAAGAACGGGAAGAAGTTGCCGTCGTAGAAGGGCGCATAGAGGATGACCTTGTCGCCCTCGTCATGCGCATTGAAGGTGTGCATCATGCAGCGCAGCGGGCCTTGGAACCAGCGCACGTCCTTGGCTTCGCCATCGCGCGGCAAGACCCCGATGCAGCTTGGTTTGGTCTTGTCCCATCCCCAATGGACCTTGCCGCTCTCCAGCCGCTCGCGGCTGGTGACGTAGCCCGCGAAGGGGAAGATCATGTGCTTCTGCGTCAGCGCCATGTCATGCATTACACTGACGTAAGGGACGCGCGTGCGCACCTCTTGCCGGACCGCCCCATCGGGGCCGATGCGATAAATCCACAAGGCATCGCTCGCCAGGCCGTCCGCCTCGTTGCCATAGGCGATCAGGTCGCCCGAGACCGGGTCGAGCTTGGGATGGGCCGTAAAGGTCTGGCTTTTCCATCCGCCGTTGAAATCCCACGGTCCGATGGTCGCGAGCGTGTTGGGATCGATCTGGTGCGGAAGGCCGTCTTCCTTGAGCGCGAACAGCTTACGGTTGTGGACAAGCGGCGCGGTATTGGCGACGGTTCGGCGGTTCGGGTGCCCGGGATCACGGACCTCAGGATCGTCGGTGTAGGGATTGCGGTAATAGCCATAAAGCTGCCGCCCCGCGGACCGCTGCCGTTTGAGGCGCTCGGTCTCGATCCACCGGCCCTTGAAATCGACCCGGCCGTTCCTGATGCGCAACATGCTGATATAGCCGTCCGCGTTGAGCGGGGCATCGTCGGGATATTTCGGCGGGTAGTAGAACTCTCCGCCCACTCGGTAGAACGCCCCGTCGATATCGCCGGGGACGCGGCCTACGACTTCGCAATCCTGGACATCGGCGCCGAACCGCAAGGGAGCGTTGAAGCCGCGCCCGGACGCGTTGGCCAGCGGACTCATCGACTTGCCGTCCCCCGGCGGAGGACTGCCATCGCTGTCACCGGGACGCGCTTGCAAGGCGCCCGCGCTTTCACCGACGACAATCGTGCCAACAACCGCGCCCATGAATTCCCGCCTCTTCATTGTTCGTCCTTCGGTCAGCGCTGTGGAGGCGCATTCGGTGGTTGCGCGTTCAGCGGTCCGGCCCCCGGGTCCACGGCGAGCGCTGGTAATAGGGGGCTTGGTAGAACGTCGCCACGACCGCGGCGATGCAGCCGCCCTGTACCTTGAACATTTCCAGGAATGCCCAGCTCTGAGGCTCCTGAAAGACCGATTTCGTCTTGGTCCCATCGGTCAGCCGAAATTCGTCCATCACGCCTTTGTGATCGATGAACCCGCGAGCCATTGCCACTTGCCGTTCCTCATCCACCAGCACGATCTCTCGCCGCACGCGATTGTTGAAGGCGTACCGCCAGGAGCGAAATCCGCCGCCAATGTCGGTGAACAGCATCCCGTTCTCGCGGCGGGTTGCGTCATTGTGAAAGCAGGTGCCGCGGATCTCGCCGTTGTTGTGCTGAAGAGTGTCGAAATAGCCGTTCGCGTGAGCGATCAGCTGTTCGCGGGTGAGCCGCTTTTCGCGCGGCGATACCTCGGCAATGATCGGATCATGCACATACTCGGAGATCTCGCCGATCGGGGTCGGCGGGCTGCTGAGGTTCCGGCGCGTCGAAATGACATGCTCCGCCTCGGTGATCTTCCCCTTCACGACCTTGAGCCGGATTGCGAGAAAGCCCGGGACTTCTCGCTGCCGGATGGCAGTGAAGATCCCCACGGTTCCCAATCGGGAATCGGATAGCGTCAGCACGGGGCCTGGCACCTGGGTCACGGTGTCCCACGTGCCGTCGGGAAAAGGCATCTCTACGTTGTTTTCGGTAAACCGAACGTGCGCGGCAAAGGGGGCCAATTTTGGCTCGTGCGCCAGGTACGCAGCGCGGTATTCGGCCGCAATCTTTTCAAGGCATCCCCGATCGCAGGCCTGAGGCTTTGCGGCGAGCGAAATCGGTCCGACCGCGGTCACCGCGAGGCAGGCGGCAAGGGTTCGCAGCAGCTTCATTCTCACGCGCTCCTCCCTGCGAGCTATCTGTCCTGTTACCCGGCGTCACCACAATATCAGGTCACCGCGAATATTCTTGCGGTCACTTTAATCCGGCATGTTGACGCCGTAACCCAAATGACGGCACAGGGACATGGGAGCAATTACAGGACTGCCGAGGACCGATCGGGGACGGAAACACGTCCTGGTTGCGACTTGGCGAGATCCGCATCAGGGGGGTAACGCTATGAAACCAGGTCGGAAGACTGCGGGCGCACTTATCGTCAGCAAAATGGGGCTTGCAATCGGATTGGCGATGGGAGCCTCGGCAGCCTTCGCCCAGGCTGCCCCGGAAAACCAGAGCGCGCCCAAACCCGCCGATGCAGACACCGGCGAGATCGTCGTCACTGCCCAGTTCCGCGAGCAGAACCTGCAGGACACGCCGCTGGCCATCACTGCGGTCAATGCCGCACTGCTCGAGGCGCGCAGCCAGACCGACATCAGTCAGGTCGCCAACCAGGCGCCCTCGGTCACCCTCAAGCCCCAAGGCGCCGCTTTCGGGCCGGCGCTCGGCGCCAATATCCGCGGCGTGGGCCAGTTCGACTTCAATCCCGCGCTGGAGCCAGGCGTCGGGTTCTACGTCGACGACGTCTATTATGCGACGTTGACCGGCTCGATCCTCGACCTGCTCGATCTCGACCGCGTCGAGATCCTGCGCGGCCCGCAAGGGACGCTGGCGGGGCGCAACTCCATCGGCGGCGCGGTCAAGCTCTTTTCGCAAAAGCCTAAGGGCAGCAATACCGGTTCTGTCTCCGCCGCTTATGGCAGCCGCAACCGGATCGACCTGCGGGCGAGTGCCGACTTCCATCTCGGCAAGGGGGTGGATTTGCGCCTCGCGGGCGTCTCCAAGCGGCAGGAAGGCTACGTCGACCGGCTCGATTTCGGCTGTCTTTATCCGGCCGGCGGGTCGGCCACCTATACCCCGCTCTACGCGACGCCCACCAACCCGACCTTGGCGCCGATGCTGGTCAACCCGGCGGGGGGCGTGCCTTCGCGCACCAGCCGGTCCGACTGCCTGCTCGGCAAGGAAGGAGAAGTCGGGTTCATCGCGGGGCGCGCCCAGCTACGCATCCGACCAACCGACACGTTCGATGTCAACCTGATCGCGGACTACACGAATGACGATCGCGCCGCGGCGCCGACCGTGATCCTGCGGCGCAATTTCCCTGACGGCACGCTCGCCAGCCCGCGCTTCCCGATCACGTCCACCATTCCCGCGCCGGGCACCTCGCCGGCGCAGAACTACGCGACCGCCACTAATGCCACCCGCGATATCAATCCCTTCGCGGCGCCGAACACCTTGCTGTTCTACGACAACCGCTTCCTCTGCGGCCCCTACTGCAACTATGCGACATATGACAATCCCGCCGACGGCGCGTTTCGGGCTTCGACAGCCGACGGGCGCGTCCGGTTCCGCGGCTGGGGCCTCTCGGCGCAGATCGAGTGGAACATTTCGGATTCGCTCAATATCAACTCGATCACCGCGTACCGTACCTACGATTCCTACTTCTCGAACGACAACGACGCCTCGCCGCTGGCGCACAGCCTCGGCCATGGCGACCTGAATTTCGATTTCTTCAGCCAGGAACTGCGGTTCAACGGCAAGATCGGCGACCAGATCGTATATACCCTGGGCGGATACTACAGCGACCAGAAGTCGATCTACGCCACTTTCCAGGACCTTCGTTACTCGGCGCTCGAGTTCCAAGGCTACGATCCGGTGGAAGCCAACAGCAAGGCGGCGTTTGCACATGTCGCGTGGAACCCGTTCGAGCCGCTCACGATCACCGGCGGCATCCGCTACACCAAGGAAGCCAAGACCTACACTTACGGCCGGTTCCAGCCGTATAATGACCCAACGGCGACCACCGCCAATGCGGTGCTCGGACTCAATGGCGCCGTCGGCAAGTACGAAGGCGATCGTGTCGATTACCGTGCCAACATCCAGTACGCTTTCACGCCTGACATCATGGCCTACGCCCAGTATTCGACGGGCTTCAAGGGAGGCGGCGTCAACCCGCGGCCGTTCTTCATCCAGCAGGCGGTGTCGTTCAGCCCCGAAACGCTTACCTCCTACGAACTGGGCTTGAAGAACGACCTGTTCAATCGCCACTTGCGGCTCAACATCGCGGCCTTCTTCAGCAAATACAACGATATCGTGCTTTCTCTGGGCAACTGCACGGTGATTGCCGGGGTCGGGTTCGGAGTTCCGTGCGCGATGCCGGTGAACGCTGGCAACGCCGACGTGAAGGGCATCGAGGTCGAGACCACCATCAGGCCGATCGACCGTCTGACGTTCGACGGCGCGATCAGCTACCTCGACTTCAAGTACAAGTCGTTCAAGACTTACCCGTCGGGCACCACCACCGTCGCGGTGGGCGGACCGACCAACATCAACGGCCCGCAATTCGGCGACTATCCGCCTTTCACACCCAAGTGGAAGTGGAGTGCCGGTGTGCAGTACGAGATCCCGCTCGGCGAAGGGGCTGGGTCGATCACCCCGCGTTTCGACGCGGCCTATCAGGGGCGGCTGTTCACCGCGCCGGCCAACCGGCCGACCAACCAGATCGACAGCTACATTCTGGCCAACGGTCGGATCACTTGGCGCAACGCGGGCGAGGACCTCAACATCTCGCTGGAGGTGACCAATCTGTTCGACAAGTACTACCTGGTGACGATCCTCGACCAGACCTCCGGCGGTCTGGGCTATGCCAGCGGTCAGCCGGGCCGCCCGCGCGAATGGGCGGTCAGCGTGAAAAAGAAGTTCTGATCGGCAGGCTCGGGGGTGCGAACTTGATCGGTGCCCCCGATTGCCCGTTCCTGCCCCGCGCGCCCGGTCGGCCTGTCTGTAGCTACCGGACGAAGAACTGATGGCTGAGCTTCGGGCCATCGTCGAGAAGAAGCTCGCGGTCAGGCTGATCTTCCCGATCGCGATGATCACGTTCGTCAATTCGATCGACCGGGTGAACGTCAGCTACGCGGGCAGCGCGATGTCGGCCGAGCTGGGCTTGTCTCCCGGCCAGTTCGGGCAGGGCGTCAGCATGTTCTTCCTCGCCTACCTGCTGTTCCAGTATCCGCACGTTCGCCTGCTGCGCGCGTGGGGCGTCCGGCCGTGGATCATGGCATCGATGGTGTTGTGGGGCGTTTCGGCGCTGTGGATGTCGCGCGTTCACAGTGCCTCCGAATTCTACGCGGCGCGCTTCCTTCTCGGTACAGCAGAAGCCGGCTTCGCCCCGGGCATGACTTGGCTGATCTCGCAATGGGCGCCCCCGTCGATACGCGCGCGCGCATTGGCGGGAGCGCTCGTTGCGGTGCCGCTGTCGATGGTGCTCGGCGGGCCTTTGTGCGGTTGGCTCCTCCAGGCGGCCAATCCGCTGGCTCTGGCGCCGTGGCGTTTCATGTTCCTCATGACCGCCCTGCCCAACTTCGTGCTGGCCGTTGCCGCGGCGCTGTACCTGGTCGACCGGCCCGCTAACGCGCGCTGGCTTTCGGCCGAAGAACGCCGCTGGCTCGACGATGAATTCGTCGATCAAACTCCCCCTTCGGCGATTCCGAAGCATTCGTTCGCTCAGCTGGCGGGCGATATCTGGCTGTGGCGCTGCGGAGTAACCTGGCTACTGATCATGACCGGATCGTACGCCCTTGTGTTCTGGCTGCCCCAGCTGGTTCGAGGCATGCACATCGGGACCAGCGAACTCGGCATCGCGACCCTCAGCGCGCTGCCGCTCCTCGCTCTTGCGGTCGGCCTGATGGCTAACGGCCGCCATTCGGATAGGAGCCGCGAACGCTTGCTGCACGTCGGCATACCCAGCGCCCTGGCGGGTGCCGCAATGCTGGCGGCGGCGCTGCTCCCGCCAGGCTGGCTGGTGCTGGGGTTGTTGTCGCTGGCGGGGCTGGGCATCGGCGCCGCGCAAGGCGTGTTCTGGGCGATTCCGGCGGCCGTGCGGATCGGCGGACCTGAGGTTTCACCCGGAGCGATCGCGTTCATCAGCATGTTCGGCACGGCCGGCGGCATCATCGGTCCGTGGGTCACCGGCGCGCTGGTCGCGCAGCGCGGCGGATTTGCCCTCGCAATCGGATTGCTAGCTTCGCTGCTGATCGTTGCGCTATTCGTCATCGTGCCCGATCGAGCAGGCCGCAGCCACCGTTGACCTGGTCGACGCGTGGCGGGCGTAAGTGAAGCAGAACGAACTGGAGAGAGAGTTGCATATTCCGACGCTCGAGTTGGCGTTTCACGTGCGGCTCGACTTCGCTGACGGGCCGCGAACGCGTTTTGCACCGGCGTTCCAACATTTCACCCGCGGATACGTTGCCGTGCTCGGGGGCGAAGTAAGCGGACCGCGGCTGTCAGGCCGGGTTGTCTCCCATTCCGGCGGGGACTGGCCGCGCATCTGGGACGGCGGACTGGTCGAATTCGAAGCGCACTACATGCTGGAGGCCGATGACGGCACTCCGATCTACATTCACAATCGCGGGATAGCCTATTCCAGCCCGGACGCTCTCAAGCGCATGGAGGCGGGCGAGGCGGTCGCGCCAGCCGAATCCTATTGTCGTATCACCCCTCGTTTCGAAGCGCCTCGCGGAACTCACGACTGGCTGAACCGCACCGTGCTGCTTGGAACAGCGGAGCGCCGCGGCCCATCGACGTTTTTCGACTACTATGCGGTGACCTGACATGGCCGAAACCGTCCCGTTCGACGATCAGGCGGCCATCCGCGACGCCGTCGCCCGCTGCGCGTGGGCGCTGGATACCGGGGACGTCGAGGGGTTCGTCGAACGGTTCTGTGCCGACGGTGTATTGGTATGGGATGTGTTCGAGACCCTCGAGCGGTGGGAAGGGGCGGCCGCGCTGCGCCATTTTGCGGAGTTCTTTCGCTCACAGCCGACATCGGCCGGGCGCCAGCACCATGTCACCAATACCGTCATTGCCCCGTGCGCGCAGGGTGCGCGCGCGATGTCGTATGTCACCGTCGCCCTGCGGCAGGGTCACGGCCCGCACTTGCTGAACGTCATGGGGTACTATGATGACCTGTTCCGC
Organism: Croceibacterium sp.; assembly: GCA_039920725.1. GTDB lineage: Bacteria > Pseudomonadota > Alphaproteobacteria > Sphingomonadales > Sphingomonadaceae > Croceibacterium_A. The sequence continues at coordinate 5,464 of JBDSDC010000086.1, read as the reverse complement.
CGCGACGGCGGGAAGTGGCTGCTCGCGGAGCGGACCATCCGTGACTGGTCGGGCCCCGTGCTGGCGCGCATTGCCGGCCAAACCGGCGAACGCGTTGCCCGGCCCATGCCGCCGCAGCTCGCGGGTGCTCAGTTTAGGCGGCCTCGCGAATGACCGGCAGACAAGCCTGGGTTCGTGCCGCCTAAAAGGTCGACCGCGTGGCGCCCCCGTCGATGACCAGGCTCTGACCGGTGGTGTAATTGGCGAACTCGCTGCAGAACATCGCCACGAACGCGCCAACATCGTCGGCATCGCCGAACCGGCCGCTGGGGATTTGCCATTCGCGGGCAAACGTGGCGACTTCCGCTTCGTATGTCGTTCCATTAGCCTTCGCGCGCGCGGTGAACTGCTCTTCCACCGTCGCGGTATGATGCATGCCCGGCAGCAGATTGTTGATGATCACGTTATGCGGGGCCACGACCTTGGAAACGGCCACGGTGTAGTTGGCCAGCGCCGCCCGCGTGCTGCCAGACAGGACGCGAATCTCGGCCGGGAACTTGGCCGCAACCGTCGCGATGTTCACGATGCGGCCCCACTTGCGTTCAATCATTCCGTCGAGCACGCGGCGCATGAACTCGATCGGAGACAGCAGTGATATGGCGATAACTTGGTGCCACTGTTCTTCGGTGATCGCACGATAATCGGGGGTCATTGGCGGGGGCGCGCAAGTCCCGACCAGAATGTCCGGCGCCGAGCACGCGGCCAGGATCTTGTCCCGTCCCGCGGCCGTGCTGTGGTCCGCGCAAACGGGCACGACTTTGCCGCCGGTCTGCGTCGCGATTTCTTCGCAGGCCCGCAATAACCTGTCCTCGCGCCGTGCTGAAACGTAGACTTCCACGCCCTCGCGCGCGAGCCACCAGGCCGCGCTCCGGCCCATGCCGGCACTACCGCCATTGACGATTGCCGTGCGCCCAGTGATGCCCAAGTCCATTGACGCCTCCCTGATCCTAATGAGCGTTCACGGCGTCGAATAACACCGCGAACGAGTGGAAGCGGAGGCGGCCTGCGCAATCAAAACGAAACCGCCAATTGCGTCAATGAACGCGTCCGCACCGAACACCTCCGATTTTGCGCCAAGGCGCTGTTCCGGCGCACGATCGCGTGGATCGCCAACTACGTCTGAGGCTTAGGACTTGACCCCGTTGGCCGGCGCCACCGGCTGGCCGGGGAGCTGCTGCAGCTTGACCCCGCCGGGCTTGGTCACGGTGACGTCGAACCCGCCGTGGCGCCCGTCGCGCAGCCGGTAATAAGTCAGGTCGATCTTCTCGCCAACCGCCAGCGAGCGCTTCGACCAGCCGGCGCGCGACAAGTGGTTGGGGCTCATCCCCTCGAATGCCCAGCGCTGCCCTCTGGCGTCCTTGACGTAGAGGAAGGTGTGCGGGTTGGTCCATTCCCACTTCTCGACCGTGACGTTCTTGAGATCGGTCGACTTGCCCCACTCGAACATCGCGGTCGAGTGATGCGCGAAGGCGGGGACGGCGAGCGCCGCGGCGAAGGCGGGGACGGCGAGGGCGGCAGTGGCGAGCGCCACGCGGCGGGCGGTAGTGGTCAACATCGGCCTCTCCTGTCGTCGCCCGGCTTAACCGCGGGTGAGCGTTGCCGGGCCTTGTGCCAGCAAAACGCGGACTTGATCAACCCGCCGCTTGACTATCAGCCCGCGAAAACCGCACTCTCGCCACCGGGACCAGGAATGGCCGGGAGCGATCAATGCGGGAAAGGTCAATCGGGGCACTCGCCCTGGCGGGAGCGGCGGCACTCGCGTTGCTCGGCGTTTTGGCGAGCCCGGCAGCCGCCCAGGCAGCCAAAGTCCCGCGCGCGCACGGCAACGCCGCACTCGACACGCTGCCCGACTGGAGCGGGGTATGGAGTCCCGACTGGTCTCTGCTGTTCGGCACCGGCCCGGCGCGCACCCCGCCGGTAACGCCCAAACTGACCCCGGCCGCGCAGGCGCGGCTCGATGCATTCAAGAAGAAGCAGGCCGAACACGGCGTCGACCAGACCGCGCAAGTCCTGTGCCTGCCGCCGGGGATGCCCGGGATCATGCGCCAGCCCTATCCAATCGAGTTCATCTACAGCCCGGGCCGGGTGACGCTGTTCGCCGAAACCTACAGCCAGGCGCGGCGCATCTATACCGACGGGCGCGCGCTGCCCGAAGACCCCGATCCGTATTTCAACGGCAATTCGGTGGGCCATTGGCAAGGCGACGCGCTGCTGGTCGACACGGTCGGGTTCGCGCCCACTTCGGCCGAGATCGGCGCGGGGATTCCGCACGGCGAGAACATGAAGATCCACGAAAAAATCTGGCTCGACAAGCCGGGCGTCATGCGGATCGAGACGACCATCACCGATCCCGACGTGCTGACCGCGCCCTACGTCCAGCAGCTCGCCTACAAGAAGGAGCCCGACTGGCAAATCCGCGAATACGTGTGCGAGGAGAACAACCGCCTGCGCCCGGACGAGAGCGGCGCCAACATCGACCTCGGGCTCGACGATCCCGACAAGCCCGATCCGTTCGCCGCGGCGGACGACAAGGAGCCGTAGGCGCTCGGTGTGCGCGGCGCGTTACGCCCTTGACGCTGTTCTAGCTTCGTTCCAAAACCAGGCATGGCCGATTCACCCGCGCTCGCGCTGCTTGCCGATCCTGCCGAACGCCGCGCGCGCTCGGTCGCGCGGGGGATTTGCCGCCTGTTCGCGCGCAACGATATCTGGGCGCTGGCCGAGATGCCGCTGCGGAGCGGGCGGCGCGCGGACCTGATGGGGATCGACGCCAAGGGGCTGGTGGTGATCGTCGAGATCAAGACCGCGCGGGGCGACTTGCTGGGCGATGCCAAGTGGCCCGATTACCTCGATTTCTGCGACCGGTTCTATTGGGGCCTGCCGCCCGAGCTCGACCGCGCCTGCCTTGAGGGCGAGGCGTTCCGGCCCGCGTGCTGCGGGGTGATCGTGGCCGACGAATACGATGCCGAGATCGTCCGCCCGGCCCCCAGCCATCCGCTCGCGGCCGCGCGCCGCCGGGTCGAAGTCGAACGGCTCGCGCGCACCGCCTTGCGCCGCCAACTGGTCGGGCACGATCCCGCGTGCTCGGCGTGGGGGCAAGGATTGGGCTGACGCGCGAGCTGCGCGCCGCATTCCTACACTCGGCGGTTTGTGCCACACCGCTTCGCATGAGCCTTCCTGCCCGTTCCCGATCCACCGCCCGAGCGGCTTTTGCCGGCGGTGCGTGCGCACGATCGTTGCTCCGAGATAACTCGCGCTGGCTTGCGGCATGACAGCGGTGACCCTGTCAGCGCTGGCCCTGTCGGCCTTGGCGATGACCGCGATCGTCGCGTTGCGCTATCTCGCCGCGAGCGGGCTGTTCGCGTGGGCCACCGCCCGCCTCCACCCCGGCCTTTATGCCGGGCGGGCCCCACAGGTTCGGCGCGAGATCGGCTGGTCGCTCGCTTCGGCGGCGATCTACGGCGTACCGGCAGGTGTCGTTGCATGGGGCTGGCAGCAGCGCGGGTGGACGCGGATCTACACCGACATAGCGGCCTATCCGCTGTGGTACCTGCCGCTGTCGCTGGGGCTATATCTGCTGGCGCACGACACGTGGTTTTACTGGACGCACCGCTGGCTCCACCGGCCCGGCCCGTTCCGCGTGGCGCATGCAGTCCATCATGCCAGCCGACCGCCGACCGCGTGGGCGGCGATGAGCTTCCATCCGCTGGAGGCGATAACCGGCGCGGTGGTGGTCCCCGCGCTGGTGTTGGCGATTCCGATCCATGCGGCGGTGCTGGGGGTGGTGCTGGCGCTGATGACCGTAATGGGCACCGCCAACCACCTGGGGTGGGAGCCGTTTCCCGCCCGCCTGGTCCACTCGCGCGTGGGCGGCTGGCTGATCACCGCCAGCCACCACCAGCGCCATCATGACGCCTATCGCTGCAACTACGGCTTGTACTTCCGCTTGTGGGACCGCTTGTGCGGGACCGACCGGGGAGTGTCCCGCGCGCTGGCGCGGTAACGCCAAGTGAGACCTGACTTTACGGTTAATTTACCGCGCCGCGGCACAATCCCGTGCGACACAAGGGGACATGGCTGATGGATACGTTGCGGGGCCGGTTCGATTCGCCCGACGAAACTGCGGAGACCAGGCCGGCCGGCGAGGCGGCCGAGGGCGACCAGCGGCCCGGCGGGATCGGCACCGACGAGCGCCGGCTGCAGGTCCGCGCCTACAATCACTGGGCGAGCCTGCTGCACGACCGCCGCTTCCCCGCGATCGAGGAGCTAGAGCCCCGCGACTTGCCTGATTTCGGAGACTATAGCGTGCTGCTCGACTTCACCGCGGGCGCCGAACACCCCGCGATTGCTTACCTAGGGGCCGAGCTGGCGGCGGAATGCGGCATCGAGCTGGACGGCACGGCGAGTCTGGCCGACGTGCACAGCCGCTCGCTACTCACCCGCATAACTAATCATTACCAGGAGATCCTGGCCAACCAGGCGCCGGTCGGATTCGAGGCCGAGTTCGTCAACCAGCGCGGTAAGGCGATCCTCTATCGCGGGATCCTGCTGCCGTACTCGAGCGATAACGACACCATCGATTTCATCCACGGGGTGATCAACTGGAAGGAGCTGGCCGAGCAGCGCACGGCCGACGAGCTGCTGCTCGAAATCGAACAGGCGCTCGACCACCAGCCGCCGCGCGTTTCGCTGCTCGAATTACCGGGCCGGCTGACCGACTGGGCCGACGGCCCCGGCGGGGTGCCCGCCGGCGATGTGGCCCCGGCAAACACCGAGCATGCCCTGCCGCGCCCGTCGTTCGGGTATCTCGGCGGCAAACCGGCGGTAAGCGAAAGCGCGCTGTCCGGCGAGCTGGATGGCGCCTTCGAGCTCGGCGGCGCGATGCGCGCGGGTGATGACGAGCTTGAGTCCCAGTTTGACGACAGCAAATCTACCTTTGCCTCGCTCGCGCCGGCTGGTCCAGCCGCGCTCGCGAGCGCCCCACGCAAAAAGCCGATCGTGCTCGGCATGGCGGTGCCCGGTGAGCCGCCGCTGGGCGACATGGCGCTGGACGACTTCGCCTACCAGGCTGAGACCAGCGACGGGGCGGCGCCATTGGATGCAAGCGCGATGGCGCTTGGCGATTGGCTTGCCGCGGCGCGCGAAATGGCCGCCGCTGCGCGCTCGAGCGAGGACCGTACCCGCGGCGCACTCTACAAGGCGATCGGGCGCGCCTACGACTTTTCGCTCGCCGCGTCCGGCGCCGGCGATCAATTTGCCAGCCTGCTCGGCGAGGCCGGCCTGGCCATGCAGGACCGCGCGCCGATGACCCCGGTGGTCAAGCTGGTGTTCGGCGCCGATTACGACAAGACCAGGTTGACCGAATTCGCCTCCGCGTTGAGCTTTGCCACGCGCGAAGACGTCGATTTCGGCGGCTTCGAAGCGTTCC
>JBDSDC010000085.1:0-3959 GCA_039920725.1 Croceibacterium sp. | reverse complement strand
CGCTGTCGGTCCCGCCGCCGATCTCGTGGACCAGCTGTTCCAGAGTAATCCCGAAGGCGGTTTCGAACAGTCCGCCGTACTTGATGTTGCCAGCCAGCTGGATCGGCATCGTCCCCTTGGACCGCGCAATGCCCTGCGCGCCGTAATGCGCCGAACCACCCTCGGCGAGGATGTGCGGCACCGCCGCCAGCGTCAGCACGTTGTTGACCACCGTCGGCTTGCCGAACAGCCCCTCGATCGCCGGCAGCGGCGGCTTGGCGCGCACTTCGCCGCGCAAGCCTTCGAGGCTGTTGAGGAGCGAGGTTTCCTCGCCGCACACATAAGCGCCCGCGCCCATGCGCACTTCGCAGCGGAACGGCGCGATCAGCCCCGCGCACAGGGTCAGCGCGGCGTTCAGCTTGCGAATCGCATCGGGATATTCGCTGCGGACGTAGATGTACCCGCGATCCGCGCCGACCGCAGCGCCGGCGATCGCCATGCCTTCGATCAGCGCGAAAGGATCGCCTTCCATCAGCATCCGGTCGGCGAACGTGCCGCTGTCGCCCTCGTCGGCGTTGCACACGATGTACTTTTGCGCGCCCGGGGTGTTGGCGACGGTCTTCCACTTGATGCCCGCCGGGAAACCCGCCCCGCCGCGGCCGCGCAGGCCCGACTGGGTAACCTCGTCGATCACCGCGTCGCCGCCGATCCGGCGCGCGCGCTCGAGCCCGGCCCAGCCGCCGGTCGCCGCGTAATCCTCGAGGCTGGTGGGCCGCGTCTTGCCGGCGCGCGCGAAGGTCAGGCGCTGCTGGCGGGCGATGAACGGGTGCTTGGCGATCTCGCCTATCCCCAAGTCGCTCGATCCATCGAGGATCGCGTCGATGTCGCCGAGCGCCACCGGACCGAACCCCCTGAAACCGGTCGGCCCGTCGATCTCGACCAGCGGCTCAAGCCAGTGCATCCCCCAGCTGCTGACGCGGTGGACCTCGTGGCCCTTGCGGGCAAAGGCGTCCGCCAGCGCGTCGGCGTCCAGCGCGCGGGCCAGCGCGTCATCGGAGATACGGACGATCATCGGGCGTTCTCGATTATCTGGGTGAGGGTCTTGGCGTCGAGCCGGGCGTGGAGCCGGTCGCCGACGCGCGCGGACGGGCCCGCGCTGCACAGCCCCAGGCAATAGACGGTGTGGAGCTCGACCCGTTCGCCCGCGGCCTTGGTCGCCGCCGGCATCAGCGCCTCGACCCCGCGCGCCCTGCACGCCTCGGCGCGGCAGATCTGCACCGACGGGCGCGCGTCGGCGACGCTGCGGAAATCGTGATAGAAGCTGACCACCCCGTGGACGTCGGCGCGCGACAAGTTCAGCCCGTGGGCGATCATCGCTTCGCTTTCGGCATCGACGCAGCCGAATTCGGCCTGCACCTGGTGGAGGATCGGCAGCAGGGCGCCTTCGGCCTCCGCCTGGCCGGCGAGAATTTCGCCGATCCGCTGTTCCTTGGTGCTCACGAACTAGAGCCTTTCCGCATGCCACGCGATGTGATCGGCCATGAAGGTCGAGATGAAGGAGTAGGAATGGTCATAGCCTTCCTGCATCCTGATCGTGGCGGGCATCTGCACCCGGCGGCATGCCGCGTCCAGCAATTCAGGCTTCAATTGTGCATCGAGAAAGTTGTCGGCGGTGCCCTGATCGACCAGCAGGTCGGGAAGGCGCGCGCCGTCCTCGATCAGCGCGCACGCATCGTAGGCGCGCCACCCAGCCCGGTCCGGGCCAAGATAGCCACCAAGCGCCTTCTCGCCCCACGGGCAATGGAGCGGGCTGCAAATCGGGGCAAACGCACTGGTCGATCTGAACCGGCCGGGATTGCGCAAGGCGATCGTCAGCGCGCCGTGCCCGCCCATTGAATGCCCGGTGATCCCCTGGCGTGCCATATCGGCAGGGAAGTGCGCCGCGAGCAAATCGGGCAGCTCGCGCTCGATATAGCTGCGCATGCGGAAATTGGCCGCCCACGGATCCTGGGTCGCATCGACGTAGAACCCCGCGCCTTGTCCGAAGTCATAGCCTTCGGCATCGGGCACGCGGTCTCCGCGCGGCGAAGTATCGGGGGCGACGAACACGATGCCGTGCTCGGCGCAGGCACGGCGGAATTCGCCCTTTTCCATCACGTTGGCATGCGTGCAGGTCAGGCCCGAGAGGTACCACAGCACCGGGAGCTTCGCGCCAGGGGCGTGCTCGGGCACGAACACGGCGAAAGTCATCGCCGTTCCGGTCTCTGCCGACTCGTGGCGATAGACTCCCTGGATGCCGCCGAAGCTCTTGGTTTCGCTGACGTTTTCCAGGGTCACCTTATTGCGCCGCTTCCCCGACCGTAAACGCGCACAGCTTGTTGCCCACCGGATCGCGCGCATAAGCGCCATAGAGCGGCACGGCGCCATACTCGCGCGGTCCCGGGGGGCCTTCGCACGTGCCGCCGTTGTCGAGCGCGGCCTGGTGCCACGCGTCCACGGCTTCCTTGCTCGGCGCCTTGAGGCCGATCGTCCCGCCGTTCGCATGCGTCGCGTCGTGCTCGTCGCGGGGGATGGCCACGCCGAACATGCCGGTCTCGGGCGAGCCGTAGAACGCCCCGCGGGGCGTGTGCTGGCCGGTAATGCCGAGCGCTGAAAACGTCGCGTCATAGAACTTGCGCGCGGCGTCGGGATCGTTGGTTCCGACCATCACGTGGCTGTACATCTGCCTGCTCCGGCTCTCAGTGGCGCATGTTGAAGGCGCAGATCTTGTTGCCGTCCGGATCGCGCAAGTAGGCGCCGACCGACTTGTTCGGCGCGCGCTCGCGCGGTCCGGGAGGGCCGTCGCAAGTGCCGCCCGCGCCGAGGCCGGCCTGATGCCACTTGCTCACCGCCTCGTCGTCCTTCGCCGCGAGGCCGAGCGTCGCGCCGTTGGAGACCGAGGCAGGCTCGCCGTTGTAAGGCTTGCCGACGACGAGCGTGCCGGTCGGCCCCGAATAGACCAGCGTGCCGGCTTCCGGCGGGACGACGTTCTCGTAGCCGAGCTCTTTCATCGTCGCGTCGTAGAACTTGCGGCTCTTCTCGATGTCGTTCGAGCCAAGGAAGGCGTGAGTGAACATGGTCGTTCTCCTGTGTAAGCGGGCTTAGTACACCACGACGCTGCGGATGCTTGCCCCCGCGTGCATCAGCTCGAAGCCCTGGTTGATATCCTCGAGCGCGAGGACATGGGTGATCATCGGGTCGATCTGGATTTTGCCGTCCATATACCAGTCGACAATTTTAGGCACATCGGTGCGGCCCTTGGCCCCGCCGAACGCGGTCCCGCGCCAGTTGCGCCCGGTGACCAGCTGGAACGGGCGGGTGGCGATCTCCTTGCCCGCTTCGGCCACGCCGATCACGATGCTGGTGCCCCACCCGCGGTGGCACGCCTCCAAGGCGGTGCGCATGACTTCGGTATTGCCGGTGGCATCGAAGGTATAGTCGGCCCCTCCGTCGGTCATCTCGACGATTCTGGCGACCGTCTCCTCGCGGCTCAGGCCCTTCGAGTTGAGGAAGTGTGTCATCCCGAACTTGCGGCCCCATTCCTCGCGCGCCGGGTTGATGTCGACCCCGATGATCTTGTCCGCGCCGACCAGCCGCGCGCCCTGGATCACGTTGAGGCCGATCCCCCCGAGCCCGAACACCGCGACGTTGCTGCCGGGTTCGACCTGGGCGGTCTTGACCACCGCGCCGACCCCGGTGGTGACCCCGCAGCCGATGTAGCAGCTGGTCTTGAACGGCGCGTCCTGGCGAATTTTCGCCACCGCGATCTCGGGCAGCACGGTGAAGTTCGAGAACGTCGAGCAGCCCATGTAATGGAAGATCGTGCGGCCCTTGTAGCTGAACCGGCTGGTCCCGTCGGGCATCACGCCCTTGCCCTGGGTGGCGCGGATCGCGGTGCACAGGTTGGTCTTGCCGCTGAGGCACGATTTACACTGGCGGCA
>JBDSDC010000084.1:0-8055 GCA_039920725.1 Croceibacterium sp. | reverse complement strand
GTCCCCGCCGTGGCGGCGGTGCGCGGGGCGGACCGCGGCGACATCGCCGCCGTGGGGACCCGCCGCCAGCCAATCGAGCACTTTGGCGCGGATCGCGCCGCGCTGCGTGCCCCGGTCGGCCGGGTCGACCGGGCGCGGTTTGCCGGTGATCAGCAGCACCAGCCGCGCGCCCATCGATTTGGCCTGCGCCAGCCCGCTGTCGAGCCGGCGGTGCGCCTGGTCCAGCGTGTGGCCGTGGAGGTCGAGCGTGAAATCGGGCTCGATCGCCGGCCGCGCCAGCTTGCGCTCCCACGCGGCGTCGAGGCCCGCTCGATCCGGGGAGCGGGTAGCGGGCTTTCCCCGATCCTCCCTCGTCGGGGGAGGGGGACCAGCCGGAGGCTGGTGGTGGGGATTCGCCCCAAGCGCTGCGCCAGGAAGAGAGCCCCCTCCACCGCGCTTCGCGCGGTCCCCCTCCCCGTTCCGGGGAGGGACCTTTCCGTCCAGCGGCACAACCGTTGCGGTCACCCGCCGCCACAGCGCGGCCTCGTCGGCGGTCAGCCCGCGCGGGGGCTTCATCGCGCGGCGAGCCGGGCGAGCGTTCCCTTGGGCAGCAGCACCAGCGCCTGTCCGCGCGCGGTCATCCCGCCGGCGGTCGCGCGCGCCTGATCGCCCGAGCCCCAGAAGCTGTCGAACCGGTTGGCGCCCTTGATCGCGCCGCCGGTATCCTGTGCGATCCATAGCCCGCCCGCTTCGGCGCGGTCGGTTGCCAGCCACACCGGCGCCCCGAGGGGCGTGTAGTTCGGGTCCGCCGCGACCGAGCTCTGCGCGCGCACCGGCACCTCGAGCGCCCCGAGCGGGCCGTCACCGGTAATCTCGCGGAAGAACACCCAGCTCTTGTTCTCGTCCATCAGCGCGCGGCCCTCGTCAGGATGCTCGCGCAAGTATTGCATGATCCCCTGCATCGAGCCGGCATACTGGCCCGGCTGGTCGCCGAGCAGCCCGCGCTGCCGCAGCAAGCCGCCGATCGCCACATAATCGCGCCCGTTCTGCCCGGCATAGCCAAGCCGCACGACTTCGCCCTCGGGACTGCGCAGCCGGCCCGAGCCCTGGATCTGGAGGAAGAACAGCTCGACCGGATCGGCGACCCAGGCGATCTCGAGCCCGCGCCCGGCGAGCGCGCCGGCCTCGATTTCGGCGCGCTCGAAATAGGGCACGAATTGCCCGGCCGCGTCGAGGCGCCCGAGCGGGGCGCGGCCCGTGCGCTGCTCGGGCGGCGTCGCTTCGGGCCAGCCGCGCACCAGGTCCGCCGGCAGGCCGTAGACCGGCACGTCGAAACCCGGGCGGCGGGCGCGGACGCCGGCGATCTCGGGCTCGTAATAGCCGGTCACGAAGGCGCTGCCGTCGCCGACTTGCGCGGTCTCGAACTGGCTTTCGAAAAACCCCGCGGCAGCGCCGCTCCAGGTCGCCGCGGCGGTGCACGCCGGCTGCCAGTCCGCCGGGCGGGTCAGGCCGCTGGCATCGGTCCGGAGCACGAGCTTGGGGCAGCTTTCGCGAAACGAAGCGAGCGCCGCCGCGGCATCGGCCGGGGCCAGTTGGAGCGAGGCAACAGGTCGTCCCGGCCGGACCCCGCTGAGGATCGCATTGGCGGGGGTAGGCGCCGGTCTTGGCGGTTCGCTGGCCGGGGGCACCAGCCTGACGCAGCTTGCGAGCACGAGCAGCGCGGCAAGGCTGGCCGAGTTACGCCCTGCCCCCCGCACCCTGGTTCAGCCCTCGTCGGTCTCGTCGAGCAACCAGTCGGGCGCGGCGCTGGTGACGTCGCGCGAGAAAGTCCACACGTCGACGCTCTCGATCGCATCGTCGAGCGATCCGGCCACGACCTGGCCGTCCTTGTCGCGCGTGACGGTGGCGATATCGGCCACGAAGCGGACCGCGATACGCGCGCTCTTGCCGTCGAGCGACGCGGCCCGGACGGTGCTTTCCTCGATCCGGATCAGCCGGTTGTCGAGCGTTTCGCCGGCCGCGGCGCGCGCATCGATCGCCGAGGCGAATTCGGCATAGACGTCGCTATCGCACAAGTGGCGCAGTTCGTCCTTGTCGCCGCGCCAGAACGCTTCGAGGGTCATCGCGTAAGCGGACTTGGCGCCGTCGACGAACGTCAACAGGTCGAACTGTCGGTCGGCCAGTGAAATGTCGCGCAGGCCCTGCTCGATCGCCGGGGCGAAGCCCGCGATCTCGCGGTTCATGCGGGGCATCTCCGGGGCCGCGGCGGCGCGGGCCGCGGCGCCGTTCTCTCCGCGATCGAACCGTTTGGGGACGGCTTCCTCTTCATGCTCCGCGCGCCGGCCCAACACCGAATAGAGCCGCAGCCCGAGGAAGGCGGCGATCATGGCCAGGATGACGATCTCGAGGAGCACGTGAACTGTCCCAATGTCCAAAGGTGGCAAAGCCGGCCACGGCGGAAGCGGCAATCGTGCCTTAGATAGGGTCTGATTACAAACGAACAACGTCTGGAAAGCTCTAACGGTGCCCACGCAAGGCGCTTTTCCGCCGCGGCGTTGCGGGCGCGCCATGCCGGTGCTAGCGGCGCACCATTCTCTCGATCTCTTGAAAGTGACTTGCGATGGCCGACGAAGGCGAAGTGCTGACCGATCTCGACAACCCCAATGCCACCGCCGCCAATGGCGCCGATACCTCGCCGGTGGCGGGCATCGTGTCGCAATACGTGAAGGACTTGTCGGTCGAGAACCCGCGGGCGCCCGACAGCTTCCAGTGGACCGATCCGCCGCAAGTGGACGTGCAGTTCAATATCGGCGCAAATCCGGTCAGCGACGAACTGAGCGAGGTCGAGCTGAAGATCTCGGTCACCGCCAAGACCGCCCAGGGCACCGCTTATATCGTCGAGCTGGCCTACGCCGGGCTCGTCGGGATGCGCAACATGAGCGATGATCACAAGCACGCCTTCACGTTCGCCGAGGCGCCGCGGATTCTGTTCCCTTACGCGCGCCGGGTGGTGTCGGACGCGGTGCGCGATGCCGGTTTCGCCCCGCTGATGCTTGATCCGATCGACTTCAACGGGCTCTACATGCAGCAGCTGCAGCAGCGCCAACAGGAGCAGGCGGCGGGCGAGCCGGCGGGCGAAGCCTGACTCGCCGCGCGGGGCTGACGGTGTGACCAGCCTCGTCCGCAATCTCGGCACCATCGGCGGGCTGACGCTGCTCAGCCGCGTGCTCGGGCTGGTGCGCGATTCGCTGTTCGCCCGCTACATCGGCGCGAGCTTCGCGTCTGACGCGTTCCTGGTCGCGTTTCGCCTGCCCAACATGTTCCGCGCGCTGTTCGCGGAAGGGGCCTTCGCATCGGTGTTCATCCCGATGTTCAACCGCAAGGTGGCCGATCCGGACGGAGCGGGACTGCCCGATGGCATCGCCTTTGCCGAACGGGCCATGGCGGTCCTGCTGCCGGTGCTGGTCGTGATGACCGTCGTGCTCGAAGTCTTCGCCTGGCCGGTGACGTTCGCCTTGTCAGGCAAGTTCAACGGGGTCAGCCACGAGCAATTCGCGTTCGCGGTGACGCTGTCGCGGATCACGATCCCTTACCTGCTGCTGATCAGCGTGGTGTCGCTGTTCGGGGGCATCCTCAATTCGCTGCACAAGTTCTGGGTCAACGCGGCCGCGCCGATCCTCCTCAACCTGACGCTGATCGTTGCGCTGCTCGGCTTTCATTCGGCCGATCCGCTGATAACGGCGCGCAACCAGGCCATCGCGGTCAGTGTTTCGGGCCTGCTCCAGCTGATCTGGCTGGCGGTGGCCTGCCGCCAACTCGGCGTGCGGCTCAAGCCGCGATGGCCGCGCCTCGATCCCGACGTGAAGCGCCTGCTCGCGCTGATCTGGCCGGCTGCCGCCGGCGCCGGGGCGGTTCAGATCAACCTCGTTATCTCGACCGCGCTCGCCGCGGCGCTGCTCCCGCACGGTTCGGTGACGTACATCTATCTGGCCGACCGGGTGAACCAGCTTCCGCTGGGCCTGATCGGCATCGGCCTCGGCACGGTGCTGCTGCCGACGATCTCGCGGCAGCTGGGCGGGGGCGACGAACAGGGCGCGATAGAGACGCAGAACCGGGGGCTCGAGCTGGCGCTGCTGCTGACGCTGCCCGCGACGGTCGCCCTTATCGTCTGCGGTGAGCCGATCGTGGCGGCGCTGTTCGGATACGGCCGGTTCGACGCGGCCGACACCCATCTTACCGCGCAGGCCCTCGCCACGTTCTCGATCGGACTGCCGAGCTACATCCTGGTCAAAGTGCTGACCCCGGGCTTCTACGCGCGCCAGGACACCAAAACGCCGGTGCGTTACGCGGTTCTGTCGATGGTCGTGAACCTCGCCCTCAACCTCGCGCTGATTCGCCCTCTGGCCCACATGGGCCCGCCGCTGGCGACCGCGATCGCCTCGACGGTCAACGTTGCGCTGCTTTATTTCACCCTTCGCAAGCGCGGCCATTTCGTCGCCGACGCCCGGCTCAAGCGGCGCGTCTGGCGGCTCGTGCTGGCGGCGCTGGCGATGGGCGGGGCGATCTGGTTTCTCCAGCCGCGGCTGCTGCCCTACGTCCACGGGATCTGGCCGGTGCGCATCGCCGCGATGGGCGTGCTGGTCGGCGCGGGCACCGTGGTCTATGCGGCCGCGACGTTCGCGCTGGGAGCGTTCAGCCGCGACGACCTCCAGTTCCTGCGGCGCCGCCGGGCGCCCTAGCTTTCGAGTATCACCCATGCGCGTCGTTTCCGGCATCCAGCCCACGGGCAAGCCCCACCTCGGCAACTACCTCGGTGCGATCCGTAACTATGTGCGGCTGCAGGAGGATGCCCTTGCGGCGGGCGGCGAATGCCTGATCTTCCTCGCCGATCTCCACGCCATCTCGATGCCCCACGATCCGGCGGAGCTGCATGCGTCCACGCTCGAGCTGGTCGCGACGCTGGTCGCCTGCGGCGTCGATCCGGCCAAGACCGTGCTGTTCAACCAGGCGCAAGTGCCCGCGCATGCCGAGCTGCAGTGGCTGCTCGGCGGCACCGCGCGGATGGGCTGGCTGAACCGGATGACCCAGTTCAAGGACAAGTCGGGCAAGAACCGCGAAGGCGCCAGCATCGCGCTGTTCACCTATCCGGTGCTGCAGGCGGCCGACGTGCTGCTGTACCAGGCGACCCACGTGCCCGTGGGCGAGGACCAGAAGCAGCACCTCGAGCTGGCCCGCGACATCGCCCAGAAGTTCAACAACGATTTCTGCGCCGAGGGTGCGCCGCTGTTCACGCTGCCCGAGCCGATCATCCCGCCCGAAGCGGCGCGGATCATGAGCCTCCGCGATGGCAGCGCCAAGATGAGCAAGTCCGACCCCAGCGACATGAGCCGGATCAACTTGTCGGACGATCCCGACGCGGTGATGCAGAAGGTCCGCAAGGCCAAGACCGATCCCGAACCGCTTCCGAGCGAGGTAGCGGGGCTAGCCGCCCGGCCCGAGGCGATGAACCTGGTGACGATCTATGCCGCACTGGCGGACCAGTCGGTTGACCAGGTGCTGGCTCAACATGGCGGGCAAGGCTTCGGCGCGTTCAAGCCGGCGCTGGGCGAATTGCTGGTCGAGACGCTTCGCCCGATCACGGCGCGCTTCACCGCGCTGCTCGAGGACCGCGAAGCGCTCGATGCAATCTTGGCGCGCGGGGCGGCCAAGGCGCGGCTGATCGCCACGCCGACGCTCGACGGCGCCTATCGCGCCCTCGGACTTGTGCGGGGATAAACGCCTGCGCTGTGCAGCCGCGCTGAAAAGGCGCGTCTTTTCCGCCGCTTGCGTTCAACTGCTATTCAGCCCGCCGAGTTTAATGCACGCTCCATCGTCGATGCTCGTGCCGGCTAAGGGCAGTCGAGCCGCGCTCATTTGTTGGAGAGCCTTGGTCATGAACCTAACCACCCGGATTGCCCGCGGCGTCAAATTCGCCCTGGTGCCCTTCGCGCTGGCCGGCCTGGCCGCCTGCGCGACGCCCTTCAACGCGAACGTTTCGCGCTTCGAAAGCCGCCTGCCCGCGCCGCAGGGGCAAACCTTCACCGTGGTTGCGGACGATCCGCGCCTCGCCGGCGGGCTCGAGTTCAGCCAGTATGCCAGCTTCGTGGCCGATCACATGGCCGCGCTCGGCTATCGCCCGGTCAACAGCACGCAGCAGGCGGACTTGCTGGTGCGCTTCAATTACGGTGTCGACCGCGGGCGCGAGCGGGTCGAAAGCACCGGGTTCGGCTACCGCGATCCGTTTTATTCGGGCTGGTACGGTTATCAGCCCTTTGGCTACCGCGGCGGATTCGGCTCGCGGTTGGGCTACTTCCCCGGACGCGCGTGGGGTTACGGCTGGTACGACCCGTTCTTCGACGGGTTCGGCGGCGGATCGGATATTTACAGCTACACCGTCTACACCAGCGGCGTCGGCCTGAAGATCGACGACAGCCATTCGGGCCAGCGCCTGTTCGAGGGCAAGGCCGAGGCGGCTTCGACTTCCAACCGCCTGCAGTACCTGGTGCCCAACCTGGTCGAGGCGATGTTCACCGGCTTCCCCGGCAATTCGGGCGAGACGGTGCGCATCTCGGTTGCGCCCGAACGCCAGCCAGTCCAGCGCCCGCTTCGCTGAGCGGCCAGCTAATTCGATTAAGAGGGCGGGCCCGAGGGTCCGCCCTTTTGGTTTGTCCTGGCGGGATTGCGAACCGTCCCAAGCCGTGAAAAAAGCCCTCCCGATGAACCGTCTGCTGCCGCTTGCGTTCTGGTGTGCCGCCGCGTTTGCGCTGGTGATGGCGTTACTACCGCATCCGCCCGAAATCCCCGGCGATCCATCGGACAAGATTCAGCACATCGCCGCCTTCGCAACGCTCGCGCTGCTTGGCACCCGCGCCTATCCGCGGCTCTCGCCGATCAAGCTGGCGCTGGCGCTCTGCGCGTTCGGAGCGCTGATCGAGGTGCTCCAATTGATCCCGTCGCTCCACCGCGACTCGGATGTGCGGGACTGGTTCGCCGATACCCTGGCGGTGGTGGCGGCCCTAAGCGTCGCGCGCCTCAGCGTGAGGTTGCGCGCGCTAGCACAGCCGGGCGTGCCCCCCGGTTGAGCCGAACCCGCCCGAGCCCCGCTCGGTGTCGTCGAGCTCGCCCACTTCGTCCCACCGCGCCAGCGTGACCGGCGCCACGACCAGCTGCGCGATGCGGTCGCCGCGGGCGATCTCGAACGCGGCATCCCCATGGTTGATGAGGATGATCTTGAGCTCGCCGCGATAATCGGCGTCGATCGTCCCGGGCGCGTTGGGCAGGCCGATGCCGTGCTTGAGCGCGAGGCCCGAGCGCGGCCGGACCTGGATTTCGTAGCCTGCGGGGATCGCCAGCGCGAACCCGGTTGCCACCGCATGGCGGCCGCCCGGCGGCAGCACCAGGTGCTCGGCGGCGAGCACATCCATCCCCGCGGCGCCGGCGGTGGCATAGCTTGGCAGCGCCAGGCCCTCGCCATGCGGCAGGCGCCTGATCCGCACCCCGACGCGATCAGTCATCGCGCTCGGTCTGCTCGGCCTTGTCGAGTTGCTTGGCGATCCGTTCGACCAGCTGACGCGCCACCGCCTGCTTGCTCATCGGCTTCCAGTCCTCGACTTTGCCTTCGCGGATCAGGTGGACGGTGTTGTCGTCGCCGCCCATCGTGTCTCCGGTCACGTCATTGGCGACGATCCAGTCGATGCCTTTGGACTTGCGCTTGCGCTTGGCGTTGTCGACCACGTTCTCGGTCTCGGCGGCAAACCCGATCACCAGCCGGGGCCGCTGCGGGCTGCCCGCGAGAGTGGCGAGGATGTCGGGGTTTTCGGTCAGCAGCAGCGCGGGCGGCGCGGAACCGCGCTTCTTGATCTTGTCGGGGGCATAGTCGCGAACGCGCCAGTCGGCGACCGCCGCGACCATCACCGCGGCGTCGGCGGGCAGCGCGGCCTTGACCGCGGCGGCCATGTCAGCCGCGCTTTCGACGTCGATCCGCTCGACCCCGATCGGGGTCGCCAGCTCGACCGGGCCTGACACCAGCGTCACCCG
>JBDSDC010000083.1:0-13586 GCA_039920725.1 Croceibacterium sp. | reverse complement strand
ACCAGCATTCAGTCGCGAACGCTGGCGTCCAATATATGCAAGGAATATGGCAGGTTTTTAGGATAAGTCCAGTCATCGGCGAGCAACGATGAAGGGAAAATTGGAGCGGGTAGCGGGAATCGAACCCGCCTAGCTAGCTTGGAAGGCTAGTGCATTACCACTATGCTATACCCGCGCTCCGGAAGGGGCCGATTGCCACCGCGGGGCAGCGCGCGTCAAGCGGCGTCAATGGCCGGCGAATTCCACGACCGAGTGGCATGCTACGCCGGCGTCGCGCAACAGCTCCGCGCCTTTGAGCTCGGGCAGATCGATCACGAACAGCGCATGCTCGACCACCGCACCGGCCTGGCGCAGCAGCTGCACGGCGGCAAGCGCGGTTCCGCCGGTGGCCAGCAGATCGTCGACCAGCAACACGCGCTCCCCGGCATCGATCGCCCCGGGGTCGAGCTCGATCCGCGCATGGCCGTATTCGAGCGCGTAATCGATGCCGAGGCACGGGACCGGCAGCTTGCCCGCCTTGCGCACCGGCACGAACCCAAGCCCAAGGCGGATCGCCAGCGCCGCGCCGAAAATGAACCCGCGCGCTTCGACCCCGGCGACCGCTTGCGCGCCCGCCGGCTCGGCCCGCTCGGCGAGATGCTCGATCGTCGCCGCCAGGCCCGGCCCATGCGCGATCAGGGTGGTAACATCGCGGAACAGGACGCCCGGCACCGGAAAGTCCGGCACCGAGCGGATCAGGGCCCTGATTTGGGCGGGCGTCAAGCCAGGCCTAGGCCTTGTGCTTGCGCGGCTTGATCGGCGCCCACACCTGCCGCTTCGAGAACCATGCGAGCACGGTCGCGAATGTCAGGAACACGAGGAACCCGAACCCGACCTGGTGACGCTTCTCGAGCGTCGGCTCGGCGGTCCACACTAGGAACGCGGACACGTCCTTGGCCATCTGGCTGATCGTCGCCGGCGTCCCGTCGGCGTAAGTCACCTGGCCGTTGGTGGTAAGCGGCGGCGGCATCGCCAGGTTGAGGTTGGCGAAATACGGGTTGTAGTACAGCCCGGTCGGGGTCTTGGCCTCGGGGTACTTGGCGAGCAGCGCGGCGGGCTGCGGCTGGAACCCGGTCAGCAGCGAATAGACATACTGCGGGCCGCCCTCACGCGCCTTGGTGATGAGCGACAAGTCCGGCGGGATCGCGTTGTTGTTCGCGGCGCGCGCGGCGATGTCGTTCGGATAGGGCTTGGGGAAGTAATCTGTCGGCATGCCGGGGCGAGTGTTGGTCTCGCCGGTGACTGGGTCGATCCCCGGCACGGTCCACGCGGCGGCGGCGGCCTTCACTTCGGCTTCGCTGTAGCCGAGCTGGGCAAGGTCGCGCAGCGCCACCAGCCGCAGCGAGTGGCAGGCTGAGCACACTTCCTTGTAGACCTGATAGCCGCGCTGGACCTGGCGGCGGTCGAACTTGCCGAGCGGGCCGTCGCTGACGAAGTGAACGTTGCGGGCCTCCCGATGGAAGTCGTGCTCCGCGCTCGGCTCCTTCAAGTGGCCGTCGCTGATCACCGTGGCCAGGCCGAATACGAACGCCAACAACGCCACGAAAGCGAAGCCGAGGCCGACGAAAATCCCAATCAAGCGGGTCATGGCTGAGTCTTTCCCCCCTGCCCGCTCACGCGGCCGTCGGCGTGCTGGCGCCGAGTATGGCCGGGTCGTCCGATCCGAGAACCGCTTCGGTGATCGAGAACGGCAGCGGCTTGGGCCGCTCGATCATCGACACGATCGGCAGAAAAACCAGGAAGTGCAGGAAGTAATAGGCGGTCGCGATCTGGCTGATCATCAAGTACGGCTCTTCGGCGTGGCTCCCGCCGCAGTAGCCAAGCACCAGCACGTCAACGACCAGGATCCAGAAAAACCACCGGAAAGCCGGACGATAATGGCCCGAGCGAACCGGCGACTTGTCGAGCCAGGGCAGGAAGAACCACACGAGGATCGAGCTGAACATCGCCAGCACGCCCCACAGTTTGGCCGACAGGATGAAGTCCGAGGTGAACGCGCGCAGGATCGCGTAGAACGGCCAGAAGTACCATTCGGGGACGATCAGTGACGGCGTCGCCATCGGATTGGCCGGGATGTAGTTGTCCGGGTGGCCGAGGCTGTTGGGCATGAAGAACACGAACAGGAAGTAGAGGATCAGGAACACGCCCAGCCCGAACCCGTCCTTGGCGGTGTAGTACGGATGGAACGGCACCGTGTCGCTCTCGCTCTTGACCTCGACCCCGGTGGGGTTGGACGAGCCGGGTATGTGCAGCGCCCAGATGTGCAGGATCACCACCCCGAAGATCACGAACGGCAGCAGGAAGTGCAGGGAGAAGAAGCGGTTGAGCGCGGCGTTGTCGGGCGCATAACCGCCCAGCAGCCAGATCTGCAGCGGCTCCCCCACTAGCGGGATCGCCCCGAACAGCCCAGTGATTACCTTCGCCCCCCAGAAGCTCATCTGCCCCCACACCAGCACGTAGCCCATGAAGCCAGTGGCCATCATCAGCAGGAAGATGACCACGCCGAGCAGCCAGATCATCTCGCGCGGAGCCTTGTACGAACCGTAGAAGAACCCGCGGAAGATGTGGATGTAGACCACCAGGAAGAAGAAGCTGGCGCCGTTGGCGTGGGAATAACGCAGCAGCCAACCCCAATTGACGTCGCGCATGATGTGCTCGGTCGAATCGAATGCGACGAGCGCGTTGGGCGCGTAATGCATCGCCAGGATGATCCCGGTCACGATCTGCATCGCCAGGCAGAATCCGGCGAGGACGCCGAAATTCCAGAAGTACGACAAGTTGCGCGGCACCGGATAACCGGCGCCCACCGCGTTGTAGACGAACCGCGGCAGCGGCAGCTTTTCGTCCAGATAGCGCATCAGCGGCGCCTTGGGTTCGTAGGCGCGGGCCCAGGGAAAGCTCATGGTCCCTTACTTTCCCTTCTGCCCGATGACGATTTTCGTATCGGTACTAAACACATAGTCGGGCACTTCGAGGTTCTTGGGTGCAGGGCCCTTCCGGATGCGCGCCGCGGTGTCGTACTGCGAACCGTGGCAGGGGCAGAAATAGCCGCCGAACTCGCCGCGGTTCTCGCCTTCGCTCGCGCCCAGCGGGACGCACCCGAGGTGGGTGCACACGCCCATCGTGATCAGCCAGTTTTCGCGGCCCGGCGCGGTCCGCTCCTGCAGCGTCTGCGGGTCGCGCAGCGACGACAGGTCGACCGCGTTGGCCGCGGCGATTTCGCTCTGCGTCAGGTTGCGCACGAACACCGGCTGCTTGCGGAACATCGCCTTGACCGCCATCCCCGGCTCGATCGTGGCGATGTCGAGCTCGGTGGTCGATTCCGCCAGCACGTCGGCCGACGGGGCCATCTGGCTGATCAGCGGATAAAGCACGGCGATCCCGCCCACTCCGGCGGCGCTGACGGCGGCGATATTGAGGAAGTCGCGGCGACCGACGCCTTCACCCTCGGCCAGCGCTCCGGGTTCCGAGGTGACTGTCGTGGTTACCATCGCCTTGCCTTGCCTGCCGGTGTCATGACGCGGCGGTCTGCGCGCGCAACCGAATAACTTAGACCCGCCGAGCCCCTGTTCGAATGCCCCGGGACGGCGGCTTGGCGCGGCTGATAGACGAGGCGCGCGGGCATGCCAACAGGCATTTTGGCGGCTCAAATGCGAACGGAGAGGCGCGTTATCGGGGCAGCGCGATGAGCGAAAACTGGCGCCCGTATGTGGGCTCGGCGCGATGAGTGGAGCGACGGTACGAGAAGAAACGATCTTCATCGGCATATGTGTCGAGCCCGAGGGCCTCAACGGTCCCGATCCCGAGCGCCGCAAGGCGGACGGCGGCATAACCTTCCAGGTCGAATTGCCAGTGCCCCGGCCTGCCGGGTGCGAACAGCCGCGCATCGTCCGCGGTGAAGGATACACGGAACCGGTCGTCGACTTCGTAGCTGACCTGCGCGATTGCGGGTCCGATGGCTGCCGCGATGCGCCAGGCCCGGGCTCCGAGCCGCTCCATTGCCGCAACCGTGCGTTCGAGCACTCCGTCCCGCGCGCCTCGCCACCCGGCATGGGCAGTCGCGACGATCCCGGCCTCACGATCGACCAGCAGGACCGGCGCGCAATCGGCGGTCGCGATGCCCAGCAGCAGCCCGGGCCGCCTGGTGACCATCGCGTCGGCGCGCGGCCGCGCATCCTGGGGCCACGGCGCCTCGACCACGACCGCATCGGCCGAGTGAACTTGATAAACGGTCGCCAGCGCCGCGCCCGGCAGCACCGCATCCACCGCGCGGCGGCGATTTTCGGCGACGGCCGCGCGGTCGTCATCGGCGCCGAAACCGATATTCAGGCCGGCGACCTGCCCCAAAGAAACTCCGCCGCGGCGACCGAGAAAGCCGTGCGGGACCCCGGCCAGCGCGGCCGACCGAATGACCTCGACTCCCTCACCCAAGGCTGCGGCTGACCTGCTCGTACGTGTCGCGGCTGAGCGTGGGCGCCGCGGCGATGCGCTCCAGCTCGGCGCGCATCCGCGCCGCCCGGTCCGGTTCGATCCGGCGCCAGCGGCCAAGCGCGGGGATGAAGCGCGCGGCAGTCTGGGGATTGAGCGGATCGAGCGCCAGCACGAGGTCGGCGATCAGCCGGTAGCCTTCGCCGCTCGCAGCGTGGAAGCCCTGCGGCGCGCCGGTGAAGGCCATATACAGCGAGCGCACACGGTTGGGATTCTTGAGCGTGAAGTCGGGGTGCCCGGCGAGCGCCTTGACGTGCTCAAGCACGTGCGGGTGGAGCGATTGCGCCTGAATCGCGAACCACTTGTCGATCACCAGGTCGTTGCCGCGATAGCGATTGTAGAAGTCGAGCAACTTGCTCGTCCGCTGGGGGCCCTGCACACCGGCGAGCACCATCAGAGAGCCCTGGCGGTCGGTCATGTTGTCAGCCGCATCATATTGCGCGGCTCCGAGCTCAGCGGCCAACTTGGGCTTGCCCGCGGCGAGGAAGATCAGCGCCTGGGTCTTGACTTTGCGCGCGCCGCGAGCGGCGGCCTCGAGGTTGTAAGGCGCCTCGCTCGCGCCCCGGTGCATCGCCACCAACTCCTTTTCGAAGCGCATGCCGAGCCAGCCCTTTAGCGCCTCGCGTTCGCGCTGGATCGCGGCTGGATCGGCGATCAGCAGCTGCTCGGACAAGTACGCAAAGCCTGGCAGGATCATCAGCTCGCCGCGCATCAGATCGTCCAGCGCAGGGTCCGCAAGGATCGCCCCGAATGCCTGGCCGATCGCCGCGCGTCCCGCTTCGCGCGCGCTGTCGTTCAAGCCGCCGTCGATCGCTTCGCGCAAGTGCCCGACGACAAGGTTCTGCATCGCTTCGTAGCGGGCGAACGGATCGTCGTCGTGAGCGGCGAGGAACACCAGTTCGTCGAGCGAAACGTCGCGCTCGATCGCCACCGGCGCCGAGTAGCCGCGGTTGATCGACAGCGCCGGCGGCTCGGCGAATCCATCGAAGCTCAGGCTCGCCTGCGAATGCTCGAGCACGATCAACTGCTCGCCGCCATGCGTACCGCTCGCGCGGTCGAACAGCGCGACTTTGAGCGGGATCGGCATCGGCGCCTTGTCTAGCTGACCCGGGGTCGGCGGAATCTCCTGGCGCAACTGGAGCGTCGCGGTCTGGCCCTCGTGTTCCAGCCGGACCGAGACCCTGGGCGTGCCCGCCTGCGAGTACCACAGCCGGAACCGCGTGAGATCGAGCCCGGCGCCGACTTCGATCGCACTGATGAAGTCCTCGCAGGTCGCCGCCTGGCCATCGTGCCGCTCGAAGTACAGATCGGTCCCCTGGCGGAAGCGTTCGGGCCCCGCCAACGTGCGCATCATGCGGATGACTTCGGCGCCCTTGTTGTAGACCGTGGCGGTGTAGAAGTTGGAGATTTCGCGGTAGCTGTCGGGCCGGATCGGGTGCGCCAGCGGTCCCGAATCCTCGGGGAACTGTATCCCGCGCAGGACCCGCACGTCCTCGATCCGCTTGACCGCCGCGCTGCCCATGTCCTGGCTGAACAGCTGGTCGCGGAGCACGGTGAAGCCTTCCTTGAGGCTCAGCTGGAACCAGTCGCGGCACGTCACCCGGTTGCCCGACCAGTTGTGAAAGTATTCGTGCCCGATCACGCCCTCGATCCCGTCATAATCGCCGTCGGTCGCGGTTTCCGGGTCGGCCAGCACGTACCGGGTGTTGAACACGTTGAGGCCCTTGTTTTCCATCGCCCCCATGTTGAAGTCGCTGACCGCGACGACGTTGAAAGTATCGAGATCGTATTCCCGGCCGAACGTGTCCTCGTCCCACTTCATCGACTTCTTGAGCGAATCCATCGCGTGGTGAGTGCGTTCGAGATCGCCTTCGCGGACCCAGATGCCGAGTTGGACCGCGCGTCCGGACTTGGTGGTGAATCGGTCGCGGTTGCACATCAGGTCGCCGGCGACGAGGGCGAACAAGTACGAAGGCTTGGGCCACGGATCGTGCCATTCGGCCCAGTGAGTGCCGTCGCCGTTGTCACCGGCGGACTCGCGATTGCCGTTCGACAGCAGGACCGGAAACAGCTCCTTCTGCCCACTCATCCGCACCTTGTAAGTCGAGAGCACATCGGGGCGGTCGGGGAAGAACGTGATCCGCCGAAAGCCTTCGGCCTCGCATTGGGTGCACAACATCCCGTTCGAGGCATAGAGCCCCATCAGGTGGCTGTTGGCCGACGGGTCGATCTCGGTCACTACTTCGATCAGATGACTATCGCCCGCGAGCGGCACGATCAGATCGCCCTGGTCGAGCGACCAGCTGTTGACCGCCTCGCCGTCGACCATGACCGACAGGGGCTCGATTCCGTCGCCTTCGAGGCGGATCGTTCCGTTCGGCGGCGCCTTGGCGTTGCGGTGGACTGTAAGCCTGGCGGTGACGCGGGTCCGCGCGAGGCCCAGCGCGAAATCGAGCGAGACTTCGGGCACGAGCCAGGCGAACGGCTGGTAATCCTCGCGCCGGATCAGCGTCGGGACCTTGGGCTCGGGCGGAGCGTCGGCCATTTCGGGATTGCCGTCGGGCGTCGATGGAGTGCGGGCGATATCCATGGGGGAGGCTCCTAGGCGCTTCCGTTAGCCGGTCCAATGCGTAGAACGCGCGGCGTGGCGCATCTGTTCATTTTCGGCCTCGGCTATTCGGCCAAGCGTATTCGGGCGGCGATCGAGGCGCTCGGCTGGATTGTCACCGGAACCGGTCACGCGGGCGAACTGGCGTTCGACGACGCGGCGGCGGTGCGTGCCGCCCTCGGGAGGGCCAGCCACGTGCTGAGCTCGGTCCCGCCCAGTACCGAGGGCGATCCGGTGTTGCTGCGCTATGGCGATACGCTGACGCGGGGCTGGCTCGGCTACTTGTCGTCGACCGGCGTCTACGGCGACACCGGGGGCGCGTGGGCCGACGAGACCGCGCCGATCGGCGGCGGCCGGCGGAGCGGGCGCGCGGCGGCCGACGCGGCCTGGCTGGATCGCGGCGCGCGCGTGTTTCGCCTGCCGGGCATCTATGGCCCGGACCGCAACCCGCTCGACCGAGCTCGCGCGGGAACGGCGCACCGGATCGACCTGCCGGACCAGGTGTTCAGCCGCATCCATGTCGAGGATCTGGCCGCCGGTGTGCTGGCCGGCTTTGACGCGCCGGCTGGCGCCTACAATCTCGCCGACGACTTGCCGGCCAGCCAGAACGCGGTGGTCGAGGAAGCCTGCCGGCTGACGGGCGCCCCGTTGCCGCCGCTGCAATCGCTGGACGATGCCGGCCTATCCCCACCGGCCCGCGCATTCTACGCCGAGAACCGACGGGTCGCGAACGGCAAGGCCAGGCGCGTGCTCGGCTGGCGGCCGCAGTACCCGACTTACCGCGAAGGACTTGCGTCGCTGGTCACGGACTTCGCCCTTAGCGCGACCACCAGCCCGGCGAGCGCCAGCACGCTGCCGACCGCCGCCAGCAGGGACCAGCGGTAGCCTTCGAGCAGAGTCGACAGCCCCATCGCAATGATGACCACCAACACGTTGTGATACGCCGCGCGGCCCGCGCCGATCGCACGGATCAGCCCGTAATAGAGCGGGAAGGTGACCACCGACCCTGCAAACGCGAGGTAAGCGGTGCCGGCCCAATAGCGCGGCTCTCGCGGCAGCACCGGGGGCCCCGCCAGCGCCCACGCCAGCGCGATGTTGATCACCGTGCCGTAAAGCATCGCCCATGCGATCAGCGTCGCCAGCGGAATGCCCTTGCCCGCCTTTCCCGCCTGCACGACATTGGAGATCGACGCCGCGAGCATTCCGGCCAGCGCCAGCCAGGTGCCTGCGGCGACATTGCCGCCGAGCCTGGCCTCGCGCGTTTCGTTGACCAGCAGCAGCACAATCCCGGCGATGGCGACGGCGCTGCCGAGGGCAAATCTGGGTGTGATCTTCTGCCCCAGCAGCACCCGCCCGAGCACCGTATTGGGCACGATCATCAGCCCGACCATGAGCGCGACCAGACCCGAGGTCACGTGCCGTTCGGCCTGGTAGACGAAGTTGTAATTGCCGCTGAACTGGAACAGGCCGATCGCCAGCGCCAGACCATGCCCGGCGGCCGGCATCGCGAGGACGCGGCGCGTGACCAGCGCCACCCCGAACATCCCCGCCGTCGCCAACACGAACCGCCACGCGACCGACCATGCCGGGGGCACATGCGCGATCTGTCCGGTAATCACGAACCAGGTCGAGCCCCAAATGAGCGAAATCGCCAGGAACGGGATCGCGATGCGCGGCCGCAGCAGCGCATGGGGTGGCGGGGAGCCCGTCACAGCGCGGCGAGCGCGCGGCCGAGTGCCTCCGCATCGCCCGAACGGGTATTCCATGCGGTGACGAACCGAGCGGCATCCGCGCCCCAGTCGTAGAACCCGAAGCCCTGCGCGCGGAGCGCGGTGCGCTCGGCGGCGGTGCAAGCGACGAACAGTTCGTTGGCTTCGACCGCGTGGAGCAGGCGCGCGCTGGCCCCAGCCGCGATCTCTGCCGCCGCGTGATTGGCGGTGCGCGCGTTCGCGAGCCACAAATCGCCTTCCAGCAGCGCCAGGATCTGTGCCGCCAGGAACCGGCCCTTCGATTGCAAGTGGCCGGCGCGCTTGCGGCGATAGCGCGCGACGTCGGCCAGCGCGGGATCGAAGAACACGATCGCCTCGGCGTTCATCCCTCCGTTCTTGACGCAGCCGAAGCTCAGCGCATCGACATCGCCGCAGGCTTCGGCCGGAGCGCAGCCGAGGAACGCGACGGCATTGCCGAAGCGGGCCCCGTCCATCTGCACCTTCAGGCCGCGCCCGCGCGCCACTCCCGTCAGCGCCGCCAGTTCCGCCGGGCGGTAGCACAAGCCGTATTCGGTCGACTGGGTGAGCGACAGCGCGTGGACTTGCACCTGATGAACATCGCCCCGGATCGCGCCGAGCGCGGCTGTGGCCGCCGCAGGAGCGATCTTGGCCCCATCGCCTTCGACCAGGACCAGCTTGGCGCCATGGAGATAGAATCCGGGCGCGCCCGCTTCGTCCATTTCGATATGCGCCTCGCGGTGGCACAGCACCGCGCCGTGCGGCTGGACCATAGTCGCCAACGCCAGGCAATTGGCGGCGGTGCCGCTGGCGACCCACAGCGCCGCGACCTCGCGCCCGAAAAGCGCCGAGAACGCCGCGTCCAGCTTTCCGCTCATCGCATCGGTGTCATAAGGCGTGTCGGGCGCATCGGCCGCACGCATCGCGCCCCAGATGCGGGGATGGACCGAGGCGGCGTTGTCGGACAGGAACTGCACCGGAACGCCATGGCTTGCCCGCGGTTAGGGGGCAAGAAGGAGATCGCGGCATGGACATCACCCGCAGCGGGACCGAAGCGCTTGGCGCCTATCGCGCCGAAGTGCCCGGCGCGGCGCGCCCGGCCGAGCTGACCTGGGTGGCGCGCGGGCAAACGCGGATCGCCGATCATACCTACGTGCCGCACGAAGCCCGCGGGCAGGGGGTGGCGCAGAAGCTGGTCGAGGCATTGGTCGCCGATGCGCGCGCGCAGGGTTTTCGCATCGAGCCGCAGTGCAGCTACGTCGCCGCGCAATTCCGCCGCCACCCCGAGTGGGCGGACGTGCGCGCCGAAGCGGGGGCTGACTGATCGGGAATGGTGCTGCTGGAGAGGATTGAACTCTCGACCTCACCCTTACCAAGGGTGCGCTCTACCACTGAGCTACAGCAGCGCCGGGACGGGGCGCGCTATTGTCGGGCGGCCCCCCGCTGTCAAGCCAAGGCTTGAGCCCGCCGCGCCATAACGGCAAGGCGTTGCCGATGGATGAAAGGCGCAAACCCACGCGTGAGGAACGCCTGGCAGACAAGCTGCGCGAGAACTTGCGCCGCCGCAAGGCGCAGGCGCGCGAACTGGACCAGGCGGGCCGCGCCCTTCCCAAAGATACCGACCGCAGCTAACGGGCGGGCCTTGCCGCAAGGGAGCGCCGCTTGCCCACGCTGATCCTCGTCCGCCACGGCCAGAGCCAGTGGAACCTGGAGAACCGTTTCACCGGGTGGTGGGACGTCGACCTGACCGAGCAGGGCGTGGCCGAAGCCCGCGCGGCGGGCGCCTTGCTGGCGGCCAAGGGGGTGCTGCCGACACGCGCGTTCACCTCGCTGCAGACCCGCGCGATCACGACGCTGCACCTCGCGCTCGAAGCGTGCGGCCGGCTGTGGATCCCCGAGGTCAAGGACTGGCGCTTGAACGAGCGGCACTACGGCGGGCTGACCGGCCTGAACAAGGCGGAGACGGCGGCCAAGCACGGTGACGAGCAAGTGCGCCAGTGGCGCCGCAGCTTCGACTTGCCGCCGCCGCCGATGGAACCTGGCAGCGCGTACGATCTCGCGTCCGATCCGCGTTACGCTGGGATCGCGATTCCTGCGACCGAAAGCCTCAAGCTGACGATCGAGCGTGTGCTGCCGTACTGGAACGAAACGATCCTGCCGGTCTTGGCCCAAGGCGAAACAGTTATCGTCTCGGCCCATGGCAATTCGTTGCGCGCGCTGGTCAAGCACTTGTCGCGGATCTCCGATGCGGAGATCACCGGGTTGGAGATTCCCACTGGCCAGCCGATCGTCTACGAGTTCGACCACGAGATGGTCGCGGGCGAGCGGCATTACCTGAGGGACCGATGACGTGGGGGCACCGGTAGCGGCAAAAGTCGCAATCGTGATGGGCAGCCAGTCCGACTGGCCGACGATGCAGTGCGCCGCCGATGCGCTCGACAAGCTCGGCGTGGCCTACGAAGCGCGGATCGTTTCGGCCCACCGCACCCCCGACCGGCTGGCCGCGTTCGCCAAGGGCGCGGCGGCGGAAGGTTTCCAGGTCATTATCGCCGGGGCGGGCGGCGCGGCGCACTTGCCCGGCATGGTCGCCTCGATGACTCACTTGCCGGTGCTCGGAGTCCCGGTCGAATCGCGCGCGCTCAAGGGCCAGGACAGCTTGCTGTCGATCGTCCAGATGCCCGCCGGGATCCCGGTCGGCACGCTGGCGATCGGCGAAGCCGGGGCGACCAACGCCGGACTGCTGGCGGCGGCGATCCTGGCGCTCGGCGATACCGCACTGGCGGCCCGGGTGCAGGCGTTCCGCGCCGCGCAGACCGCAAGTGTCGCCGAGCGCCCGCAATAACGCGATGATCCCGCCCGGCGCGACGATCGGCATTCTTGGCGGCGGCCAGCTCGGGCGGATGCTCGCGATGGCCGCGGCGCAGCTCGGCTATCGCTGCCACATCTACTCACCCGACAAGGACAGCATCGCCGCCGAAGTCAGCGCAAAGTTCACGTGCGCGGAGTGGCACGACCGCACTTCACTCGCGGCGTTCGCTGATGACTGCGCGGTGGTGACATACGAATTCGAGAATGTGCCGGTCGCGCCGCTTGGCGCCTTGCCCGCGGGGCTGCTGGTGCCCGGCACGCGGGCGCTGGAAATGGCGCAGGACCGCTTGCGCGAAAAGCGTTTTGCCGAAGATCTCGGCGCCCATGCGGCGCCTTATGCCGTGGTCGATGCCGAAGACGAGCTGGCCGGGGCGATCGAGCACGTCGGCACGCCGGGCATCCTCAAGACCCGCCGCGACGGTTACGACGGCAAGGGCCAGTGGCGGATCTCCGACGTGCGCGAAGTGGCCGGCCTGCCTGTGCCCGACGACGGGCTGATTTATGAAGGCCTGGTGCGGTTCGAAGCCGAGTTCTCGGTGATCCTGGTGCGCGGGCATGACGGCGCGGTGCGGTTCTGGGATTCGCCGCGCAACGAGCACGACGGCGGCATCCTGATGCGCTCGACCTTGCCGCCGCCGGCGATCGTCGGCGAGCAAGTCGGCGAAGCGCGGCGATTGGCGCAAGCCGCGGCCGAGGCGCTCGGCTATGTCGGGGTGCTGACCTGCGAGTTCTTCGCCACCGCGGCGGGCCCGGTGTTCAACGAGATGGCCCCGCGGGTCCACAATTCGGGGCACTGGACCATCGAGGGCGCGGTCACCAGCCAGTTCGAAAACCACGTGCGCGCGATCTGCGGCTTGCCGCTGGGCGACACCGCCACGCTCGGCCCGATCGCGATGACCAACCTGATCGGCGACATGGCCGCGCAAGAACCGGCAATCCTGGCCGACCCCGCGGCGCACCTTCACCTTTACGGCAAGGGCGAAGCGCGCGAGGGGCGCAAGATGGGCCATGTGACGCGGGTCGGCTCGGAGCCGGGCTGATGGCGCGCGACGTGGTGTTCATCGTCGCGCGGGCCGACAACGGCGTGATCGCGCGCGATGGGCAAGTGCCGTGGCGGATCCGCGAAGACTTGCGCCGGTTCGTTGCGCATACCGCCGGCACGCCGATGATCATGGGGCGCAAGACTTTCGAGAGCTTTCCCCAGCCGCTCAAGGGCCGGCGGCACATCGTGCTGACCCGCGACAGCGAGTGGGCCGCACCGAGCGCGGACGTAGTGCATAGCGCCGAACAGGCGTTGGCGCTGGCCGGAGACGGCGACGTAAGCGTCATCGGCGGGGCGGACATCTACCGCCTGTTCATGCCCTATGCGACGCGCATCGAACTGACCGAAGTCCACGAACAAACCCTCGGTGACCTGACCATGCCTTACCCCGGGTCCGAATGGGTCGAGACCGCGCGCGAGGAACGCGCGGCGGACGGCGAGTGGCCCGCGCACAGCTTCGTCACGCTCGAAAAGCGCCCTGCCCGCTTGCCGGAGGGGGGAGCGTGATGCGTCTCAGCCACCGCGAGCGGTTTCCCGAACAATTGCGCGGTGCGATCGTGGCGCTGGGCAATTTCGACGGGTTCCACCTGGGCCACCAGGCGGTGGTGCGCGAGGCGGCCAACTGGGGCCAGGCGGAAGCTCGGCCCGTGGTGGTGGCGACGTTCGATCCCCACCCGGTCCGGCACTTCGCCCCGCATGTGCCGCCGTTTCGGCTGACGACGCTGGCGCAGCGCGAGGAGCTGTTCGCCGCCGCCGGAGCCGCGGCAATGCTGGTGTTCGCGTTCGACGGCGAGCTGGCGAGCACTTCGGCCGA